>NZ_ATUZ01000014.1:300000-378826 GCF_000420465.1 Desulfovibrio desulfuricans DSM 642 | reverse complement strand
CTAAAATTTCCAGGTGCTGGTAATTTGGAGTGGAAAGATGACGCGACTAAAAAAATATGTAGCAGTGGCCTCGATAGTAAAAGTGTTTTTGCACAACTTACAGAACGAAAAATAGAAGAACTGTGCCCCAAGCACAAGTAAGAAAAAAATCAAAATATAGGGCTAATCGCGCGAAAGCAGTTAACGTAAAAAACCCCCGACCATTTTTCAATGATCGGGGGTTTTAATTACCTATCTGGTGGAGCTGAAGAGAATTGAACTCTTGACCTCTTGAATGCCATTCAAGCGCTCTCCCAACTGAGCTACAGCCCCACGGCGAAAAGCAGAATGACCAAAACCAGCCTAACTGTCAATACAATTTTGCATTTTTTTTACAGCGGCGGTTTTGGCGGCAATTCTGCCGCGGTTTTCAGCGCTATTTCGGCTCCGCAGCCAGATCGGCGAGTACCGCGCCAATGCTTTCCAGCGCGCCCTTGAGCACGTCGTCCCCCACAGCGTAAGAGAAGCGGATGCACTTGTCGTCGCCAAAGGCCGCGCCCGGCACCACGGCCACGTGGGCTTTGTCGAGCAGCAGGGTGCAAAGGTCGGTGGAGTTGTTCACGCTGCCGCCATAGCACTTGGAAACGTCCAAAAAGAGATAGAACGCGCCATCGGGCTTGGGGCAGATGGCAAAGGGCCAGCCCTCAATGATCTTCATGGCAAAATCGCGCCGCCGCACAAAGGCCTCGCGCATTTTGTCCACACACTCCATGCTGCCGGTCAGGGCGGCAAGGCCCGCCTTCTGCGCGATGGAGCAGATATTCGAGGTGCTGTGGCCCTGCATGGCCGATATCTTTTTGATCAGGGTCGGGTGCGCAGCCAAAAAGCCCACGCGCCAGCCTGTCATGGCATAGCTCTTCGAGAGGCCGTTGAGCACGGCCACCTGCTCGGGATACTTGACAAACCAGCTGATGGCGCTGGTCATTTTGGCAGGGGCGAACACAAGCTGGTCGTAAATTTCATCAGAAAGCACAAACAGCCCGCGCGCAATGGCCCAATCCATGATGGCCGTAAATTCGGCCTCGGTGTAGACCGCGCCAGTGGGGTTGCTGGGCGAGTTCAGAATGAGCAGCTTGGTTTTATCCGTGGTGTGCGCCTCAAGCATGGCGGGCGTCACCTTGAAGCCCTGTTCCGGCCCGGCCAGCACAGGCACGGGGGTTGCTCCGGTCAGCATGACCATATCGGGGTAGCTGAGCCAGTACGGGGCAGGCACAAGCACCTCATCGCCGGGGTTGAGCGTGGTCTGCATGAAATTATAGAGGCAGTGCTTGCCGCCCGCGCCGATAACAATGGATTCCATTGCAACCGGAACGCCGTAGTTTCTTTCAAAATACGCGCCCGCTGCCTTGCGGAGTTCGGGAATGCCCGGCACGGCGGTGTAGCGGCAAAAATTGTCGTCAATAGCCGCTTTGGCAGCCTCGCAAACGTGTTTGGGCGTGGGAAAGTCCGGCTCGCCCACGGCAAGGCTGATTACGGAAATGCCCTGGGCCTTAAGCTCGAGGGCGCGGCTGTTGACACTTAGTGTCAGAGAAGGTTTGATACTGCTCAGACGGTCTGAAATCTGCATAAGGGGGCTCCTTGGCGTATGCAACGCACCCGCAATCGGCAGGCGTACTCACAACTGGCTGTTTCTAGCAGCTTCATATCGGGGTGTAAATGAGCTCTGAACCCAAAAATGCAGCACATACAGCCGCTGCGGATATCTCCCGGCCCTCATGCGGAGGCCTGCCCGACCCCGCCAGCACTGCCCCGCTGCTGCCCTTGCCGCCCCACTACATTGTGGCCGCCTTTGTGGCGCGCCGCAAACGCTTCAGCGTGCTGCTGCAGCATCAGGGCGCAGACCTGTGGGTGCACAGCAACAATTCGGGCAGCATGCTGGGCCTGTGCCTGCCCGGCGCGCCGGTGCTGGCATCCCCGGCGAGCAACCCTGACCGCAAACTCAAATATACGCAGGAATGCGTGTGGCTGGCGCGCAGGGCCGTGCCTGAACTGGTTGAGAACACGCACGGATCTGGCGCATACGAACCTGGCGCTCACTCCCCTGCCAGCGGCTTCTGGGTGGGCGTGAACACAAGCACCCCCAACCGCATGCTTGAGGCGGCTTTTCACGCGCGCCGCCTGCCCTTTGCGCAGGGCTACACCACCATTGTGCGCGAGGCCAAACGCGGACAAAGCAGGCTGGACGGTCTGCTCACGGCCCCCGGTCTGCCGCCCCTGTGGGTGGAGTGCAAAAACGTCACAATGGTGGAAGACAACGCCGCTTGCTTTCCCGATGCAGCCAGCGAACGCGGACAAAAGCATCTGCGCGAACTTATGGACATTGTGGCCTGCGGCGAACGCGCAGCCATGTTCTATCTGGTGCAGCGCCCGGACGGAGAATGCTTTGCTCCGGCGGATTTCATTGATCCAGCCTATGCCACCCTGTTTTACGAAGCGCTTTCCGCAGGGGTGGAGATGTATCCCTTCCGCGCACTGGTCAGCCCTGCGGGTATAGACCTTGGCCCCATGCTGCCCGTACGCCCGCAGCGTCTGTAATGTTCGCAGTGCCCGTAATTTACGAAGCTTGGCAGATTCCATGCCCTTGGCGCAAGGTTTTGGTGGTTAGGAACAGTTTATTCAAATAATTATTTCAATAATAACAGGATAATAAATCAATTACGCACAATTTGAGCGCCCGCATTTAGGGCATGGATTTTTGGCAGCGGCAGGATGAAGGCTCCCCTTCATTCTGCCGCTGCCTTTTTTATGCGCCGTGCGATAATGGGCGTGCCCCGCAAGCAGGAGCTGGAGTTCCTGCCCAACGTTGCAGGGCTGTCCATCCTTGAAATGTTCAAAACAAACATAAAAATTACATTCTGTTATTATAGTTTTGAACAATGTCTACGCCAATTTTTTGTTCTTGCGCACAATGCCGACATTCTGCCCGATAGCGGAACCGGGGTTCACCCATGCGCCCGCAGGGCCAGATTATGCACAAACCAGCATGCAAATTAACATTATGTTTTCAATGCATTACATCATTTGCGAACATTATCGCCAGCCCAGAACGCACACATAGCAACACAAGAAACGCGGTCATATGCGGAGAAACGCAAGTGGGAAGATGCAGCGCCCGGCGCAGGTTTGCCCTCCGGGCAGGAAGGGCTATGCGCGCAAAAAAAGCCGCCCCGAAGGACGGCCCAAAACCGGCACACGTGCCGCCTGAAAAAGCCTGCGACTACAGGTAACCCTCCAGATGCAACAGGGCTTCCTTGATCGGCAATCCGCCGCCGTAGCCAACCATTTTGCCGTCCGCGCCGATAACGCGGTGGCAGGGAATGAATATGGCAATGGGGTTGCGATTGTTGGCAAGGCCCACCGCCCGGTATCCCTTGGGACAATTGGCGGCTTCGGCTACCTGCCTGTAGCTGCGGGTCTGCCCGTAGGGTATCGTTTGCAGGGTACGCCACACGCCGCGCTGAAAGTCCGTGCCCTCCGGGGCAAGGGGCAAATCAAAATCGCGGCGCTTCCCGGTCAGATATTCGCCCAGTTGCTTGAAGGCTTCGTTCAGCAAGGACGTTTCCTGTTCCGTAGTATCTTTCAATGGTTCAAAGGGTGCCGTGGAGCCAAGGTCGAGCCGAATTACGCTCCCCCCGCGCTCCACGATACGCACGGTGCCGATCAGCGGCACTTCGCGCGTCAGCGCATGCGCTGCATGGGGAGGTTCCGTTTTTTGTCTGTTGTTCATGCCTTCTTTTCCTTCTTCACGGATACGGGTTTGAGGGAATAGGCAAAAATCGCGCCCACAATGGAAAGCGCCGCCAGCGACTGAAAGGTGGCTGGCATGCCGTAGTTGTCTGCAATCCAGCCGAGCAGCGGGGCCACCACGCCGCCAAGGCTGGTTGCCAGTCCAAGGGTAATGCCCGAGGCAAAACCGATGTTCTTGGCAAGATACTGTTGGCCCAGCACCACCTGCGCGCTGAATGGCGCGTACAGCACAAAACCCAGCAGGGGCAGCAAAGCCCAGGCCGCGTACAGGTTGTTGCTCAGGCTGAATGCCGCCACCACAGGCGGCAACAGGGCGAACACCGCGCGGATGACGGCGCGGTAGCCAAATCGGTCAGAAAGCATCCCGCCGAAAACATTGCTGATAACACCGCATACGCTGAAAAAGGTCAGGGCCACCGCGCCCGTTGCCGTGGACTGCCCGAAGGCGCTGACCCAGTAGAGCGGAATAAAGGTGTTAAAGCCCACAAAGGTGATGGAACGGGTAACGATGGAGACCGTCAGCTTTGAAAATTCGCGCCAGTTGTTCTCGCCGGGGGTTTCCCCCTCCGCCGCAAAAGCTGGCCCGGCCTTGCCGCCTGCCGCTGTGCCCACCTTCTTGGTAGCGCCCATGCGGGCGATGGACCACACCAGAATGCTCGCGGTTATCACAGCCAGCACGGCAAAAACTGTCGTCCCTGTCAGGCCAAAAGCCCCAAGGCAGGCCGTGGCCAGCAGCGGCCCCAGCACAAAGCCCCCATTGCCGCCAATGGAAAACAGGCTCATGCCCGTGCCCTTGTTCTGCCCAGAAACCGCATTGGCAAAACGCGCCCCTTCCGGGTGAAACAGGGCCGCGCCAATGCCGCTCAGGCCGATAGCCGCAAATATCCCCCAGTAGCCGGACATCCAGCCAATGGCCGCGAGGCCGCAGCCCGCCAGCAGCACGCCCACTGGGATAAACCAGGGTTTGGAAAACCTGTCTGAAAGCAGGCCGAACAGCGGCTGGATCATGGACGACAGGCAGGAGTAGGCAAACATCAGCCCGCCCGTGGCCTGATAACTCAAATCAAAGGCCGACCGCAAAAAAGGCAGTATGGCGGGCAAGGCACCGCCATTAATATCGCACGACAAATGCCCTAACGACACGAGGAGTATTTTCTTTTTGTCCATTGCGGCACGCTACACCAATGTTGTTCCAAATCCAAGCAACGCGCGCGGCTTCACAAGCGCGGGGACTGTACTGCGTTCCCGGCTGTTGACGCGCTGCACTTGCTCGCTTAAGCAGAGGGAGGCCATGAAAACAACAACTTTTCCCGCCCCCGCAGGGCATGCCGCACCACGCCCGGCTGTAACAACAGTCAGGGCGGCATCTACCAAGGATTATTCGACCTGCGCCGACATCTGGCTGGCGGCCTCTCTGGCAGGACATGACTTTGTGCCTGCCGCGTTCTGGCGCGGGCAGCGGGCAGTTATGGCGGAGCACTACCTGCCTTCATCGCAGGTCTTATTGCTGACCGCCGATGGGGAGCCCGCCGCATTTGCCGCAACCCTGCCGGACGGCAACTGCACGTATCTGGCGGGATTGTTCGTGCTGCCCCGCTGGTGGGGCAAGGGTCTTGGGCGGCAACTTCTGGAACTGGTGCAGGAACAGGTGATGGCTGAACTCCCCGATCAAAAGAACGCCAGCCTCCGCTGCACCGTATACGATAAAAACAGCCGCGCCCTGGCATTCTATGCCCGCATGGGTTTTATCCCCGCCGGGCGCAGCATCTGCCCGCATACCAACGAACCGCAGATAGATATGCTCTGGACTGCGGCGCACACTGTTCACGACAAAGCGGCTGCAACCTGCCGTCCATAGGCAAAGCGCGCCGCAGGAGCCACCATGAGCAATCATCCTTTGTCATCTGCCAGTTCCAGCGCAACCTCCCTGCCCAAGGTGGCCCTTATTGCCACGGGCGGCACCATTGCGGGCGTTGCCCCCACGCCGCTTGAGCAGATCAGCTATCAGGCGGGGGTGCTCACCGTTGACAGCATGCTCGAAACCCTGCCCGGCATTGAGGGCGTGGCCCGCATCACCAGTGTGCAGTGCGGCAACCTGCCCAGCGAGAACATCACCCCCGAGCATTGGGCCATGCTGGGCGAGCAGTGCGCCAAGGCGCTGGACGACCCCGAAATCTGCGGCGTGGTGCTGACCCACGGTACAGACACGCTGGAAGAATCGGCCTTCTATCTGCACCTCACCCTTGCCAGCCCCAAGCCCGTGGTGCTGACCGGCTCCATGCGCCCCGCCACCTCGCTGAGCGCAGACGGTCCCATCAACATACGCGATGCCGTGGCTGTGGCGGCCTGCCCGCAGGCGCAGGCGCGCGGCGCGCTGCTGGTCATGAACAGCCGGGTGCTCTCGGCCCGCACGGCTGTAAAGGTCGCCACGCTTGATGTGGAAGCCTTCCGCGCGCTGGAATCGGGCTGCCTTGGCCGGGTTATCAACGGCGAACCCCAGTTTTACTACGGCGGGGAGGAAGATCCCGCTCTGGCCGGAACCTTTGCCGAACTTGCAGGCCGCAAAAATCTGCCGCGCGTGGATGTGATCTACGGTTGCGCGGGCATGCCCGTTGATCTTGTGCGCTATTCCGTGGAGCGCAGCGCGGGTATAGTGCTGGCTGGCATGGGCAACGGCTCCATGCCCGATGCCGTGCGCCACGAGCTGCGGCAGGCCATTGCCGGGGGCATCCCTGTTATCCGGTGCAGCCGCACCGGTTCCGGCCCGGTGACGCCTCTTGATGAATACGAGGGCTTTGTGCCCGGCGGCATGCTTTCGCCCGCCAAGGCCCGCGTGTTGCTCATGCTGGCGCTGGAGCAGCAGAAGAATGCCGAACCGGCGCAGCGCATGCTTTCGGTGCGCGAAGTGTTCGCCCTTGGGGCCAAACTGTAGGCAGCAGCGCCCTTTGGGCTTGCCTGCGGCGCAAAAAAACCGCAGTGTGTGGTTTATTTTCTTTTTCAAGCCCATGACCCCAATGGAATCAGGAGAGCTTCATGTCGTATCGCTTTATTCCCCAGCTCACCGATGAGGATATCCGCCAGAAACAGCTTGAAGGTCTGCGCTACACCGTACGTCAGGCCTGGAATTCGCCCCAGTACAGGGCAAAGCTGGAAGCCTGCGGCCTGAAGCCGGACGACATCACAAGCCTGGACGACCTGCAACGCCTGCCCACCTGCGACGTGGAAGACCTGCGCGAGGGTTACCCCCTGCCGCTCCTGTGCGTACCGCCGCGTGACGTGGCGCGCATCCATGCCTCCAGCGGCACCACTGGCAAACGCAAAATTCTGGCCTACACCCAACGCGATATTGATACGTTCAGCCTTCAGATTGCCCGCTGCTTTGAACTGGCGGGCTTTACCCCCGAAGACCGCATGCAGCTCGCCGTGGGCTACGGCCTGTGGACGGCTGGCGCGGGCTTTCAGGTGGGCAGCGAACGGCTTGGCATGCTTACCGTGCCTGTGGGGCCGGGCAATCTTGAAATGCACTTGCAGCTTTTGCAGGATCTGGGGGCCACCGGCTTTACGGCCACCGCATCCATGGCCCTGCTGCTGGCAGAAGAAGTGGAGCGCGCCGATCTGCGCGGCAAGATCAAGCTCAAGCGCATGGTTTGCGGTTCAGAAACCCGCAGTGAAAAGATGCGCCTCGCCATTGAAAGCAAGCTCGGCCTTGAGGGCTGTTACGACATTGGCGGCATGACCGAAATGTACGGCCCCGGCACCGCCATCGACTGCGACGCCCACGAAGGCCTGCACTACTGGGCCGACCTCTTCATCATTGAAGTGCTCGACCCCGCCACCATGCAGCCCGTTGCCGAGGGCGAAGTGGGCGAAATGGTCGTGACCAGCCTGTGCAAGGAGGCCGTGCCCCTGCTGCGCTACCGCACTCACGATCTTTCGCGCCTGCTGCCGGGCCAATGCTCCTGCGGCCTTGCCATGCCGCGCCATGACCGCATCCTCGGGCGCTCGGACGACATGATCATTTACCGTGGCGTAAACATCTACCCCGGTCAGCTCATGGAAGTTATCGGCCAGTTTGCGGAACTTGGCGGCGAATATCAGGTGGAACTCACCCGCGACGAGCGCTCACTCGACCATCTGGCCCTCACCGTGGAACGCGGGCAGGGGCAGACCGCAGGCAACGATGCCGCCCTGGCCCACGAGCTTGAAACCCGCCTGCACAAGGCCATCATGGCCCGTGTTTCCGTGAGCGTGGCGGACTACGCCAGCCTGCCGCGTACCTTCAGCAAATCCAAGCGCGTGGTGGACAAGCGCTAGGCGTGGCAAAAAATATTGATTGCACTGGCGCAGGGTTTTTGCCCTGCGCCTTTATCATGGGCTTTGCCGCCGCAAGCCTGCTGGCCCTGTGCCTGTTGCCCCCTGCTGCCTCCGCGAGAGAAATCGCAGAAGTAGACAGCCCAGCATGGTGCGCCCGGTACAGCTCGCCAGCAAGAACTCAGGGAAAGGAACAGGATCAAGCACAGGCGCAAGCTGAATGCCTGCGGCTTGAAGCTGCCTGCCGCTCCGTCCTGCCGGATTTGGCCCCCGCCGCCAGTTGCCCGGACAGACAGCTTGACCGCTGCGTGGCGCAACAGCGTGATGGTGGATCATGGTGCGCCATCCTGTGCTGCTTTGACCCGGATGCACCAGCCTGCCGTACTGCTGCGGCCAGCATACCCGCCTTTCTCGCCATGCCCAAACGCTAGGCCAGAAAATCAGATTAAAGTTGCCGCCCAGAGGGGGTGGGACAAAGCGCCTGCCCTTCGCCCGACGGCCGACGCTTGCATTGCCGCGTATGCGCTCCAGCCCCGACAAATTATCACAACTCCCTTTGCCGCATAGACCTTTGCCCATTTTTGGCATAGGATTTTATGCGAGCGCGTCCTTGTTCTACGCGCCAGAACCGCCGACACTGGAGCGCGTATGCCCCTTGCCGCCTTACCCGCATCCATTTTCTCGCTTGCAGGCTATCTTATGCTTGCAGGGGGATCGTTTGCGCTGGTGAGGCCAGGTCTGGGCCTGCTTATTGTGCCAGTGCCGCTTCTGTCTATTCCCCTGCATTTTCTTGCGCGCCGTATCGGCGATTTTGCTGGCGTGGCGCATTCCCGCTGGCAAATGCGCACCTTCGGTCTTTTTCTGCTGCTGTTTCTCGGCCTTGTGGGCATTTTTTTCATTCTTGGCGCAATTTGCACTGACGGCCCGGCTCTGGACAGGCTGGAACTCATCGGTAATGCCTACAATGCGGGCAAGGTGGATCTGTACGCTTCGCTGGTGGGGCTGTGGGAAGTCAAGGAATTGCAGGTTTTTACCCTGAGCGCCTCAGTGTGGGCGGGGCTTGCGCTGCTGTGGCCGCTCAAACGGGCATTCCAGGGCATGCTGGCGCTGGCTGCGGGCATTGCGCCCAAGGCATTGCCCCTCTGGGGCTGCTGGCTGGCCTTTGCGGCCGCCATTGCGGCGCAGGGCGGCATGCTGGCATGGCTGGTAACCAGACAGGCTTAAGGCACAAACAGACTCAAGCGCACTGAACCCCACGAAAATTCCCGAGAATCCAGCGATGGAAGCAGCACCTCCCGCACTCCCCATTTTCCCGCCCAAAAACGCAGAAGCCGCACAAACCAGGCGCGCTGTCCCGGCTTATGCGGCTCCCGCAACAAATATGCGGTGCAGGAAGCGCCCGCTACTGCTTCTTGGGTTCCTTGGTCAGGTCATCAGCGGCTTCACGCGCATGGCGCACCAGAATGGCGCGTGCACCGGCAATCTGGCCCAAACCCTTGAGGTTTGTCTCCACCTTGAAACCTGCGGCCTTGAGCTTTGAGGCCCAGGAATCGTCTTCATCCCCGGCCAGATCGTTGTGCGCATGGTCGCCAGCCACCAGCATGAGGGGCTCGATAACCACTTTCTTGACCTTGGCGGCCTTGAGTTCCACCAGCAGGTCGTCCACGCTGCGCGCGCCCTCGACTGTCGCCATAAACACGCGCTTGTCCGCATCGTGGAACACGGCGCGTGTGCCTTCAAACGTCAGATCCGCGCGGCCATGACTCTGGCCGTGGCCCATGAGCACCAGGGCTGCATCCTTGCCGCGCAGGGACTTGACGTCTTCCCTGATGGCCTGAATGAGCTCCTGCGCGTCTTTTTTCGATTCCAGCATGGGGCGGCCAAGAAACACGGAGTCAAAGCGGCCCGGATTTTTTTGCAGATCGATAAGCACAGCCCGTTCAAGCGCGCTGAACTCCTCGCCCGCCATGACGTGCAGCGACTGTACGCGCACGACCTTGACGCCGTCCTTGGCAAGCTGGGCGAGGCCATCGCTAATGCCGCCCACGGGATGCCCCTCGGCGGCTATTTTTTTGCGGATAATCTGCGAGGTATAGGCCCACACCACAGGCTGACCGGGAAAAGCGGCCTTGAACTCCGCATCCACGGCCTTCATGGAAGCCAGGGCTTCGGGAACACTGGTGCCAAAGGCCACCAGCAGCACGCCCGACTTGGGGCTTTCTGCGCCGGATTCCGCGGCAGGGGCAAGCGCAGGCGCGCCCATGACGGCGCACAGCAAAAGGATGGGCAAAAGGGTACGGGTGAAAAAATGCAGAATGGAATGCGACGTAGTACGCAGCATGGCAACCTCCTCAATGGCGCGTTGACGGGTTGAAGTTGGATGAAATGCCGGAGGATATTCGGACTTGAGGGCATGGGGGCCTTGCGCCCCTTGCCTAGACTTCGCCTTCGCCGCTAGCGCGACTGGCTGTAGCGCCCCGCCATGTGGCGGAACGATGAAGCTTCGTTCCCTCTTACCGCAGCGCGACTGTTTCCGATTTTAACGGAATTCCCCGCCGACCTTTTCAAAACAATTCATGCGGCAATAAAAGTCAAGTGGGCATACCCTGCAAGCCCCGCCAGACAGGCCCTTGCAGGGTATGCCCCGCGCGGGTTGCCGCGCCTGCGCCGTCCGGAGCGGCGTGGAATCCCGA
Organism: Desulfovibrio desulfuricans DSM 642; assembly: GCF_000420465.1. Taxonomy (NCBI): domain Bacteria; kingdom Pseudomonadati; phylum Thermodesulfobacteriota; class Desulfovibrionia; order Desulfovibrionales; family Desulfovibrionaceae; genus Desulfovibrio; species Desulfovibrio desulfuricans. Next base: position 368,036 of record NZ_ATUZ01000014.1, on the reverse strand, counting down.
TTTTTCGGCGGCTAAAGCCGATTTGGCGCGTATTTTTTCTTGTTCTTTTACTGAAATCCTGATAATAAGGCACCTCCCTGTTATGGGGAAATTATGTTTGGAGGCTGGACATATGGCAGGTTTGGAAACCGGGCACGACAACGAAATCAATTTCGAAAGCGCCCTTGAAAACTACCTCAATCCCGATTTCGGCGATCTTGAGGAAGGCTCTATCACGAAGGGCGAAATCGTCCGCGTGGATGATGACAATGTGCTTGTTGACGTGAATTTTAAGTCCGAAGGGCAGATTCCCGCGGCAGAATTCCGCGACCCCGCCGGCAACATTTCCGTCAAAGTGGGCGATCGTGTTGACGTTTACGTTGTTCGCAAAAACGAAAACGACGGCACCATCACTCTTTCTTTCGAGAAAGCCAAGCGCATGCAGGTGTTCGACCAGCTCGAAGACGTGCAGGAAAACAACCGGGTCATCAAGGGCCACATTGTCCGCCGCATCAAGGGTGGCTACACCGTGGACATCGGCGGTGTGGAAGCGTTTTTGCCCGGTTCACATGTGGATCTGCGCCCCGTGCCGGATATGGATGCCCTGGTCAACCAGGAATTCGAATTCCGTGTGCTCAAGATCAACCGCCGCCGCAGCAACGTTATCGTTTCTCGCCGCGTGCTGCTTGAAGAGGAGCGCGATTCCAAACGCCAGGATCTGCTGCGCACCCTTGAAGAAAACCAGATCGTTACCGGTAAGGCCAAGAACATCACCGAATACGGCGTGTTTGTTGACCTCGGCGGCCTCGACGGCCTGCTGCACATCACCGACATGAGCTGGAAGCGCATTCGCCATCCCAAGGAAATGATCACCATCGGCCAGGAACTGACCCTGAAGGTGCTTTCCTTCGATCGCGACAACAACAAAGTTTCCCTCGGCCTCAAGCAGCTCGTGCCCGATCCGTGGCAGGACATCTCCGCCCGCTTCCCCGAAGGGGCCAAGTGCAGCGGCAAGGTCACCAACCTGGTTGACTACGGCGCATTTGTGGAACTGGAACCCGGCGTTGAAGGCCTGGTGCACATTTCCGAAATGTCCTGGACCCGCAAGCTGCGTCATCCTTCCCAGATGGTTCACACCGGCGACGAAGTCGAAGTGGTCATCCTGGGCGTGGACGGCGACAAGAAGCGCATCAGCCTCGGCATGAAGCAGGTTCGTCCCAATCCCTGGGAACTGGTTGCTGAAAAGTACCCCGAAGGCACCGTCCTTGAAGGCGTCATCAAGAACATCACCGAATTCGGCATGTTCATTGGCATCGAAGACGGCATCGACGGTCTTATCCACGTTTCCGACATTTCCTGGACCAAGAAAGTGCGTCATCCCAACGAACTGTACAAGGTGGGCGACACCGTGCAGGCCAAGGTGCTGACCGTGGATCAGGAAAACGAAAAGTTCACCCTCGGCGTGAAGCAGCTGGTGGACGATCCGTGGGGCCATGTGCCCAACACCTACCCCGTGGGCTGCACCATCAAGGGTATCGTGACCAACATCACCGACTTCGGCCTCTTTGTTGAAGTGGAAGAAGGCATTGAAGGTCTGGTGCACGTGTCCGAACTTTCCAGCAAGAAAGTGAAGACCCCCGCCGAGATCTACAAGGAAGGCCAGGAAATCCAGGCCAAGGTCATTCATGTCAGCGCTGAAGAGCGCCGTCTGGGCCTCTCCATCAAGCAGATCAAGGACGAAGAAGAACGCCGCAAGCCCAAGGAATTCCATTCCGGCCCGCAAGAAGCCGGTCAGAGCCTGGGCGACCTACTCAAGCAGAAGTTTGAAGAAAGCGAAAACAGCTAGTCTGGTTCTGCTTCAAAATACAAAAGGGCGTTCCCGCAAGGGAGCGCCCTTTCTTGTTGCCTGCCAGCAACAAACAGCGAGGGGGGTTATTAAGTCGGGGATGCACCCGTGATCTCTACCGGGGCTGGCACCTTGCCCCAGTGGCAGAACTATCGCCGCACTGGGGGGCATGCACCCAGGCTTCAACAATGGCAGGCATTCGCAATAGCCCGCCGCCATAATTACCGGGCCAGCCCGCCTGCCTGCAACCTTCTGATCAGGCCAGCTTGAGCAGTGCGGCACCACCGACAACCAGCAGCACAGAAAATCCACGCAAGGGCGTAAAACGCTCGTGCAGCAGCCACATGGCCAGCAGCATGCCAAAGATCACCGAGGTCTCGCGCAGGGCCGCCACCACTGCAATGGGCGCAAGTGTCATGGCCCACAGGGCGATACCGTATGACCCCATGCTCGCCAACCCGCCAAACGTACCCACAGCAAGCCGCTTACGGGCATAGCTCACGTAGCTCCAGCCATACCGCCACAGGATGTAAACATGCACGGGGACCGCGTTGATCAAAAAAATCCAGGTGGTGTAGGTGGCAGCGTTGCCGCTTTCACGCGCACCAAGGCCGTCCGCCAGCGTGTACCCCATAATGATGCATGATGTGCGCAACGAGATAAAAACTTCGCTCCAACCATATCCACGGCGCATATTATCCGTGGCAAGGCACAGAATCCCCGCGCACAGCGTAAGCACGCCGCACCACGCGCCCACAGACATGTTCACGCCAAAGGCCAGCAGTGCCAGCGAGGTGAGCAAGGGCGCGCAGCCGCGCATTACTGTGTAAGCAAAGGACATGTCTACCCGCTCATATGCGGCGGAAATGCAGATGTAATACCCAAGGTGGCACAGGCACGACATGCCAAGATAAGGCCACGAGGCCTTCGGAAGAGGCGGCAAAAAAGGCAGCAGGCACAACGCGCCCACGCAAGCGCCAAAGGCGTTCAAGCCTGTTTCAAACAGCTTGTTCTCACCGCTTTTGACAATAATATTCCAAAGCGCGTGCAGAAATGCGGCAAAGAGGATGGCGAGCAATATTGATGGCGACATGGGCATTGCTATACTTTTGCCCAGAGAATGCCAAGACAACGAGGCATGTCCCCCCAAGCAAAATGGGCAATACACCAATTGGAGCCACACACAAGGCGGCAATGCCGCCCACAATTGCCAGCAGGGCTCTTGCTCGCGTAGAGCCTGTTACCTGCTATCTTGGGCAAAACTGCGGCAGACAATGGTTCCCGCTGCTCTGGCCCGCTGTTTCGCCGACTGCGCCATACAGGGAAGGTTCTGCAAATATAACATGCAAGAGCCTTTATCCCTTTTGACTGCAAGAGCAAAAATCAATACGATTAGAATTCACAGCCGCCGCGCAGGTTCCGCACTCTTGCACGGCGCAATTTTTTTATCCTGCCCCAAACCAATCCCCCATGCGGAAGCAAACATGCAGAAAGTTCTCATCGTTGAAGACAGCCGGACAACAGCACGCTTTATGGCGCACAATCTCAAGGAACAATTGGGGCTTTCCTACGAATGCGCCGAGAACCGCCAGCAAGCCCTGAAACTGCTGGAGGACAATCCTTCGCAGTACTTTCTGGCCCTTTGCGACCTCAACCTGCCCGATGCCCCCAACGGCGAAATTGTCCCTGCCATCCTTGCCCGGAACATCCCTGTGGTGGTGGTCAGCGCCCATTTTGACGAAGACATCTATAAACGCCTCATGCTGCAGGGTGTTACCGATTACATCGTCAAGCGCACCCCCGATGATATGATGTACCTCATGCGCGTGGTGAGCCGCCTGCGCGCCAACAGCGGCGTTGAAGCCCTGATTGTGGACGATTCCAACCTCTGGTGCATGCAGGTATCCGAGCTGCTGAGGCGGCAACGCATCACGGCTTACACGGCAAGCAACGGCCTGGAAGCATTGCAGATTCTCAAGGAGCACCCCGCCATACGCGTTGTGCTGGCCGACCACTATATGCCCGGCATGGACGGCATCAAACTCACCGCCGCCATCCGCAAAACCCACACCATGGACGAGCTGTCCATTATTGTCATTTCTGTGGGCACGGACGCGGGTGCGCAATTTCTGCGGTCAGGTGCCAACGATTACGTATTCAAAACGTCCTCCTTTGAGGAGCTTTTGTGCCGTATTTCCATGAATCTTGACATACAGGATCTTATCCGCAAAAACCGCGCTCTTGCAGAACGCGACGCCCTCACCAACCTGCTGGTGCGCCGTCAGTTTTTCTCTGAGGCGCAAGAGGCAGTGGCCGAGGCAAGAAAAGACCGCCGCCCCCTGGCCGCCGCAATGATCGACGTTGACTATTTCAAGCAGGTCAATGACCGTTACGGGCACCTGGCGGGCGATATTGCCCTGCGGCAGCTTGGCGGCATGCTGCGTGACGAATTTCCCGCTCCCTACATCTGCGGGCGCTACGGCGGAGAAGAATTTTGCGTGGTCGCGCCGAGCATGGATAAAGACGACTTTGCCAGAAGGCTTGAAAATTTTCGCACTTCCGTTAGTTCAAAACCAGTGCAGATCGGCGCGCTCAGCATAGCCATTTCTGTTTCCATCGGCATGGCCGAGCAAAAGGCCAGCGACCTCGAATCGCTCATCAACGCGGCCGATGCCCAGCTTTACACAGCCAAACGGGAAGGGCGCGACCGCTTTATCTGGCAAGCATAAGCCAGCGCGGGAGCGGCACCATACTGAAACTCTTTTTGTTCAAAGGAACATTCATGCACTGCCAGAACCTTCTGTTCGATCCGGCCCGCATTCCTTCGCCCTGTTTTGTTCTGGACGAAGCGCAGCTTCTGGCCAATGCCGCCACTCTGGGCGCAGTTCAGGAGCGCACCGGGGCCAAGATTCTCCTTGCGCTCAAGGGCTACGCTGCCTGGGCAACTTTTCCGCTTCTTTCGCGCACCAAGGGGCACGGCCCCTTGTGGGGGGCCTGCGCAAGCTCCGTGGACGAAGCGCGGCTGGCACGGGAGGATTTTGGCGGCGAGGTGCATGCCTTTGCCGCTGCCTGGAACAGACGCGAGATGGCTGAACTGCTCACCCTTGTGGATCATCTGGTATTCAACTCCATTGCCCAGTGGCGCGAATTCGCGCCCGCAGTGGCCATGCAGAACAAGAGCCGCTGCCCGGACCGCCAGATTCAGTGCGGCCTGCGCATCAACCCTGAGCATTCCGAGGGAGCAGCCGCCATCTACAATCCCTGCTCGCCGGGCTCGCGCCTGGGCATCAGACCCAAGGACTTTGATCCTGCGACCATGGAGGGCATTTCCGGGCTTCATTTCCACACCCTGTGCGAACAGGGGGCCGATGCCCTTGAACGCACCCTGGCGGCCGTTGAGCGCCATTTTGGGCAGTGGTTGCCACAGTGCCGCTGGATCAACTTTGGCGGCGGCCACCACATCACCAAGCCCGGCTATGATCTTGATCTGCTCTGCCGTTGCCTGACCGACTGGCGCGACCGCTACAATGCGCAGATATACCTTGAGCCGGGCGAGGCCGTGGCTCTGGACGCAGGCTGGCTCGTGGCAACGGTGCTGGATGTGGTGCAGGCCGACATGCCTGTGGCCATTCTTGATATTGGCGTTCCCTGCCACATGCCCGATGTCATTGAAATGCCCTATCGCCCGCGTGTACGATACGAATCTGAAAATGTGGCCGAACTGGCGGGCGAGACCGGGGAACAGGCCTGGACATGCCGCCTTGCCGGAAAATCCTGCCTGGCGGGCGATGTGGCCGGGGAATATTCGTTCAACGCGCCTCTTGTGCCCGGTCAGCGGCTGGTGTTTGAAGACATGGCCATTTACAGCATGGTCAAAACCACCACATTCAACGGCCTGCGCCTGCCATCCATTGGCATTTGCGAGGCCGATGCAACGGGCGACACGCGCTTTCGCATGCTGCGGGAATTTGGCTACCAGGATTTTAGAACGCGGCTTTCATAAGCGGACAGAACTGTCCCCGAATCATTCAATTTTGAAAAGCAGAAAGGCCCGGATCGTTGATCCGGGCCTTTCATTTGTACTTCCCTGTGGGGGGGAGGACAGTGGAAAATCTGGAGGCATGCCCTCATGCCATAGCTGAATTACACGCCTTTGGCAGAGCAATGTCAAAAGAAACATTAACCTCGCATCAAGAGGCCGGAGCCTGCGCCGGGGAAAGGGCAGAGCCTTCTCTCGGCTGGACTGCACTGCTGCCCGCAGGCTGGGGAGCATCCTGCACGGGATGCGCGGCAGTGCCGGGCAGTGCGGCCTGCCCTGCCATTTCCGGGCTTGGACTCTCCACCAGTTGCCAGGGAGTGCTGCTGCGCGCAAGAGGAATATCAGCCGAACCGGCAGGGAAGCTGTGCGGCGGCAGTTCTTCTGACTGGTGCACCCCCTCAACCTGATGCCGGGCAACCAGGGGCGGCTCATCCATGCCGGGTGCGCCACGTTTGACGCGCGTCATGAGCAGGCCGGGTTCAGGATCCATAAGCCCCTCAAGATAGTCGGTCACGGTCACAAAACGCTGACAGCCGCCAGCGCGCAGATCACGAATGATGCGCGGCAGGTCGTCTACAGTGCGCTTGTGCGAGTCGTGGAACAGAAAAATACCGCGCAGGGTTCCCGGCGCATAGACTGTGCCCCTGTTGTTGCGCAGGGTGGCGTAATTGTCTGGCAGGCGCTGCCAGTCGCGGCTGTCCATGGACCAGAGCATGAGGGAAAGCCCAAGGCTGGCCGCCACTTTTTCAGTAGAGGCATCATACGAGCCGTAAGGCGGGCGCATGAACTGGGGCGAGGCCCCGAGGTTGCGCAGGATGGTATCTGTGCGGCGCAGTTCTTCTTCTTTGCGGGCAAGGCTGACTACGCGCAGATTGGGGTGCGAATAGGAATGGTTGCCCACCTCATGCCCCTCGGCGATGACGCGCTTTACAATATCAGGATGGCGCTCGGCCTGGCTGCCCAACATGAAAAACGTGGCGGGAATGCCGTATTCTTCCAGCATGTCCAGCAGATGCGGGGTGTTTATCGATGGGCCGTCATCAAAGGTGAGGGCGCACAGGTTCTCACGCATGGGTTGATCCATGATGACGTTGCCTTCCACCACACGAGCCTGCGCCGACTGGGCAGCAAGCCCAACTGCAAAACAGCAGGCCGCCAGGCATATCTGCTTGAAAAAAAATCTCATTTTTCTTGTGCCTCAACAGCGAATTGCCCAGAACAGAAAACCGCCTCCCCGGCGGCGCATCCACTGTGCTGCTTCTGCGCCGGAAGCGCGAAAACAGCGGCGTTCAGCGTTCTGTAATGTGCTAAGGGGAGGTCTAGCACTCCCCATGAAGCACCGCAACACAAGCAAAATGGCATTATGGGGCATTTTTTCAACTTTTAATTAAAAATCAGCATGTTAAAATTTTTGCCTTGTAAAAATTTTTTTACTTCATTTTTTTCGCTTGACTCTGAGGGGGTGTTTGCGTAGAACTCATCTTCGCCGGGAGGGCAGTTAGCTCAGCTGGTAGAGCACCGCCTTCACACGGCGGGGGCCACAGGTTCAAGTCCTGTACTGCCCACCATCCCCAAAAACGGAGCGGTAGTTAAGTCGGTTATAACGCCGGCCTGTCACGCCGGAGGCCGAGGGTTCGAGTCCCTTCCGCTCCGCCAGAAGTCACCGGGAGGTCAGATCACTGACCTCCCGTTTCTTTTATCTGTAGCCCACGCGCAATAATTTAAGGGCCGTCCACAACTGCGGGCGGCCCTGTTTTTATCCATTGCAAAAACTACGGAGCCTTTCCGTCAGTTCTTGGACTGCTTCCGCCGTCTGCAAGGAACCGCACAACCACCCTTTGCCCTATCAGCAGGCTGTCCGCCTCAAGGGTCGTCACCACTTCAACAACCCTTGTGTCGTGCTTTTCTGCCGGATCTTCCGGTGGCAGACGCTGGCCCACTACCCGGCCTATTCGCAGCACGGTGCCGTTCAGCGTGCGGAACTGATCGCTCTCGGGCACAATAAGCACCTGCTGCCCCGGCCAGACTTGAGACAAGTACTGCTCGTCCAGTTCTGCACGTACAATCAACGGGCTATTGGGCACAAAACTGAACAGGGGAGTCACATTCAGGGTACTCACCCCGTTACCCGGACGCGCCTGCCTCTGCACGATGCGGCCATCAAGCGGCGCCACAATCCTGTACTCGTTGACTTCATTCTGCGCGACCACCACGCGGGCGCGGGCCACTTCCACGGCAGCAATACTGCTGCGCAGATCGACTTCAGCCACCACAAGGGCATCCCCCGCCTGATCAAATTCGCGCATGGCAACAGCCCCGGTTTTGATCATGGGGCGCAGACGTTCCAACTCCCTCTGCGCCGCCCGCAAACCGATTTCGTTACGCCGCACCTGAAGCTCGGTATGACTCAGCTCTTGCTCCGCCAAATTCAGCCTGTTGCGCGCAAGGCTGTCATCCAGACAAGCCAGCACACGGCCAGCCTGCACACTTTCCCCTTCCTCCGCCATCACAGCGGTGATCACGCCGTCCCTGCGCGCGGCAAGCTTGATCACGCCACCTTCCACATCCACACGGCCCTTGGCGCTGGCCAGCACCTCCGCAACTGGTGCAGGGGGTATTTCCTGGCCCTGACCAGCTGCCAGCAAAACCCCACAGAACACGCACAGTATGATGCACAGCACGGCTCCGCACATTTTTTTTGCACGCACGGTAAGACTGTTCATTTGTACTCCACGGAAATTACTTAAGGATTACGGTGATCCTGCTTTAAAATGCCGTCTTCAAGATGAATAACCCTGTCGGCGTGGGAAAGCAGGCGCGGGTCATGCGTGACGCCCAGCACGGTTGCGTTGTGCTGTCCGGCAATACTTTGAAGCAGGGTTATAACAATTTCGCTGTTGGCCTTATCAAGAGCGGAAGTTGGTTCATCGGCAAAAATCATCTGCGGTCTTTTGACAAGCGCGCGGGCTATGGCAACACGCTGTTTTTCGCCGCCAGAAAGCTCAAGGGGCCGCAAATGGGAACGCCCCCCAAGGCCAACTTCTTCCAGAGCCAGCCTCGCCCTGTCTCTGGCCTCCTCCCCCTGAATGCCCATATACTGGAGGGGCAGGATTACGTTATCCAATGCGCTTAATGAGCCGAAAAGATTGAAGCCCTGAAAGATGAACCCGCAATGTTCCAGCCGAAATGCATCCAGCTCCTTTTCTCCCAGGCTCCACAAATTGGTGCCAAGAGCCATAACCATCCCGGTATCTGGGTGCAGCAGGCCAGACAGCATGGAGAGCATCGTGCTTTTTCCTGAACCGGAAGGCCCCACAAGCAGGGTGAGTTCACCTGAGAACACATCGAGCGAACTCTGTTTGATTACTTGCTGTGAAATACTGCCGCTGACAAAGCTCTTTGATATGCCCGTGGCCTGTAATGTGGGAATGTTGGACACTGAAGGCTCCTAGCGCAAAAGTGTGACCGGCTCGGTGTTGAGCAAAGGTTTGAGCGCAAGCAGCCCGGATCCAACGGCGATGGCCATCATGATCAAAACGTTCCCTGCCAGCAGCCAGACAGGAAAAGCCATGGCAATATTGGCCGCCTCGCCCAGCAGGGCAATGGCGATGGTGAGCGCAGCCGTGAGCAGCAGCCCAATAAAGCCAATCCAGGCAGCCTGCTCAATGACCACGCAACGCAGGCTGTGCCTGGACACTCCCAAAGCCCGCAAGGCCGCAAACTCCTTGATAGATGCAGTGATTGCCGCCGAAAGCGTCTGGCTGGTGATTGCCACGCCCACAAGCAGGGCAAGCAACGAGGCAAAGCCCGTCCCCACACCGCTACCTGATTCAAAAAGCCAGTAACCCTGAGACTGAACAGAAAAATCCTCAGCCTGCCACACGCTGTAGCGTGAAACAAGGCCAGTATCAGCAATTTCCTTTTGCACCTGTTCTGCTGCAAAGCCAGGCTTGAGCCGCACCATATAATACGTTGTCTGGTTGGCTGTTTCTGGAGCAAGCCGCCGCGCCGTAGCAAGCGAGGCCAGCATGTTCACGCCGCCGATGGCACGTAGCCCCTTGATTGTTCCGGCAATGCGCGCCCTTTTGCCGTTAATTTCCACCAGGGTGCTGCACTCTGCACCAAGTTTGTTTGCATCTGCCACGTCAATAAGCACGGCATCGGGTTCGCGCAGCAAGGAGCGCTGTTTGGGCGTGAGCAGCTGCGAAAAGGCCGAGGCCTCCCCGCCGGTATCAATGCCATTGATAATCACTGAGACGGGCACTCCATCTGCCCTTCGCAAATCGCCGTAAGCGCTGACAAATCTTTCAATATAGGCAACGCCCGGATGCATCCAGGCTCTGGTGTCAGCGCTCTGGCTCACAGCCCGGCCAAGATCCACACTTGCTGTGTTGCGAAAACCAATCCACAGTTCTGCCGTTGACTGATCCAGCGGAACAGACACCGTATTGAACAATCCGAGCAATAGGGCCAGTTGCACCACAGTCAAAAGCCCGGCAAAGGTAACGGCCAGTACTGCGGCCAGATAGCGCCGCCACTCGTATAAAAGACTCGAACGCGCGATGGAAACCACGTATGCCTCACTATAAACGGAGTACTCCGTCATTTTATCTGACTAACAGATGCACAGCACAAAGTGCGGTGGCAAACCCTAGGAGGTCAGAATAAAACTTTTGATAAGGTCTGAAATGGCCAGAGCCGAGGCCTCGTAATCGATATCCATGCCGAGGTCTGCATCAAATTGCACCCCGGTATACAAAATAAGCAGCAGGCTGGCAGCGCCCTTGGCGTTGAGATCGCGGCGCACCCAGCCCTCGGCCTGACCCTGTGCCAGCAAAGCGGCGAGCGCTGCTTCCAGCTTGGCAGATGAAGCGGCAAGCTCCTTTCTGCCATCCGGACTGCGAGAGAGTTCAAGCCAACTCTCTGTTGCCAGCCCGTACCCGCTGGGGCGGAGCATTTCTTGTAATTCTTCTGCCGTCAGTGTGGCCAACCCCTCTACGGACTGCCGTTGCGCCAGAACCAGCAGATCCTCATCGTTGGCCTTCATTTCTGCCTCAACAATAGCCTCAATGATTTCTTTTTTCGATTTGAAATAACGAAACAGTGTCCCCGCGCTTGTTTCGGCCTCGGTGCAGATGTCTTCTGTTCTGGCAAGATGAAAACCCTTGGCCCGGAACACGCGGGCCGCAGCCTGCAAAATTTCCTCACGCCGCTGGATTTCAAGCTTTTCATTTTTTGGTCGGGCCATGGGAAGTCTCCTGCACCGGCTATTAATAAACGAAGTGCTCACTCTCATTATAAATTCTGCACCCTCCTGTCAACACGCATAATTCAACCAATCGGCAATACCATTTAACCTTGCTGATTGACAAAAAATGACTCACATCGGGGGGGGCTGACTGCTCTATGGCACATGCTCGAGGGCTAGCGGATGAACCGATGCTCCAGCCTTCAAGCGTGCAACTTTTTACGCCCGCCTCTATTCATCCGCATTTTTCCTGCCGTACTCCTCGGCATATGCCGCCAGAATTTCAGCTAACATCCGCCCAAACCGGGGCTGCAATTCCTGGCACCGAGGAGTATTCTTGAGCGCAACACCGCTTCTCTCGCTGCGGATCAGGCCAGCCTCGCGCAATATCCTGAAATGCTGCGAAAGGGTCGACTTGGGTATGGCCCTGTCCGGCATGTTCAGGAAGTCAGAACACATTTTTGGCGAATTTGAGCGTATGATTTCCTTGAGAATCTGTACGCGCACAGGGTCAGAAAGGGCGTGCAGAAGACCTTCGACCGTTACGTTTTCAACAGCCGGATGGTGCAGGGTTTTCATCATTTTTTCCTGGTATAAAAGCAAAAGGACGGCGCCAGACGGCAAACCTGCGCAGGCGATATTGACACCCGCCCCAATAGTTCATAAAAACGGAACTAACGAACAATGTACATATGCATCCCGCCAAAACCAAGCATATACTGGGGCTAGAGGGCATTCAAGCATGCATATGCGGCATCCTTGCCCCGGTGATCCCAGCCAAACAGGAGATCACATGAACAGACGCCAGTTCCTTCAACAGGCAACAGTCGCTTCACTTGTTTTGCCCGGTGCGGCGCTGCTGCCGCGGCCTTCCCTTGCAGCTACACCGCCGCCCGCGCCGCTTTACCGACAGGCGGGCTACTACTGGCTGCAACTGGGAGATGTGCATGTGGCGGCAATTTCCGATGGCACATTGACCAGCAACGCACGACTGATCAGCGCCAAACAGGGGCAGGTAGAAGATGCCCTTAAAAAGGCCTATGTACCCTCTCCCAGACCTACCTCTGTCAATGCCTTTCTTATTCTCGCCCAAAACCGCCGCATCCTTGTAGACACTGGCTCAGGCAAGCTGCTCGGCCCAACCGTAAACAAACTTGCAGCCAGCCTTGAGGGGGCCGGATTCAAACCCGCAGATATCACGGATATTCTGCTCACGCACATCCACGGCGACCACTCTGGCGGGCTTACAGTGGACGGCAAAAGGGTTTTCCCGTCTGCCACCGTGCATGTGAACCGCGTTGAGGCCGAATTCTGGCTCAGCGCTGCCCAGATGGACAAGTCGCCGGAGTATTTCAGGCCCATGTTTGTGAAAGGGCAGGAATCCCTGGCCCCATACCTCAGCGCGGGCAAGGTGGCCCATTTTGAAGCGGGCCAAATGGTGCTGCCCGGAATATACGCCGTGGCCGCACCGGGTCACACTCCGGGTCACACATGTTACCTGCTTGAAAGCAATGGAGAAAAACTGTTGTTCTGGGGAGATACCGTTCATGTAGCGGAAGCGCAGTTTCCCCTGCCGGATACGGCCATTGAGTATGACCTTGACCCGGAAGGAGCCGTCAGGCAGAGACAGCGCCTTTTTGCAGAGGCCGCGGAAAAGGGCCACCTTGTGGCTGGAGCGCACATTTCCTTTCCCGGCATTGGGCACGTGGGCAAGGCGGGGCAGGGGTATCAGTGGTTCCCCATCCCCTATATCAATGATGCCATCCAGGGTTCTGCAAAGTAACAAGCACCGTTCTCTCGCCGCCACAGCCCGACCTTGCACTCGCAGCATGTATTTGCCCGCATGGCCGCCTTGGGTGATCCCTCGAGGGATTGCCCAAGGCGGAATGGGGCCAGCGCTGTCAAAATTGCCGCACTCCTCAATTATTGGATATCCTTAACAATACAAACTTACTAAAAAAATTAAATACTGGCCGAAAATTTGCATAAGCTATTGCAGGTTTGCAACACGCAAAACCGCACTGCAAGCAAGCGAGGACAGTATGACGCCGACAATCTGGTTGCTGGGACTTTCCGGCAGTGGAAAAACCACCCTTGGTTCACTGCTGCGCCTGTATCTTGACGGGCAGGGCTTTGACGTTGAATTCATCGACGCCGACACCTTTTGCCGCAGCAACGGATTCTCCGCCGCCACCCCTGAGGATCGCGTGCGCAATACCGATGCACTGCGCGATTACGCGCTGAGCTTGCAGGCGCAGGGCAAACTATGCGTGGTCGCCGCCGCCACCCCATACGAGAGCATGCGCCAGAGCAACAGGGCCATGCTGCCCATGTACCGAGAGGTATGGGTGCGTTGCTCGCTGCAAACCCTGGTGCAGCGCGATGCCAAAGGCTTGTATGCCAAGGCTGAACGCGGTGCCCTTTCGACCCTGGATTCAGTTTTTGACGCTTTTGACGAACCCCGTAGCCCCCACAGCATCATTGATACCGACAGGTATTCGCTGGTGGAATGTTACGAGCAGTTGCGCGACCTCACGCTTGACGCCATTGCGCAAGACCGCGAATGGGCTGACACCGGGCACCGCATGCTGCCGCAGGCTTTGGGGCCGTTCATGAATGCCGCCATAGCCCTTTAACGGGGCGCACCTGACAACCTGCATAGACAGGTTCGGCGAGAGATGCCGCGCACCACATGCCCAAGGCACGCGTTGCGCGGCATCCTGAATTGGCAGCCCAGTTGTTCCCGCCTGTAGACGCCTACCGTCCGGCAGTGCCGGAAAACTGCTGTGAAATAAACGCGGCGTAGTCGTCCGTCATACCGGACACAAAATCCAGCACCCGCAGATAGGCCATATACAAACTGTCTTCCCTGCTCGGGGCATTGGCCCCCATGAGCGTGAGGGCGCGTGTTTCCTGATAGCTCATGGCATTACCCTTGGTGAAGTTGAAGCAGGCCGGAATAAACACGTCAAGCAGCCGCCGGTAGAGCGTGTAGGTGCCGATTTCCAGAGCCGTCTTCTGCGGATTGTTCATTATCTTGCTGTTGAAGACCCGCCCCGCCTCACGCATGAACCCGGCCACATCCTCGCGGGCGTGGTTCAGCAGGCAGCCATCAAGCCGCCCCTCCATGATGACTTCATAATTGTCCATAAACGTCTGCGTGATGGACGGAATCATGCGGCCCATGGCCGTGGTGCGCAGCATGCTGGTGCGTCTGCGGTCGGAATCCATGGAATCAAGGCGCGGATCGTCCAGACAATTCACATCCAGCAAAGGCGCCATGGCCGCCTTAAAGTCGGCATAGGTGATGATACGCAGCTCGCGCGCGTCTTCCATATCGATAATGCGGTAGCAGATGTCGTCCGCCGCTTCCAAAAGGTACGAAAGCGGATGCCTGCGCCAGCCCGCGCCTTCCGCAAGCCCCAGCGCTCCGAATATCTCGCCAAAAAGATCGCGCTCCGCCGTATAGAAATTGAACTTGCTCTTGCCCACGCCCAGCGCATCGTAGGCGGAACGCGGGTACTTCACCAGAGCAGCAACAACCGGAAATGTCAGACGAAAGCCGCCCCTGTCCTTGTTGTTTTCAAGCGCGTTGATAACGCGGAAGCCCTGGGCGTTGCCGTCAAAAGCCGTAAAGTCGGCCCACTCTGCGGGCAGCAGATTTTTGAAATACTGCTCTTTATTGACGGAATCCTTGAACCAGTCGCGGATGGCCTCCTCGCCCGCATGGCCAAAGGGAGGATTGCCTATGTCGTGCGCCAGGCAGGCGGCCTGAATGATCTGGCCCAGATGGTCCGGAGTGCAGCCTTCGGGCAGGTCGCCGCGCCGCCGCAGGGCATCGCCCACGCCAAGTCCAAGGGATCGCCCAACGCAGCTCACCTCAAGCGAGTGGGTAAGGCGGTTGTGAATATGGTCGTTGCGCACCAGCGGGTGCACCTGGGTTTTTCTTGCCAGCCTGCGGAATGAGCTGGAAAAGATGATCCGGTCGTAATCTACCAGAAAAGGATTACGCACCGCGTCCAGCGTGTCGAGCTTCATGCCCGTGCCGGTTTTGCGGTTGGGGGCCAGCAGTTGCGCCCACTGCTCTTTGAATGTGCTCATAATGCCTCCTCCCCTGCATGTACGACATGCGCGCCAGTGCCGCAAGCGCGGGCGGCGGATGCTTTTCTTTTGTTCCCGGCCTTGCTAGGCTTGCAAGACGTTTTCAAAACCGATGCCCTTACGGGGAAACCAAACCGTGCAGCAAGGCCAGATCATGACGAATTCGCTTTTTGATATGTCTCTCTCCGCCCATCTGAAGCTTTTTGGCGTGTTGCAGACCATGCGCCCCGCCGTGGAAGCGGCGGCAGAGCGGCTGAGCGCAGCACTTGGGGCAGGCGGCAAGGTGCTTATTGCCGGCAACGGCGGCTCTGCGGCGGACGCACAGCACTTTGCAGCAGAGCTTGTGGGGCGCTTTCAGTGCAACCGCAAGGCGCTGGCCTGCATCGCCCTGACCACGGACACGTCAAACCTCACGGCCATCGGCAACGACTACGGCTTCAACGATGTTTTCTCCCGTCAGGTAGAGGCCCTTGCCCGCCCCGGCGATGTTTTTGTGGGCATTTCCACCTCCGGCAATTCAGCCAACATCATCGCCGCCGTCAATGAGGCGCGCGCTCAGGGCATTGCCAGCATTGCCCTGCTGGGCCGGGATGGCGGCAAGCTGGAATCGCTGGCCGACATGGCTGTTATTGTTCCCCACGATGTCACGGCCCGCATTCAGGAGGCCCACATCTTCATTCTGCACCACTGGGCCGACGTGCTTGAACGCGCCGTGGCGCAAAAATAAGCCCGACCGCAAAATCTGCGCACGGCAGGATCACGCCAGGCCCTTTCCGGCCAGTCATCGCCAAGGCATGGGCCTTGGGCAAACGCCCCCAACGAGGTTAGTCATGGATCAGCAGAACGTAGCCCAGTTCCTTGTTTCATGCCTCAGAACCGAGGGAGTTAAGTACGTCTTCGGCATCCCCGGTGAGGAAAACATCAAATTTGTGCGGGCTGTGGCCGCCTCCGGCGACATCCGCTTTATTCTTGCCCGGCACGAGCAGGGCGCATCCCTGATGGCCGATATTTATGGCCGCCTGACAGGCAAGGCGGGCGTATGCACCGCCACTCTCGGGCCGGGGGCCATCAACCTGCTGCTGGGCGCGGCTGACGCGCAAACCAATTCAAGCCCTCTGGTGGCCATTTCCGCCCAGGTGGGGCTGAAGCGCATCTACAAGGAATCGCACCAGATTGTTGACCTCGTTGGCATGTTCAGGCCCGTTACCAAGTGGGCAGACACGGTGCTGACGCCCCAGGCAGTGCCCGAAATGGTGCGCAATGCCTTTCAGGTAGCGCAGGAGGAGCGCCCCGGCGCGACCTACCTTGCCATTCCCGAAGACGTGGAAGCGGCCCCCATGCCCGAGGCCGTGCCCCTCAAGGCGGCTCCCTGCGCCAAGGCCATACCCTCTCCCGCTGCGGTGGCGGAAGCCGCCGCCCTGCTGCGCTGTGCGCGCAAGCCCGTTATCATGGCCGGGCACGGCGTTGCCCGCACTGGCAATGCCGCCGTGCTGGCCGCCTTTGCCGAGCGCTACAAAATCCCCGTGGCAACGACGTTTATGGGCAAGGGCGTTATCAGCGACCGCAGCCCCCAGTCTCTGGGTGTCATCGGCTTTATGCGGCACGACTACGAAAACTGCGCATTCGATCAGGCGGACCTGATCCTTTCCATCGGCTACGAATTGCAGGAATTCACGCCCATGCGCATCAATCCCCATTCAAACAAGCGCATCATCCATATCAACACATTCATGCCCGATGTGGACGCCCACTATAACCCCGAGGTCAGCATCATGGCCGATGTGGGTCTTGCCCTGGCCTCTCTGGCCAAGGAGCTTGGGGCGGAACCTCTGCTTTCCGCCGGGCGCGGGGCGAGAATCCGCGAACTGGTGGAGGCCGAACTTGCCAAGGGGCGTGAGAGCGACGACTTTCCCCTCAAGCCGCAGCGCATCGTGAGCGATATTCGCGCTGCAATGGGCGATGAAGATATCGTGCTGGCCGACACAGGGGCCATCAAGATGTGGATGGCGCGCCTCTACCCCACCTATGCGCCCTTGACCTGCATTGTTTCCAACGGCCTTTCCACAATGGCCTTTTCCCTGCCGGGAGCCATCGGCGCGCATCTGGCCTGCCCCGAGCGCAAGGTGCTGGCCGTGATGGGCGATGGCAGCTTTTTGATGAATTCGCAGGAGATGGAAACCGCCGTGCGCGAGAATATTCCGCTCAAGATACTGATCTGGGTGGATGACAGCTACGGGCTCATCAAGTGGAAGATGGACATGGAATCCGGCTCGCACGACTGCGTGGATTTTGGCAATCCCGACTTTGTGACCTATGCCGAAAGCTTTGGCGCCAAGGGTTACCGCATTGAAAGCGCCGCCGAACTTTTGCCCACCCTGCAAAAGGCTCTGGACGAACCCGGCGTGTCGCTGGTGGCCTGCCCTGTGGACTACAGCGAGAACATGGCGCTTATCAATAGCTTGGGTGAGTTGACGCCTGCGCTGTGTGCGCTTGATGAGTTGTAGCGAATTGATATTCTTTTAACGGAGCGGCTGCATCCTTGCTGGATGTGGCCGCTTTGTTGTTTCTTTTGCGATATCCGGTTATTTTTTTCTGCTCTTCGGGCTTGTTATTCCGCCGTCCGGCGAAGTTTGGGACGCCTGCGCGGCGCGCGATTTCGCCTCC
Source organism: Desulfovibrio desulfuricans DSM 642 (assembly GCF_000420465.1). Classification (NCBI taxonomy): domain Bacteria; kingdom Pseudomonadati; phylum Thermodesulfobacteriota; class Desulfovibrionia; order Desulfovibrionales; family Desulfovibrionaceae; genus Desulfovibrio; species Desulfovibrio desulfuricans. Next base: position 350,159 of record NZ_ATUZ01000014.1, on the reverse strand, counting down.
CCGGCGTGGGGCAAAGGGGGCCTGTTAGGGGCTGCGCCCCTCCTTGGCCCCCTCTGCACTCCCCCCGGAGCACCCCCTAAGAAACGTTTTCAATTTCCGTCAGATAACGAGGGCAACGCGTCTCCTGCTGCGGGAGCTTCCTTCTCTCGCCTCGCTCGCTCAGGTGATCTCCCTCCGCGACGCGTAAATGCCAGAGGATGCTTTCGCTTTGAATGTAAGTCCGCTTCAGCCCAATACCTCTGTAATATTTGCGATTAGTGGGCGTGCTTTGTGACCTCGCGCTTACCCTGATGCATCTTGCCGCCAGAATTATCGGGAACTGCAGCGTAAAAATTCGATTCCCATGATGCATCCCATGACGCATAAGCAATAACCAAGCGCATTCGGGCACAGAAGCAGGTCACTTGTGCGTCAAAAATTTCAGCCGCCATAAGAAGCTGGTCGTGGAGTCACCTTCCTTAAACTCGCCGGAGCAGCGCGGAGGCGATGGCTGGTGTTGGGCGAATTTGCAAAATACGCGTTTTGCGGTCTGAAAAGGAAGCGCCGGGATTTTGAGCGCAGCGTACTCAAGTACGTGAGCATCAAAATCCCGGCGCTGACGCATTCAGGGCGTAAAAGTCGGGTTTGCGTAAATCAGCCTGACAGGCTCACCCCACCCCTCGCCTGTTTTGCCTTTTCTCTCCTGGTCTTTCGCGCCTTTCACCCGGCACTCAATCAAAAGCTGGTCGTGGCGTCGCCCTCCTTATACTCGCCGGAGCGAATGCGGAGGCGACGGCTGGTGTTGAGTGAATTTGCAAAATACGCATTTTTCCTTGTCAGGCCAAAAAAGTCGGGTTGGCGTAAATGCGCTCGACAGGCTCGCCCCCTGCCACCAAGCCCTTTTCCGCCTTCCTGCCTTTCTTCCCTCTTCTACTCGCCAATGCCCTCGTAAAGGGCAGACGACAGATACCGTTCGCCCGCATCAGGCAGAATGACCACTATGGTCTTGCCCTCAAATTCAGGCATCTCCGCCAGCCGCGCCGCCGCAGCTGCCGCCGCGCCGGAAGAAATACCGACAAGAATGCCCTCCTCGCGCGCCAACCTGCGGGCAAATTCAATGGCCTCATCGTTGCCCACAGTCTCGACCCGATCCAGCAGGCTGACATCCAGCGTTTCAGGAATAAAGCCAGCACCAATGCCCTGAATCTTGTGCGGCCCAGGTTGCAGGGGCTTGCCCGCCAGATGCTGACTGATCACAGGACTCGCCTCAGGCTCCACAGCCACGGAAACAATGTTCTTGCCCCGCGTGTGTTTGAGATAGCGCGAAATACCCGTAATGGTGCCGCCTGTGCCCACGCCCGCCACAATGGCGTCCACCTGCCCATCTGTGTCATTCCAGATTTCCGGGCCGGTGGTGGATTCGTGTATGGCCGGATTGGCCGGGTTCTTGAACTGCTGGGGCATAAAATATGCGCCGGGGTTGGCAGCCACCAGTTCTTCGGCCTTTCTTATGGCCCCGGGCATGCCTTCCGCACCGGGTGTGAGCACCAGCTTGGCCCCCAGCATGGCCACCACGCGGCGGCGCTCAAGGCTCATGGTTTCGGGCATGGTGAGTGTAAGTTCATAGCCCTTGGCGGCGGCCACATAGGCCAGGGCAATGCCCGTATTGCCGCTGGTGGGCTCCACAATGCCCACGCCGGGCCGTAGCAGGCCACGGCTCTCGGCATCGGCAATCATGGCCGCACCAATGCGGCATTTGACGGAATAGGAGGGATTGCGGCCTTCAATCTTGGCCAGCACTATGGCCTTGGGGCCGACCACGCGGTTAAGCCGCACCAGAGGGGTATTGCCGATAGAAAGAGGATTATTCTGATAAATTCTGGACATATGCGTTCTCCTTGCCCGCCTTGGCGATGCTGTGTGCAATCCAGAGTGTATGGTTCAGCCGTGTCGGGCGGGCATGACACCTCTGGCCCGCATTAACTACATTAACTCGACTGATTAAGTGATAATAACAGAACTTCTGAAAGGCAAGGCCTGATGCAAAAATATTTCTGCCCGCTCGGAAGAAGCGCAGGCAAACTCGTATCAAATGCTGAAATCGGGGATAGCGGCTGCCTGAGCGTCCACAAGATCCTGAAGCGTGGTGCCGCCGTATACGTTTTCCAATGCCTGCCGCGCCCGCTGCCACAAAGGCATGAACACGCAATCCGGCCCAAGGGAACACTTGCGCACAGGGCTGTCGCCCTCGCAGTCAAAAGAATGCACCGGGCCGTCCAGAAAGCGGATAACTTCGAGCGTGGTGATCTGGCTGGCAGACCGGGCCAGCATAAAGCCGCCCGCCTTGCCTCGGCGGCTGTCCACAAAGCCGCCGCGCCTGAGCTGGTTGAGGATATTTTCAAGAAAACGGGGGGGAATGGCCTGCGCCTCGGCAATCTTCTGAATGCGCGTGGGGCCGCTGCCCGTGCGACGGGCAAGCTCAAACAGGGCGCGCAAACCGTATTGGCACTTGAGTGAAACGCTCATGGGTAATCCTTGCGGGAAAAAGGCGGTGCAACCGCAGGAATAAATCAGCCGAAGCTTACGGTCTCGCCGGTGGTCATTTCCACGCAACGGCAGGGCAGGTGCAGGTTTTCAAGCTCTGCCCTGAACCCCGCTGCGCTCTGCGCCAGCACCGGGAACGTCCCCCAATGCATGGGAACAGCAGCCTTGCAGCGCAACAGTTTGCAAGCCAGGGCAGCCTGACGCGCATCCATTGTAAACACGCCGCCCACGGGCAGCAGGGCCACATCTATGCTGTAAAGCTGCCCCCATAGCTCCATGCCGCTGAAAACACAGGTGTCGCCCGCATGGTATACGGTGAGGCCGTCGGGCATCCGCACAATGTAGCCCGCCGGAGCGCCCGAATCGCTGGAATGGTAAGCCTGCGTCATGGTCATGCTCACGCCCTTGTGGGTCAGGGTGCCGCCCATGTTAAAGCCGATGCCGTTGAGAATCTGCTCTTGCGGCACACCAGCCTCGGCCAGTTTGCCAGCCGTGCCCACAATGGCCCCCAGCTGCGCGCCGGTGCGGCGGCACAGGGACACGGCATCACCCACATGGTCGCCGTGGTCGTGGGTCACCAGCACAATATCCACATCACCTGCCGCGCTGGACGATACTCCCGCAGAAGGAGCAAAAAAAGGATCAATAATCACCTGCGCGCCAGGCGCGCTGATTTTGAATGCCGAGTGTCCAAACCAGGTTATGTCGCTCATGCTGCCTCCAGCGTAACACTTTAACAATTCAGAAAAAACGTGCTGTGATGGAACGGAAGACGGCAAATGGAGGAGGAACGGCGTGGTGCCGCCTTTTGCTTGCGCTATGCCTGACCTGTCCAGCGGGCAAGACCATGCGCAAGCCCCACCTGATCAAAGATGCGGCCACAGAACTGCTCCAGCAGTTCCTCCACGCCAGCAGGCCGCAGGTAAAAACAGGGAGAAAACGGCATGACCACCGCGCCAGCCTCGCGCAAGGTAAGCAGATTGCGCAGATGTATGGCAGAGAGCGGGCTTTCGCGCGTGACCATCACCAGAGGCAAGCGCTCCTTCAGCGCCACATCCGCAGCACGGTGAACAAGGTTGCGCGTGGCTCCGCTGGCGATGGCCCCGACTGTTCCCATGGAGCACGGCACTAGCAGCATGGCCGCTGGCTCGTTGTTGCCGCGCCTCCACCACGAGCCGCTGGCCGGGCCTGCGCCCAGGTCTTCTGCGGCGTATACGGTGTGCGCCAACGCCGTGAGCAGATCGGCATCCGCGCCGCATTCCGCCCGCAGTACGGCCCGTGCGCCATCGGAGACCACGCAGTGGGTGCACACATCGGGCATGGACGCCAGCAACCGCATGAGGCAGAGGGCCAGGGGCATGCCGCTGGCCCCGCTCACCCCAACAAGAATATCACGCATGCATTCTCCGCATAAAATATCACAGAGCAATTGCCCCTCAGCCTGATTTTTACCGCACATTGCTACGGCGCGCAAACCCGGCGGCGCGCAGCATGCCTGCGGCTGGTGACCGTGTGTCCTTATCCTTTCGGCTCAGGCCCACGCCTTGACAGCCGCCAGCACAAAGCATATCAGAAATGTTCTTATGCGCTCGTAGCTCAGTTGGATAGAGCGTTGGCCTCCGGAGCCAAAGGCCGCGCGTTCGAATCGCGCCGGGCGCACCATTAAGAATTCAAGCGGTTAGCTGTAAAAAGCTGACCGCTTTTTTTAATCTCCCCAGACCGCTTTCCGTTGGCATGGTTCCTACAGATAGCGTTCTTGCGCACTTTGTGATTACATTGAAGCCTCAATACTTCCACTGCATTCACCATGACCCGCCTGAGTTCTTTTTTTGTGAGGATATGTATGCGATATTTATCTTTTATTTTATTAATATTAATGACATTATGCGGTTGCACAAAACGACTGACAGATTTTGGTCCGCCTGAATTCGGAACTATGGAGCGCGGGGAAACTATATATATTGTACCGGATAGTGGAATACTTCATGGCGATGACCGAAGAGAAGGTTACGGCATGCCTGTAGATAGCACACGATACCCGGATATTGAAGTTCAGTTAGCGAAAATGTTCCAGGAATCCTTTACCCCCTTTGCGAAGCAGGCCATTATCACAGATCGACACGAGCAGTGGTACAAAGTCAATGAATTGGCCAAGGCCAACAATGCGCGTTATATAGTATACCTGTATTTATATACTGCACAGACTTCACTTCTTAATGAAAAATATCCACAACGATATATGATAGTTACCATAAATGTCATGGATTTAAAAATTTCTTCTTTGCCTCGATCCATATCTGTGCGCTTTGAATTGGGTGTTATTAATCCTCAGGATGTCACCACGATGTTATGGAAAGATTTTCAGCCCGCGTTTCGCAAGATTGCGAAACTCTTATTCGAAGGAGAACCCTGCTCACGCATAATTCTGTGACCAGAGGATTGGTATGGGGCTTTTTTGTAGTCAGAAACATGACCACAGTGATGCTGGATTGATCTGAGACGGCACTACAGCCGCCCTGCGTGAAATGTTTTCTCGCCACTCCTGCCATTTTTTGATGCACGCGCTTACGCGCCGTGCATTATTGGTACGGCAAATTCTTACCCTCATGGCTGCGCCGCCCATTTTGCAAACGGCTGGCGCAGCCCGCTGACCGTACCAGGGACGTTGCATCTCTCACCCGAGCCTGCTGACCACAGCTTCGAGTCTGGCCCGAACTCTGGTTTCCATTTCCAGCTTCTGCTGCAATTCGGCAATGGCGGCCTCGGCTTTTTCAATGGTGCCGCAAAGCCCCCCGAGCAGTGAAAACGCGCCACCCTCAAGAAACTCAGCATTTTCCACTGTTCCTGCATAGGGGCTGCCGCCAAGGCGCTGCCAGCGGGCATAATCACGCTGCCATTCAGGAAAACAGGTGGCGGTGAGGCCGTCATTCCACAGCTTGTACGCTCCAAAGGCATGCACCACTGGCGCAAAGGCCGCCGCCGGATTACGCGGATGCGTATTGAACCCCTGGGGTAGTTGAAAAACGCTCTGCGGATACTGCCGCAGCAGCATCTGTGCCAGCAGGTTAAAGGCCGCCTGATCAGGGTAACGCAACCTTGCGCCGTGACGGCACACAAATTCCAGACACCCCTGCCGCAAGGCGTCCGGCGCTGGCAAATCATTGCGGAATACAATGACGCCCGAATTCAGGTTGTTTGCGCCGCCGTCAAACCCCTCAATGGGTTCGTGCAGATTGATCTGCGCAGGCTTGGCCCCCGGAGGGTCGGAAAACTCCGGATCTTCAAGCGCCAGCCCAAGGGGGCCGCAATCAAAAAGCTCTTCCAGACTGTCCTGAATCAGCACATCCGCATCAAGCCATACAACAGACGCATAACGTTGCAGCAAGTCAAAGCAGTCAAATTTTGCCAAACTGAGCGGTGAAAAAACCTCCAGCGCCTCCGGCGTCAGCTCTGCGGGAACAGGCGTAAAAGGCACAAGTTGCGCGCCAAGGTTGCGCAATATCGCGGCATCGGTTTCCAGTAGGGAGTCATCACAAAAAACGATGATGTCGGCCTCCATTCCCGGATTATGCCGCCGAAGCGCCAGCAGTACCGTGCCCGCGGCAAAGGCCCAGTTGCCGGTAACGCCTGTAGCCACCGCGCGCGAAAACTTTACGTCAATACGGCCTTCAAATGCATCATGCATGGCTGGCTCCTGATGTCGCTTTTACAGCCCGCAGGCTGCCTCAATGTCCCCGGCCCAAGGCCGGAAAAAGCCCGTTTCAGACGGGGCAGTCTGGTTACCCCGGCCTGAAACGGGCCAACAATGCTTTCTCCGACAGTCTCTCCTACCGCGAGGCAGCAAAAATGGCGACAATATCGGGCGGCAGCAGTTTTTTTACGCTGCCAATGTGGGTTTTGCCCACAAGAGCCTTATCGGCCATTTCGGCAATCTGCGCATCCGTGAGCGCAAGATGCAGCTCTTTCAGCGAGGTAGGCATGCGCAGAGAGCGGAAAAACCGCTCCATGGCCTCAATGCCCCGCAGACCCGTGATGGTTTCCGTCTCCGCCGGGGCAACGCCCATGACCCTTTCTGCAAACAGGGCGAAGCGGTCAGGCCGCAAGGGCAGCACATGGCGGGCCCAACTGCCCCATATGGCAGACAGCCCCGCACCGTGGGCCACGTCAAACATGCCGCTCAACTCGTGCTCGATCATGTGCGTGGCCCAGTCGCCGCCGTCCGAACCGCAGCTGGTCAGGCCGTTGTGCGAAAGGCTGCCAGCCCACATGACTTCGGCTCTGGAATCGTAGTTGGCCGGGTCATCGCGCAGCACGATGGCGTGGTGCATGACCACGCGCATGAGGCCCTCGCCGATGCTGTCCGTTATGTCCATGTTCGAGCCATGCCCGAAATAGCGTTCCATGGTGTGCATGAGAATATCCACGCAGCCGCAGGCCGTCTGAAAGGGCGGCAGCGACAAGGTCAGCTCCGGATTCATGACGGCAAAGGCCGGACGGGCCATATCCGTCTTGAAGCTGCGCTTGAAGCCGTTTTCCTCGTTGGTCACAACGGTCGAACTGCTCATCTCGCTGCCCGCGGCGGCGATGGTCACAACGCAGCCAATGGGCAGGCATGCGTCCGGCTTGCGCTTGCCCATGTAATAATCCCACACGTCCCCCTCGTTGGCGGCACCGTAGGCAATGGCTTTGGCCGAGTCGATGACGCTGCCGCCGCCCACTGCCAGCACAAAATCCACCCTTTCACTGCGCGCCAGTTCAATGCCCTCGCGGATCAACGACAGCCGGGGGTTGGGCACGACGCCGCCAAGAGTGACAAAGGCAAGTCCTTCGGCCTGAAGAGAGTTTTTTATCCTGTCCACAAGGCCCGAACGCAGGGCGCTCTGCCCGCCAAAGTGGATAAGCACCTTGCGGCATTTGCAGGCTTTGACGAGTGCGCCGGTCTGCTGCTCTGTATTTTTGCCGAAAACCACCCTTGTGGGCGTGTAGTACGTAAAATCGTGCATGGTAATCCTCCTGACTGTAAAAACGCGCGGGCGGCCAAAGCGCAGGGCCGGGGCGCAAGCGTCAGATATTTTTTGCCAGCGCGGCGAGCGAAAGTGTACGCAAAAGCCTGCCTGCCCGATCCGCCTGTGCTGCATCCGGCGAGGCTTCGCGCAGAATGCGCGCCATAAAAACAAGCATATGGCGTTGCATATATTCATCGTGCCCATAACGGGCTGTCCAGACCTGCCAGAGGGTATCAAGCCAGCGCAGCGCTGCTTCCGGCTCTGCAGGCCCGCCATAGATCAGCCCTGCATGCAGTGCCGCCTGTGCGCCTGTCGCCCGGATACCCAGCGGAGGAAACACATGCCCAAGCAGTGCACGCATGTGCCACTGACGGGCATGGGCTGCTGGCGCATAACGATAGTGCAGCAGCGGCTCTTGCAAATTGACCGCCTGCAATCCGGCCTTGAGCAGGGCATCGGCCCAAAAGGCCATGTCCTCTGCCCTTGCCAGGGTGGCGTCATAGCGTAAGCCAAAGGCGCGCATCGCGTCCAGCCGCACCATGACGCAACAGTTGGGCACAGGCACCCCAAACAGCGTGGCGGCTCGTGCTGCGCCCGGCTGCTCGGGAAACAGCTCAAGTGCGCTTGATTGCTCAAAATACTGCACGCCAGCACCGCAGATATGAATCTTGGATTGCGCCTCAAGGCAGGCATGCTGCGCTTGCAGTCGATGGGGAATGGCAATGTCGTCCGCGTCCATCCAGGCCAGATACCGACCCCGCGCACGGCCCAGCGCCATATTGCGCGCTGTGGCCCGCCCCTTGTTGGATGGCAGCAGCTCAACTCGAATCCTTTTGTCGTCAAAGGACTTCGCGAGGGCAAGGGTATTGTCTGTGGAGCCATCGTCAATCACCAGCAGCTCAAAGTCTTCAAAGCTCTGGGCCAGGATGGAATCTATCGCTTCAAGCAGGTGAGCGGCGGCATTATAGGCGGGCATTGCCACAGTGATTTCTGGCTTGGACGAACTCACTTGCCTTGCCCCCTCACCAGCCTGTACAAGGCGGCCACATCATTGCGCCCCGCGCCAAATATGGGCTCCGATCTGCCTAGCGCAGGCAGCCTGCGGCAATAATCCGGCGCTGTTTCCATCATCCGGGCAGCGTGGGCAAAAACATTGGTGGTTTCCAGCATCCAGTTGCGGCACAGAGCCAGCTCTGCTTGCCGGGCCTCCCACAAACGGCTCTTGATTGCAGACAGGATGCTCTGCGCGCAGGCTTCCAGATCGCCGAGCGGCAAGGGCACAAATCCGGGTGCGGGGCAAACAGAGCCAAGATTGGGTGCTCCAAGATAGAGCGGCAGCGCCCAGCCGAGCCAGGCATCGGACAGTTTTTCTGTCCAGAAGTTGTCGAGGTAGTTGTTTTCAAGCACCACATGATACTTGTAGGGCGCAATGGCCGACATTTTGTCATCCACGGGATTGAATTCGCGCCCGTACACATGCAGCGCGTCCCCCAGCCTCTCTTTGAGCATACGTACCAGTGCAAGTCGTGCGCGCTGTGCCGACGTTGCCGTCTTGGTGGAACAGACTACGGAAATCAAGCCTGTTTTTTCTGGCATAGGAAATGTGCGCAATTCATTAAGACTGCTGAATTTACTTATATTTTTTCCTGATGAACGTTCGACGCCGTAGTGCCAGCTCAGACAGGGGTTGCTGATGACCATGCTGCGTCGCTCGACACCACGCAAGTCATAAGGCGACACCACCGTGCCGAACTGACCGAGGTAGGAACGGGGATATTTTTTGATTTCCGGCGGTTCGGTGACAAAGAGGATGCGCCGTTCACGGGGCACTGTGGTGCTGAACCCCACAGGGGCTTCGTCAAAAACCACAAGCCATGCGCTGGCAGTTCCCAGAGGGGAGGGGAGCGATGTGGGGGCATGGGAGGCTGGCGGGGGCAGCACAAATTGCGCACGGCCCAGAGCGCCGTTGCCGTCTTCTGTCTGCCGCATCCAGGGCCAGGCCGCGTGGATGGTGGCAAAATAGCACAACAGGGTGGAACTTTCAGCCACAAAGGCCTCGCAATGCCAAGGCCCCGGCCCGCTTTTTCCTGGTCAGAGGCCGGTTAGCAGCACCCCTTACTCAGGGTGCATCGGCAACGGATGTTGAAATTCGCTTTAATGCTCAACGGCGTAAATATTGCGGAACACAACGCCATTTTCCTGGCTGCGCACTTCAAGAATGACCTGGGCGTTGGTGAGGCTCATGGGGTGCTCGGCAGAAGCAACCATGACGGCGCGCTTGAACCGGCTGATACGAAAACTGCCCACATCTTCGGGCTCAAAGCGCAGAGAATATTTTTTGCCATCAGCTGTCAGCAACGTGCCGCTGACCATGCCAGAAAGTATCTTCTGGCTGTCAGTATTGCGCAGATCCAGTGCGACACGCAGCTTGCCGCCCCTGATTTCACGCACTTGCACATTCCCTACCTTGACGTAATCAAGGTCAATGGAGGGAAAGTCCTCATGCCCCGGCCCTTCCGTGGTGCGGGCCGCATCGCTGGGCCCGGCCTGAGGCTTGTCTGCCGCCGCTGCCCCGCCAGTAATTGCGGGGCCTTCACCCGGTGCTTCCGCAGCGGCACCGCCAGTGCTGAGCCTGCGCAGCACCAGCTCCCGGCCTGGGATATTTTCTTCGCGCAGCAGTTCTTCAAGGTGTTCCAGCCGCTCCGCATTGGCCTGTGCCGTCTGCGAATCGCTTTCAAAGCGCAGCATATTGTCCCGCAACTGCACGTTCTGCTGCCACATAGTCCAGCACAGCCATCCCAGAACAGCGCAGGCCACGGGCAGGCAGGCCATCACCCCAAGGGCCGCCACAAACCGCCCCCTGCGCACTCGATAGCTGTGCCTGGGGCCGTTATCCCGCATCAGGATTATGCTGAGATTTTCGCGGTACTTCAAACGGTCCTCACGAACTTTGGCGTTTGAAATTTCGGGATGGCCACACACAACACCTTGTTATGATACCTCGCCATAAAACGGGGCAAACTGTTTGACCAGCCTCAGCCCACTGTCCAAAGAGACAAGACGGCAGAAGACCCTATTGACCTGCCTCTCCGATGGGAGCAACGGGAGCGCCAAGAGGTGCCCAGTCCTCGCGGGCGATACGCCAGCCCTTGCCGTCAAAGCGCAGCAAAAGGGTCTTGGTGCCCCGGTCAGTGTGACCGGAGCTGTCGGCGTAGACCTGATTCATGTCGGCGCGCAGGCCCTGCTTGTCAGCCACCAGCCGCAGGCCCGTGATCTGAACCAAGGTGGGCTGCACGCGCTGCCAGAGCAGTTCCTTCTGCTTCTGAATATTCTTTGCGCCCCAGCGCCCCTGCTGGATGGCATCGTCCGCATAGTATTCAATGTATTCGTCCAGACGTCCAGCTTCCCAGGCTTTGCGCCATTTTTCAACCATAGCGCTGGCGGCGTCGCTGACCTGATCCAGATAATCCGCAGCAAGGCCAAGTTCTTCTGGCTTGAACTGCGAGGCAACAATGCGGAAACCGCCCTTGTCGTCCCGGCTCCACCAGAAGGAACGCACGCCCTGCTCCATACCGTTGGGGGCCACCACAAGCTGCTCGCAATGACTCACCGCCAGTGAACCCTGGATCTCGAACTTGGGCTTGCGGCTTATGAGGCGCAGCCACGGCACGGCAAAGCGGCGATCAAATTCGCGCATGGTCGAATTGTAGGAATATCCCCGAGGGGTTCCGGCTTCGCGGTTGTACTTGGCCTGATCGTAAAGGGAGGCGATGTTGGTCGAACGCGCGGCAAAATCCGCATTCCAGGCCTGCACGGCCTTTTCCAGTGCGGCGCGAACTTCCGGCGTAAGGGTCAGCTGCTGCGCTGCCGCTGCCACGGGAGCGTTGGCTTGTGCCGGTGCTGCTATGGGAGCCTGAACAGACGTTGGTGCAGGCAAGTTAACAGCCTGCTGGACCACGGCGGGTTTTGCCGCCTGATCGGCAGGCTTGGCAGGTGCGCCCTTGGGGGCGGATTCCGCCTCGCTGCGGGCCGCTTCTTCCATTGCGGGGCGCGCACCCCAGTTTACTTCTGCCGGAGGTGTCGCATTGCTGCGGCGGGGCACCAACGGATCATTGGCCGCCATGAGCTTGTCGCCCTGACCAGCCTTGGCGGTAACGGTTTTGTCCTGCGAGGGTTGCGGCGCGGCAAGGGTCGTTGCCTCCGCCTTTTCAGGCGCTGCTTCGGGCATATCCAGCCGGGGGCGCTGCGGAGCTTCGGAGGAAGCATCGCTGACCTGCTGCAAGGGCGCTTCGGCCACAAGCTGGCCCTTCTGAAAATCGGCGCGCATACCCAGATCGCGTGGTGTCCATTCCATACCAACAATGCGGAACTTCTGGTCGTTGCCGCGCTGCCAGTACAAGCGGCGCACACCCTCTGTGGAAAGATTGGATGCCGTATAGAGCTGCTCTGACCAGGTTACCCAATACCCCGGCCCTTCCAGCACGTTGATCTTGCGATTGAAAATCTTGATAAACCGAAGCGACTTGAACAGACGCTCCTTGTTCTGCCGGAAGGCCGTGAAATTTTCCGTCATGGCCTTGGAATAGGCATCGGGATTATAGTAATCAAACATCTTGACCGAACGGGAGGCCCAGGCGTTGCTCCAGTTCTGCATCAGGCGGCGCAATTCGTTGGCGGTGCTGCTATCGGGCCGGGGCTGGGCGGTCTCGTCCATCTTTTCGGCCAGAACCACTGCCGTGCCAGGCGTCAGCTGCGGCCCGACCTCGTCGATTTCCTTAAGCCCGATGGCTACGCAGCCACGTGTGGAAAGCGGTTCAATGCCAAAACCCTTGCTGTGAATCCAGATACCGTGGCCGGTTTTGCCGCGCAGACGATCCACGGGGTTGGGATAGTTCAGGGTATAGGCAATACCGCCGTATTCCTTGAAATCCAGCCCGCTGGCAATTTTATATTCCACAAAGTAGATGCCTTCGGGCGTACGCAGATCGTTGAGCGCCTGCTTGTCGCCGGGCAACTGGCCTGTGGTGCAGGGAAAGGTGTATTTGAGCTTGAGGGGGCTTTTTTTCTCAAAAAACATGAAGGTCTGGCGCTTTTTGTCCACAGCCACCAAATGCGTAGGAAGCCCCTCATTGTACAGAGAGGCTTGCCATTCTTCGGCCTGCGCCAGATGTGGAGCGGCGAGGGGACAACCAATGCCAAAGGCCATCAGCAGCCCCAGGGCCATGCATCTGACAAGGCAATTGGCCAGACAACTGACCATGGGCCTGACAATGGAACTGGCCGCAGAACCCATCAAGCATTGCGACAATGCCACCTGGGGCAAGGCGCGCGGGTCGGTGGGGACCTTAACGCGCAAGGTCCACCAATTCCGCACGGGTAAAGAGCGCAAGCAGGTCATATCCCGCCTCACGGAGCTTTTCCCGGCCACCTTCCTCCCGATCCAGGATGGCGCAAACCGCCACAATGGACAGGCCAGCATCAGCAATACGATCGCAGGCCTTCAGCAGAGAACCGCCGGTGGTAACAACGTCTTCAAGCATGGCTACGCGGTCGCCCGCGCAGAAATTGCCCAGCCCTTCAACAAACTGCCCTGTGCCGTGCCCCTTGGCTTCCTTGCGGACCAAAAGGCCGTTCAACGGCCTGCCCTGTTCGTGCGAGATGACAGTGGTGGCTGCAACCAGCGGGTCAGCACCCATGGTCATGCCGCCCACACCCTTGATGTCCATCTCGCGGAGCATGTGGTTGAAGAGAATTCCTATAAGCCACGATCCTTCGGCGTGGAGCGCCGTGACGCGGCAATCAAAATAATAATCGCTTCTGCGGCCTGATGCCAGCACAAAATCTCCCTCGCGGTATGATTTTTCTACCAGCAGGCGGGCAAGGCGGCGCTTGAGAGCCAGCAGTTCTTCAGAAGAAAGGGTTTGCATGACAGCTCCTTACGCCTTGTTGGCCGCAGCGTTCTTGAACACCCGGGCAAAAATTTCGTCTTCGTGCTGCAGGTAGTACGAAGGATCAAAAAGCTCGGCCAGCGCAGCTGCGCCCAGCCGCCCGCTCATGTCGGCATCGTTGCGCACCAGATCGGGGAAGGGCATGCGGCTTTCCCAGCTCTGCATGGCAAGGCGCTGCACGGCTTCATAAGCCTGCTGACGCGGAAGCCCGGTGGCAATAAGGGCCGTCAGCACACGCTGCGAAAAATACAGGCCGTAAGAACGTTCCATATTTTCACGCATGCGCTCGGGCTTGACCACCAGCCCTTCAAGCAGCTTGGTGAGGCGGCTCAGCACATAATCGGCCAGGATGGTGGAATCGGGCATAATGACCCGCTCCACTGAAGAATGGCTGATGTCGCGCTCGTGCCACAGGGCCTGATTTTCCAGCGAGGCAAGGGCGTTAGTGCGCAAAAGGCGCGAAAGACCGCTCATGTTTTCTGCCGAAATGGGGTTCTTTTTGTGCGGCATGGCCGACGAACCCTTCTGCCCCTTGGCAAAGCCTTCTTCCACCTCAAGCACTTCCGTGCGTTGCAGGTGGCGCAATTCAACGCACAGGCGCTCCACGCCGCCAGCCAGCACGGCCAGCGAGGTGAAGAAGTGGGCGTAACGGTCGCGCTGAATGATCTGGGTGGAGTGCTGATCAACCTCAAGTTCAAGATAGCTCAGAGCGCGCTGCTCAAGCTCGGGCGACAAAAATGCATAGGTGCCCACAGCACCAGAGATTTTGCCCACGCGCACGCTTTCAATCCCGGCTTCAACCCGGGCAAGGTGCCGCTCAAACTCGGCGTAGAATCCGGCCATTTTGAGCCCAAAGCTGGTGGGTTCCGCGTGGATGCCGTGCGTGCGGCCCATGCACAGCACACCCTTGTGGCGGCGAGCCAGACTTTCAATGGCGGTCAGGAGCGCGCGGATGTCCTTGAGGATCAGGCGCCCGGCCTGCATGAGCAGAAGGGCGTTGGCTGTATCCACGATATCGGAGGAGGTACAGCCCAGGTGGATGTAGCGCGCGTCTTCCGCGCCAACCTTTTCTTCAAGCGAGGTCAAAAAGGCGATGACGTCGTGGCGGGTCACTTCTTCAATAGCCAGAATGCGATCCACATCAATGGAAGCCTTGGCCTGAATATTTTCCACCGCGGCGGCTGGGATGCGGCCCATGTCGCTCCAGGCCCGGCAAACGGCAACTTCCACATCAAGCCATGCCTGATAGCGGTTTTCAAGGGTCCAGATACGGCCCATTTCCTGACGGGTGTAGCGATCAATCATGGCTGCCTCATGAAGCCGAGCTGGCGGCTTTGGTGGGTGCCGACGCTGCGGACCCTGTGGTTGGCGTAGGGGCGGAGGCCGCCTTGGCGGCGCTGTTTCCAGAATCGGATGCAGATGCAGAGGCTTTTTCGCCTGCCGTACCGCCGGAAGCGGGGGCGGAGGAACCGCCGGATGTGTCGGAGGAGGAGGCAGTTGAGCCGCCTTCTTCCTTGACGCCCTTGCGGTAGCCGTAGTCGCTCACATACCAGCCGCCGCCCTTGAGGACGAACGATGTGTGCGACATGATGCGGGGCGAAGGCTCACCGCACTTGGGGCAGGGTTCCTGCCCGTGGGATTCCGATGCCTTGACCCATTCCTCAAACGTATGCTGACACTTGGGGCACTGATATTCGTAGATAGGCATGGTAACACTAAAAAGGCCATGACACGGCATGCTGCCGTGCTGACCGCTGCTACTTGTTTGCGCCCCGCGCGGCTGCCAGGAGGCAGCCGGGCCGAGCACCATATGTGACGGCGCGTCAATCCGCAGCCGTCGGAACGCCGGTTTCCCGTGTCCGAAGCTTAGGCCTTGGCAGCCTTGGCTTCGCGCACGCGCTGCTTCAGACGCTCTTCACGGCGCTTACGGCGGCGATCCAGTTCTTTCTTACGCTCAATTTTCTTATGTGCCATGATTCCCTCCAGGGGCAAGCCCCGTTAATATAAGTGGGTATTCATATGCTCTTTGATCGGCAAAGTCCAGTCCCGAGCCACATTCCGGGCTGAAAACACTGACCGCAGGCGGAAAAAATCTGCCTCGCCTAGTGCCTTCCGGCGCTGTCGCCCGCATCGTAAAAGCCGCTGATATTGTCGCCAGCCTCCAGCCCGCACGGCCAGAAACTATGACGGATCAGGATGTTCCGCAATTCCGGGAGCAGTTTTTCCGGCAGTTTTTCAGCCTGCAACACAGGCTCCGGCGTGAGCCGCAGACGAAAATCCCCCAGCGCGCTCACGCTGTCCTCCTCCAGCACAACATGTTGCGACTCCCCTTGCGCAGAGGCGGTTGCACCCAAAGCCGCAAGATCGGCCTCCGCCGCCGCCAGACGCGCCAGAGTGCCGGCCTCGGGCCGCATGCCGTAGGCCAGCCGCGTCAGCAGGCAAGGCCGTGCGCACTGCCACGGCCTGTCCAGCCCAGTGGCGCGGGCGGCCTCGCGCACTAGCGCCTTGGTCAGCCCGGCTTCGGCCAGGGGGGAACGCACGCGGCCTTCTTCAAGCGCGCGCAAGCCCGGTCTGTAGGCCTGCAAATCATCCGCATTGGTGCCATCGCAGAGCACGTGGTCATGAGCTTCCGCCATGGGGGCAAGCTCGCCGCGCAGCAGAGCCACCAGCCCCGTCTTGCAGCCGTAGCAGCGTTGGGGGCTGTTGGTCTCCACCCCCGCCAGGGCAAGAGGATCGAACCGCGCCGTATGCAGGCGCAGGCCGCGCTCACGCGCCCAGGCGGCAGCACCGGCGCTTTCCTGCGGTGGAATGTGCGGGCCGTAAACATGCACGGCCAGTACGTCGCAACCGCACAACAGGGCCGCGTGGCATAAAAAACGGCTGTCCAGCCCGCCGGAAAAAGCCACCGCCAGGCGGGGCAGATCGCGCAGCACAGCGGCAAGCGCAGCTGGAACCTGATCCGCGCGGAAAAGATTTTTACTCATATCTTCCACCCTTGATGCGGCAAAAGGCCACACAAGCCTTGGACCGAGCCTACCAGGTCATACGCACCTTGGCCCCGTGCCCGGCCATATATTCCTTGCACTGCCGGATGGAATACTGCCCGTAGTGAACAATGGACGCGATCAGCGCAGCAGAGGCCCCGCCTTCGGTAACTGCCTCGAGCATGTGGCGAGGCTCGCCCGCACCGCCGGAAGCAATCACGGGTATGGACACGGCATCGACTATGGCGCGGGTCAGCTTGAGTTCGTAACCGTCCTTGGTGCCGTCCGCATCAATGGAATTGACGCAGAGTTCGCCAGCGCCCAGCTTCTGACAGCGGCGCGCCCAGGCAATGGCATCCAGCCCCATGCGCTTGCGGCCGCCGTGGATGACGATTTCATAGCCCGAGGGGATTTCTGCGCTTACCGGAACAGCCAGCACGTCCATGCCCACCACGATAGCCTGGGAACCGAAAGCATCCGCGCCATCGCTGATGATGTGCGGATCCTTGACCGCAGCCGAATTGACCGAAACCTTTTCCGCCCCGGCCAGCAGCACGGCGCGCATGTCTGCCACGCTTGAAATGCCGCCGCCAACAGAAAAGGGAATGAAAATCTGCTCCGCCACGTGCTCCACCACATCAATAAAGATACCGCGCGCCTCGGCAGAGGCCGTGATGTCGTAAAACACGATTTCGTCCGCGCCTTCCTCATAGTACCGCCGCGCGGTTTCAACCGGATCGCCGATGTCTTCGTTGCCCACGAATTTGACGCCCTTGGTCAGTCGGCCGTTGCGCACATCCAGGCAGGGAATCACTCGCTTACTGAGCATGACGCGCCTCGCAGTAGTCGTAGAAGTTGCGCAGAATTGTCAGCCCCGGACGCCCGCTTTTTTCGGGGTGGAACTGTGTGGCCCACAGGCCGTCGCGCCCGTATACGGAGCAGAATTCCTTGCCGTAGGTGGTGGTGGCGATCACAAAGGTGGGGTCCGGCTCCACATAATAGCCGTGTACGAAATAGAATTCCGCCGTGGGGGCAACGCCCGCGAGCAGAGGGCAGGGGGCGGTCGCCTTCAGGCTGTTCCAGCCCATATGCGGGATGGGCGCGGGCGTGCCGTCCTCTTCGCGCATGTTGTCTTCAAAACGACGGCACAGGCCCGGCACAATGCCAAGGGTTGTGGTGTCGTTTTCTTCACTGCGGTCAAGCAGAATCTGGCAGCCCAGACAGATACCCAGCAGGGGCTGGCCGCGCTTGACGCACTCGCGCAACAGCACGTCAAGACCCGTGGGGTGCAGGGCGCGCATGGCCTGCCCGGCAGCGCCCACACCGGGGAAAATGATGCCGTGGGCGCGTTCCAGTGTTGCGGGGTCCGCCGTGATGGCGCAAGGTATACCCAAATGTTCAAGGGCGCGGCGCACGCTCGTCTGATTGCCTGCCTTGTAGTCCAGAATGGCCAGCATGGTGCATCCTCTGCTTGTTGTTGCCGTGGGGGGATTGGCGGCTAGTGGCTTTGAAAGCTGCATCATACCTTTTTGCCGGTGCGCAGGCAACGCGCAGGCTGGCATGATGCCCCGGCATCGCAGGAAAAATCCGCGCGCCAGCAAGCGGCGGCGGTAAACCTTTTGCGGAATGGCGTGACAATTTCAATGTTCACGGTTATTATAGAAACCGTGAACATCATAACTTCCCATGCAAAGAATTTTTTTAATATTTTATAATAGTTACCACGCCATCTGCGCAGGAGGCCAGCATGTATTTTCCCACTGCAGGCATTGAGTGCAACCCTTTTGTTCCTTTTGCGGTGGCTCTTGGCATCTCTTTTTTCACATCCATGGGCGGCATCTCGGGCGCTTTTTTGCTGCTGCCGTTCCAGATGAGCGTTCTGGGCTATACCAACCCCAGCGTCAGCGCCACCAACCAGTTTTTTAACGTGCTGGCCTGTCCCTCGGGCGTATGGCGCTACTGGCACGAGGGGCGGCTTGTGTGGCCGCTGGCCTTTACCATTGCCCTCGGCACATTGCCGGGCGTGTTTATAGGGGCCATCGTGCGCATCAATCTGCTGCCCAACCCCCAGAGCTTTAAAATTTTTGCGGGCCTTGTGCTGCTGTACATTGGCGGGCGCATGGCCATGACCACATGGCAAGGCAGGGCCTCGCTGTGGGCGCGCAAGGAAAAGAAAGAGAACATGCCCACCTGCGAGGACAAAAACGGCAGGCTCATGTGCTGCCACGTTCTTTACTGGAATATGAAGGAAGTGGCCTTTGTGTTTCAGGAAACCAAGTATGTTGTCGCCACCCGCGCACTTGTGCTGCTGAGCCTTGTGGTGGGGCTTGTGGGCGGCATCTACGGCATCGGCGGCGGTGCCATTATGGCGCCGTTTCTGGTTTCGTTTTTCGGGCTGCCTGTCTATGTTGTTGCAGGCTCCACGCTCTTTGCCACCTTTGTAACATCCGTGGCGGGCGTGTCGTTTTACGCCCTGCTCGCGCCCTTTTACCCGGATATGGCCGTTGCGCCCGACTGGCGTATGGGCGTTCTGGTGGGCCTTGGCGGCATGTGCGGCATGTATGCCGGGGCGCGTTGCCAGAAGTTTGTGCCTTCCCTTGCCTTGAAGGCCCTTTTGACCGCAGTTTTGCTCTTTACAGCCGTGCGCTATTTGGGCCAAGGTTTCTAGCGCCGCTGCCGCCCGGAGTTTTTCTGGCCGGAGCGCTTTCGACCTGCCGCAGGGCAGCGCCGGAGGCGCTTCGTCTGTTTTGGCAGGCAGCAAAGCCCCCAAGGCGCGCGTTTTGCAGTATCGCGCGCGGCACTGTAAAGGAAATTGCAATGAATGATTCTTCCCGGTTGCCCATTGGCCTGTTTGATTCCGGCATGGGCGGCCTCACGGTTTTCAAGGCTCTGGCAGAATGTCTGCCCGGCGAAGATCTGCTCTACCTTGGCGACACCGCCCGCCTGCCCTACGGCACCAAGGGGCGCGACACTATAACGCGCTATACGCTCAAGGCCGCCCAAAAGCTGGTGGACCTGGGCGTTAAAATGCTCGTTATTGCCTGCAATACGGCTACCTCTGCGGCGCTTTCCGCAGTGCGGGAGCAGTTTGCCCCGCTGCCGGTCATGGGCGTGGTGGATCCCGGCGCGCAGGCGGCCGCCGCAGCCAGCGCCAACGGTCATATAGTTGTAGTGGCGACAGAGGCCACCATCTCCGGCGGCGCATACCAGAAGGCCATTGCCCGCATCCGGCCTGACGCCGTTGTGACCGGGCGCGCCTGCACCCTGTTTGTACCCCTTGCCGAAGAAGGCTGGATGAACGGCCCCATTGTGGAAGGCGTTGCAAGGCGCTATCTGGCCGACATTTTTCCATTTGAGGGAGCCGCCCCCGCAGGAAATCTGGAACCCGATACCCTGCTGCTTGGCTGCACGCATTTTCCACTGTTGCAGGAAGCACTGCAAAACGTGGTGGGGCCGCAGGTTCGCATAGTGGATTCTGCCGCCACCACGGCACTGTGCGTGGCTGACGAGCTGCGGGCCACCAACCTGCTGCAGCCTGCGGATAGCGGCGCGCACTACCGCTTTTTGACCACAGATAATGCCGCCCGCTTTGCCCGGACAGGCAGCCTTTTTCTGGGCCGCAACCTCAGCGATGACGAAGTTTGCCTGGTCGATCTATAACAGCATTTTTAATCATTATTTCCGGACAGATAAAAAACTTCCAGTAAGGGGCAGACTCTTGTATTGGGCCTGTTTGCCCAAACGGTATTTCGTGAAAAGCTAGAGCAGACGCGGGATTCTGCGCTTTTTCGTTGACAGGAAACCGCCCCTAACGTAAGGAAACAAAAGTTCTGACCGCTGTAGAAGCGGTTTTGCTTACGATTCCCCCATGACGTGAAAAAGCCTTGGCGGCTTTTTTGCGGCTGTTTCATTTGAGTGCGGCGAATCGGGCCCCGGCACCAGACTTCTGGCATGTCTACCCGATCCGGCTTGCAGGGAATAACCGAAATCCTTTATGGAGTAGCATCATGACCAAAGCTGAGCTCGTAGAAAAGATCCATGCCAAAGCCGGCCTGCCCACCAAGGCCAAAGCCGAAGAAGCTCTTGACGCCGTGGTGGCCTCGCTGCGCGAAGCCCTGGCCTCTGGCGAATCCGTGACCTTCACCGGTTTCGGCAGCTTCAAGGTAGTTGAGCGCGCCGCCCGCAAGGGTCGCAACCCCCGCACCGGCAAGGAAATCACCATTCCTGCCAGCAAGGTTGCCAAGTTCACGCCCGGCAAGGGCCTGAAAGACGCCATTAAGTAAGTGGCGTAGCGACACATTTTTTCGGCGGCGCTATTGCCTTCACACAGGGTAATCGCGCCGTCGATATTTTCTCCCGCCATGTACGCAGCTTTTTGGCCGCCACTGCATAAAGCCGGAGAAAACACCTCTGCGGAGGGGTGGCAGAGCGGTTGATCGCGGCGGTCTTGAAAACCGTTGAAGGTGTAAGCCTTCCGGGGGTTCAAATCCCTCCCCCTCCGCCAGTTTGCTTGTACGTGATTAGAAAAGAGCTGAAACCTTTACGGGTTTCAGCTCTTTTGTTTTGGCAGGGCGCACGCACGCTGGTCATCCCGCATATTGATTGTTATGTTGCATCAACCACCGCAATACTGGAACGCAGCATGACAACCGCCCTCACCCAACAAATAGCAGAAGCGCTTGCGCCCCATCCTGAAATCCAGCTGGCGTTCGTGTTTGGCTCCGCAGCCCGTGACGCGCTGCGGCCCGACAGCGATGTGGACGTGGCCGTACTTGCGGCATCCCACCTCTCGCCCGAGGTGCGGCTTGAACTCATGGCAGAACTCAGCCTTGCTGTGAAGCGCGAGGTTGACCTTGTTGATCTTTCTACGGCCTGGGGGCTGATTTTACGTCAGGTGCTGACCACAGGCACACTGGCCCTCAAACGTTCAGACACCGCCCATGCCATGCTGCTCAAGCGCATGCTTTTTGATCAGGCGGACATGGAACCGCTGCGCCAAAGAATCATTGAAAAAAGTCTGGAACGGGGGTTCTGATGGATACGGATGTCATCAAGACAAAGCTTGTTTCACTCCAGCGCTGTATGGAGCGCATACGCTAAATTTCTGCCATTTGTGTTTATACGAAGCCCCAAAGTTTGCAGTTTTATCATGCCGTAAAGGAGATGCGGATGCACGAAACGTTACAAGCCATCCAAGAGTCCCTAAAGGGACTTATTACTCAACTTCAAGCTACAATTCCAAATGACACGCCTTTTTCTACTGCCCAAAGTAATTGGAGTTTTCCCGGCCTTTCAAAAAGCGAATTAATCTCATATGTCAAAGAAATATATAACTTAATTGACATCCAAGGAGTTGATGACCTTGGCGAACATAATAAACTGCTTGAAACATACCTCCCTAGACTTCAATACCTACAAGCACATACCGTCCCCAACATTTGGGGGTCTGCATCTTCAGCCGTACCGGCGTTTATTCACACACTTGACGGATTGAAGCGGGCATTGTCACCAATTTTGACGCCAAACGCGCCAGCTGAAATACAAAAAAAAATTAAAGAACAGCGCAACAGACTTAGAGCTATTGAAGCGCAAATTGATAACTTGACGCCCCGAGCGGCGTTATTAGAAACAATGATTCAAGAGATTGAGCACGCTCATTCTGCTGCAGATCAACTTCCTACCGACCTAGCTTCATTGGCAGAGGCAAGGCAACAACTAGCTACCCTTGTTAACGGTGCTAACAAGGATTGCAGTACTCTTGAGGAGATTAAAGAGCGTTCTCATAAGTACGATCAAGCACTGGCTATTAGTGTTGAACAATCAAAGTCTGTCCTTGCCCGTTGTGAAACAGCCTATGCAGCTGCAACAAGTGTTGGACTAGCCGCAGCCTTTGCGAAGCGCTCCAAAGAGCTATCTTCTTCTATGTGGGTGTGGGTTGTAGGGCTTATTCTCTCGCTTGCTGCTGGCGGATATTTTGGATCAGGCAGACTCCACGAGCTTTCCAACATAGTCTTAAAACCCGAAGTTTCCTCGCCAGCGATAACGTTGAATATTCTTCTCGCCCTCCTCTCTGTAGGAGCCCCAGTTTGGTTTGCATGGTTATCAACAAAACAAATTGGCCAACGATTTAGACTTGCCGAAGATTATGCTTTTAAAGCATCAATTTCTTCTGCCTATGAAGGATTTAGAAGAGAAGCCGCCCAATTTGACAAAGATATGGAAACACGTCTCCTTTCATCTGCACTGACTCGCTTTGACGAGCTGCCCTTACGGCTAGTCGAAACAACTACCCCAGGAAGTCCTTGGCACGAGCTGCTTACATCTGATCTAATTAAAGACGCCTTAAAGATTGCCCCCAATTTTTCAGAGCAAGTAAAAAACCTTGCAGCAAAAGCACTAGCGGGAGCAGGAAAAAAGCGCTCTGTCCCCTCATCCCCCCCCGAACAAGAACTTGGCGCGGACAAACCAGCTTGATGTCAAATTAGCCCCGCAAAGTAGTTTGCTTTGCGGGGCTAATCATTTTGCCTTAACACCCCTGTGTATAGAACAAAGCCAGCCCGCCACGCGCGGTTTCGCGGTAGTCATCCTTCATGTCGCGGCCTGTCTGGTTCATGGTGCGGATGCAGAGATCAAGCCCCACAGGGTGCTTGGTGCCCTGCCCGGTGCGGGCCATCATCCAGGCGTTCCACGACTTCACGGAACTCATGGCGTTGCGCGAAATACAGGGAATCTGCACATAGCCGCCCACAGGGTCGCAGGTCATGCCCAGGTGGTGCTCCAGCGCAAATTCCGCCGCATTTTCGACCACATCGGGCGTTTCGCCCATGACCTGCGACAGCATGGCAGCCGCCATACTTGAGGCCGAGCCGATCTCGCCCTGACAGCCCACATCCGCGCCCGCCACACTGGCGTGCCGCTTGACAAGCGTACCCACCATAGAAGCCACCAGCAGACCGTCCACAAGGTCGGCCTCTGTTTTGCCGCGCTCCTTGATGAGCATGTGCACCACCGCAGGCATAACACCTGCGGAACCCGCCGTGGGCGCGGTTACAATGGGGTGGCCCATGGCGTTTTCTTCCGACCCGGCCTGCCCGTAGGCCGACAGCCGCGCCGCAAAGGCGTCCGCTGGTTCCGGCGAGCTGGCGGCCTGCTCCAGCATGAGCTTGGCCCGGCGCTCCAGACCAAATGGCCCTTTGAGCTTGCCTTCCAGCCCGAGGCCTGTGGCGGCGCAACTGTCCATCACGTGGATGATGCGCTGCGCGCCCTGCCGGATGTCCTGTTCCGACTGCCCGGTGATGGACATTTCGTTTTCCAGCATAATGAGCGGGATGCTCTTGCCCGTGGTCTTCACGATTTCAAGCAGGCCGTTCATGGAATCAAAGGCATGCACGGGCTTGCCTTTGTCCGGTGCCTTCCAGCCCTTCCACTGCAAAAATCCGCCGCCCACGGAATAGTATTCGCGCGAGGCAAGCTGTTTGCCCTTGCCCAGCAGCTCGATGATCAGCACGTTGCTGAACGGGGCCTCGATGGTGCCCTGCTCAAAGATCACGTCCGAATCCTTGAGCGGAATCCGGGCCGGGCCAAGCACTACCGTGCGAGTGTCGTCCGGCTTTACAAAAAGGTTGTCCAGAAATTCGGCCTTGCATTCATCGGGCTTTTGCCCAAGCAGGCCCGCCGCCACGGCGCGGTCAGTGCCGTGCCCCTTGCCCGTGGCCGAGAGGCTGCCGTACAGGTGCACCTTGACGGCATCCGCCTGGGCAAGCTGCTCCTGCGGCAACTGGGCGCACAGATGGATAAAATCATTGCCCGCCGACATGGGCGCAATGGTATGTGAACTGGAAGGGCCAGGGCCGATCTTGAACATCTCGAACACTGTCACGTCAATGGGATTGGCGCACACGGAGCCAGGCTTCCACAGGGGGTCAAAGCCTGCCCATGTGAGCGAGGACAGGCACAGGCCCGCGCCAGTCACAGCCATTGATTGCAGGAAACGCCGACGATTACAGTACATACATGCATCCTCCTGAGTTATCTGGCAGATTGCGAAGCCTACTGCCGGGGCTTTTTATACGAGACCGGGCCGGTGGAATAGTTGGTGCGGGGCAGCCATGCATCGGGATAGCCGATGTTCTGGGCCATTTTGTCCGGGCTGTTGAGAAAACCCTGACAGTGCCGCGCCACCAGTTGGGGGAAAAATTCTCGCCAGTCGCGCAACGCGCCCTCTGCCTGTGCCCGCAGGGCCTTGGCAAAGGCAGCCTGCGCCTGCGCCGGGGATGATGCCGCCTTGGGGGCCAGTTCCTTTTGCAGCCCTGCTACGCGGGCGGCAAAGGCGGCTTCCATGCTGGCGGCTTTGGTCTGAATCTCCTGAGAGATCAGGTCGTAACGGATGTTGGCGTAATCGCTCACCAGAGAATAGGCCCACCATGCGGAATCATTGGCAAAGCGGCGGGTGTCGCCCTGTTCGTAGCCTGCGGGCATGGGGCCGACCGCCAGCGGCACAAAGACAGATTCCGCCGCCGGAGCGAGCGCAACCCAGCACACCAGCGCGAGCGGTTCCGGCACATCGGGCCGATACTGCGCAATGGTCGTGTAGCCCACATAATACATGCCCATGGGCCGTTCCCACGCGCCTTCAAGCTTGGTGGTCGGGCTCACGTCGCCGCTGGGATCCTTGGGGCCGATAATGCGGTTGGGATTGCCAAACGGCCCCGCCGCAGTGCCTTTAGTGAGGTCGAATTCCGTTCCCTCGTAGTGGTCGCGATGCATGCGCTTGATGTCGTCCAGGCTCAGCAGCTTGTCCGGCTTGACGGAAAAAGGATAGGCGCGTGTTGCGCCGTTTTCCACCCAGGCGGGTAGTTTCAGCGAAGGAGCCGCCAGAGAGAGCGCCCGCCACACGCGGCGCAGCGAATAATACGGGTGGTTATATTCGCCATCGCTCACAGTGGTCAGCCAGTCCAGAGGCTTGGAGGCGTCCTTGGGGCTGCGCATGTTGTACTTGTCCACCGTGGCAAACAGGCTTTTGCCGTACATCTGGTCGGGGTTGCCGGGCGTGATGTCGCGGATGCGAAATTCGTTGGCCGCCACAAAAAACTGGCCGTCCGGCACGCGCTGGGCCACCCACAGGCCGCCGGTTCCCGCAGGGGAGGGGGCCATTTCCATAACCCATGCTTCGTTTTTGTCGGCAACGGGCAGGGTTTCGCCCGTTCCGTAGTAGCCATACTGCTCAATGAGCGTGCCCATCAGCTCAATGGCCTCGCGGGCTGTTTTGCAGCGCTCCAGCGCCACGCGCGCCAGTTCGGACGAATAGAAAATGCGCTTGCCCGGCTCTGCCGTGCAGGTATTGTGCGCCCCGTCGGTGCATTCGCCAAACATGAGGCCATGCTCGTTCATGATGCCGTAGTTGCCGTCAATATAGGCAAAGGTGTGCCGCACCTGAGGGATAAAACCGATGGCAATCGTGCGCGGCGTATCCGGGTGGTTATAGCCCGGCGCGCGCTTGGGGTCGGAAAGGCGGGGGACAAGAAAAGTGTTGGTGGCGGGATTTTCCTTCACCGCCACGGCGGAATCATACACGGGGCGCTGCGCGCCTTCCGGCCAGTCGCGGGCCGGAACATACACAATGGATTGGTCGTTGAGATCGTTGTCGTCAGAATGGCTTACCATCACGGAGCCATCAGCGCTGGCCCCCTTGGTAACAATAAAGGTAGTGCAGGCAAGAACAGCCTGCGGCAGCAGCAGGGCCAGGGAAACACAGCATAAGACGATCAGCCGCTTCATGGAACCTCCATAAAAAATCAGACCGTAACATCCCGCATGTTCAAACCGATACGCAAAAACGCCAGCGACCCCAACGGCAGACGCTGGAATGCTGTAAATCAAATCAGCAAACTGTTTTTCTTTTTTGTAACGCAGGGGCGACAGAGGCACAAGGATTGCGCAGGCCGAAGTGCTTTTTGCCAGCAAAACAGTAGCCATCCGCCCCGATAATTGTTATTGTTAATCCATTGTCATCTCCAGATCAGCATACCCGGCATTTGCAGAAATGCCAGGGTTCCCATCCAGGTTTCAACGGCAGCAATTCCCCGCCCAGCGCTGTTTCAGGCGCCCAACCAATGACGGCATGAACCGCCACGGAGGTTTGTCCATGCTTGCTTCTCCCTACAAAGAATTCAAACAAGCCCTTCTGGACTTTATTCCCAAAGACCGCATCCATACTGATCCCCTGCGCATGCTGGCCTACGGCACAGACGCCAGCGTGTACCGCCTGATCCCCAAGATCGTGGTTGACGTGCTGGACGAGGCCGAAGTGGTGCAACTGGTGGGCCTGGCCGACCGCATGCGCGTGCCTGTGACCTTTCGCGCCGCAGGCACCAGCCTGTCCGGTCAGGCGGTGTCCGATTCCGTCCTTGTGCGCATAGGCAAGGGCTGGCGTAACTGGCGCGTGGGCGAAAACGCCGAGCGCATCACCCTGCAACCCGGCATCATCGGCTCCGGGGCCAACAAGATTCTGGCGGAATTTGGCAAAAAAATCGGGCCTGACCCGGCCTCCATCGACAGCTGCTTTATCGGCGGCATTTTTGCCAACAATGCCAGCGGCATGTGCTGCGGCACGTCTGACAATTCCTATAAAACCGTTGTTTCCTCACGCATGGTGCTGGCAGACGGCACCCTGCTGGACACGGCGGACGCCAAAAGCCGCGCCGCCTTTGCCAGAACCCACGCCCATATTCTCAACGGCCTTGCCGATCTGCGCAAACAGATCATGGACAATCCCGAGCTTGCCGACCGCATCCGCCGCAAGTTCAAGATCAAGAACACCACAGGCTACAGCCTCAACGCTCTGGTGGATTACGAAGATCCCTTTGAAATTTTGCAGCATGTCATGGTCGGCTCCGAAGGCACGTTGGGCTTTATCGCCGAAGTGACTTACCGCACGGTGGAGGAGGCCCCCTTCAAGGCCTCTGCCCTGCTGCTCCTGCCCACGGTCAAGGCCGCCTGTGATCTGGCTTCTGCCGTGGCAACTCTGCCCGTTGCTGCTGCGGAACTTATGGACAGGGCATCCCTGCGCTCGGTGGAAGGCACCCCCGGCCTGCCCGAAGGGCTGGAAACCCTGGACGACGACGTCTGTTCCCTGCTTGTGGAAACCCGTGCCGCCACCCACGAACAGCTTGAAAAGAACATTGCCACCATCAATGCGGCTTTCAGCAACGTGACCTTTGTGCGGCCCTACGCCTTTACCGACAAACCCGAAGAATTCACCAAGCTGTGGCTCATCCGCAAGGGCATTCTGGCCTCGGTGGGCGGCATGCGGCCCGTGGGCACCTCCATTGTCATTGAAGACGTGGCCTTCACCCTCGACAGGCTGGGCGAGGCCGCCACAGACCTGCAGGAACTTTTTGCCCGCCACGGCTACACGGTGGCTCCGCTCTTCGGTCACGCGCGCGACGGCAACCTGCACTTTGTTTTCTGGCAGGACTTTGGCGCTCCGGCAGAAGTGGCCCGCTACAAGGGGTTCATGGAAGACTTCTGCAAGCTGGTTACGGAAAAATACGATGGTTCGCTCAAGGCGGAACACGGCACTGGCCGCAACATCGCGCCCTTTGTGGAGCTGGAGTGGGGCAGTCAGGCCTACGCCATCATGAAGAGCATCAAGAGCCTGCTCGACCCCAAGAACATCCTCAACCCCGGCGTGCTGCTCAACAGCGATTCGCAGGGGCATCTCAAAAATCTCAAGCCCCTGCACCCCGCCGACGAACTGGTGGACAAATGCATGGAGTGCGGCTTCTGCGAGTCTGTCTGTCCCTCGCGCGATCTTACGCTCACGCCGCGCCAGCGCATCACCGTATACCGCGAAATCTGCCGCCTGCGCGAGGTTGCCCCTGAAAGCAGCGAGCTGAAAACGCTGCAAAAGGGCTACGAATACATGGGCAAGGCCACCTGCGCCACAGACAGCCTGTGCCGCCCGCGCTGCCCCGCAGGCGTGGATACGGGCGTTTTCATCAAGAGCCTGCGCAAAAAGGACGCCGGTTCCATGGGCAAGAGCATTGCCGGAACCATTGCCGACCACTTTGCGGGAACCTGCAAGGCCATGTCCATTGCGCTCAACAGCGTGGACGCCCTGCACCGCGCCCTTGGCACCACCATCATGCGCGATGGCTCGCGCCTCCTGCGCTGCCTGACCTTCAACAAGGTGCCACTGTGGAACAAAAACATGCCCAAGGGCGGGGGCTCGGTCTATCTGCCCACCCCGTACTCGGGCAACGCCAAGAAGGTCGTCTACTTCCCCAGTTGCATCGCCCGCAACATGGGCCCCGGCGAGGAGCACAGCGACCGCCGTACAGAGCCGGAAGCCGTCATCAGCGTGCTGCTCAAGGGCGGGTATGACGTCATTCTGCCCAATAATCTGGACAAGCTGTGCTGCGGCATGGCCTTTGCCAGCAAGGGCCTCGCTGACGCCGCCCACAAGAAAGAGCAGGAGCTGGAAAAGGCCCTGAGGCAGGCCAGCAACAATGGCGAATACCCTGTGCTGTGCGAAACCAGCCCCTGCCTGCTGCACATGAAGCAGACCCTCGACCCCGGCATCAAGCTCATGGAGCCTGTGCAGTTTATCCTTGAGAATCTCATGGATACGCTCAAGCTCAAAAAGCTGCCCAAAACCGTGGCCCTGCACGCCACCTGCTCCATGCGCAAGATGGGCCTTGAGGGCAAGCTGGAAGAACTGGCCCGCAAGTGCGCCGAAACCGTGGTGGTGCCGGACGGCATCAACTGCTGCGGCTGGGCGGGCGACAGGGGCTTTACCCATCCCGAACTCAACGAGGCCGCGCTCAAGGGCCTGCGCATGCAGGTAAGCACCTGCGAGGTGGGCTATTCATCCAGCCGCACCTGCCAGATCGGCCTCTCGCTGCACGGCGGCATCCCCTACTATTCCATCGTCTATCTGGTTGACGAAGCCAGCGAATAAACAGCAAAGCGGGCGGTTCTCATGGGAGAGCCGCCCGCTGTTTTATGCGCAAGAAATGAGATGTCGTGCCTGACGGCTTTTTTGTTACGACTGCCGCCGCTTGAACATCTTTTCCAGTTCGGCTGCGTCCCAGCGCAAGACGCAGGGGCGGCCATGCGGGCAATATTCGCGGTCGGGCGTTTCCAGCCACTGCTGCAACAGCCCGGCGGCCTCGTCGTCCGCAAGGCGCTGCCCGGCCTTGATGGCCCCCTTGCACGACATGGATATGAACATGTCGGCCAGATCATCCTTACGTCCGGCAAGGGCCTCACGCAAAAAATCCCTGGCTTCGGCGCGGGAAAGCACCGGGGGCATGGCATTCACGCGCAGGTTGCCGCCGCAGACCTCAAGCGCAAAGCCCAGAGATTCCAGCCGGGGCCGCAATTCAAAAAAACGTTCCGTTTCAGCCGGATGCAGGGGCAGATCAAGCGGCAGGGCCAGCAACTGCCCAGACCCGGCAAATCCCCCGCGCCGCAGGCGGGCATACAGCACTCGCTCGTGCGCCGCATGCTGGTCGAGCAGCAGCAGTGCGCCGGATGCGTCCCGCAGCACCAGATAGGTCAGCGTCACCTGCCCAAGGTAGGCAAACTGCCCAACGCTCAAGGGCTGGCGTTCCTGCGCGGGCGGGAAAATGTCTCCACTGTGCTCGTTCGCCGTATCCGCAGCCTGATACGGGACAGAATCAGGAGTTTGGTGCGCATAGGCAGAGGCGGCTTCCGCAAGGCCTGATACATCTTCCGGCGCAGTAACAAACAGGGCGCTTTCTTTCTGCGCGGGCGCTGGCTCATGGGCAGATGCCGCATCACTCTGAACAGAATCGCCCCACCAGCTTGCCGCACTGTCCGGGCCTGCGTCTGGTTCGGGCAACCGGG
This sequence comes from Desulfovibrio desulfuricans DSM 642, assembly GCF_000420465.1. NCBI lineage: Bacteria > Pseudomonadati > Thermodesulfobacteriota > Desulfovibrionia > Desulfovibrionales > Desulfovibrionaceae > Desulfovibrio > Desulfovibrio desulfuricans. The sequence goes on along the minus strand of NZ_ATUZ01000014.1, from coordinate 319,826 downwards.
CCTGCCACGAGGATTCCTCGTCCGGCCTGTCGTCCCGCTCCTGCGGCTTAATAAGAGGCGGGTTGTCCAGCCTGCCCCAAAAACCCTGCGGACGCGGGGCTGATTGTTGGGCTGAGGGAGCCACGTTGCTTTCCGCAGTGTCGCCTTCTGACGCGTTCGGCCACAGATTTTCGGCCACATCGTAGGAGGTCAGCAGTGCCCCCTGCACGGCATGCAGCACAGCGGAAAACACGGCGGACTCATCCCGAAAACGCACTTCAGACTTGGCGGGATGCACGTTCACGTCCACTTCCGCCGGGTCCATCTCCACAAACAGTGCTACCTGCGGATAATCCCGGCTGGTCATACGGCCCTTGTAGGCCTCGCGCACCGCTGCCAGCAAGCGCTTGTCCGTCACCGAACGGCCATTGACGTAAAACAGCATGCGGTCGCCGCGCGGCTGGCTCACATTGGGCAGGGCAGCCAACCCGCGCACGCGGATGCCGTGGCGGGTGCCGTCAAAGGGGCGCAGGGCCTCCACAATCAGCCGGGGCCAGAGCACGCCAAGGCGGTCGGCAAGGCTTTGCCCCGGTAAAAACCGCAGTGCCTCGCGCTCGCCGGAGCTCAGGCTCAGGCCCACGGCGGGGCGGGCCAGCGCCAGCCGGGCCAGCCAGTCCTGCGCACGTTTGAACTCTGTGGATGGGGTCTTTAAAAATTTCAAGCGTGCTGGTATGTTGGAAAAAAGATCGCGCACTTCCACCCGCGTTCCCCGGTGCAGGGCCGCCGGGGCGGAAACCGTCAGCAAGCCGTGCTCCACCTCAACCCTGTGCGCCTGTGTCTGGCCGTCCGGGTCAGTCACCGCAGAGGTTATGGAAAACCGGGAAACCGAAGCAATGCTCGGCAGGGCCTCGCCCCTGAAACCGTAAGAGCTGATGTGCTCAAGGTCAGATAGACTGGCAATCTTGCTCGTGGCGTGCCGGGTGACGGCCAGTTCCAGATCGGCTGCGGCTATGCCGCACCCGTCGTCCTGCACGCTGATAAGGCTTTGCCCGCCGTTTTCAAGGCAAACGTCGATCTGCGCGGCATCGGCGTCAAGGCTGTTTTCAACCAGCTCCTTGAGCACGCTGGCAGGACGCTCCACCACTTCACCAGCGGCGATCTGATTGCGCAACTCAGGCGGTAGCAAACGTATATGACGATGTTTTTCAGACATAGGCCCAGTGTATTCGGGCGCGCTCCACAAGGCAAGCGGCCTCGAATGCGGCGCATGCGCGGCTGCGCGTGGAGAATAAATTCCCGTGGCAGGGCTTGCCTCGGCGCACGCTGTGCTTATGTATGGAAGACGAGGCTGCGTATGCGCGCGGCCAGGCTTCTGGCAACACGCAAAGCAAGCCGGGAGGTTTCTATGTACAGCAACACACTGAAAGCCATTGCCGAACCGCTGCGCGGCACCCCCGTGCCCGCAGGTTTTGACCCTGAACTGCTCTATGTTGAGTGCGCCCGTTGCGGCTCGCCCGTCATGTGGGAGCAGGGCAAGGCCACCCATATTCTCAGCTTGGCGGGCATTGACCCCCTTGAACTTGATTCTTCCTGCATGCTGGTCACAGACGGCTGCCCCATGTGCAGCGGCAAAGACCAGTATACGGTACAGATTTTCCGGGTCAGCGGCGATGCGCAGACGCGCCGCCCCCCATTCTTCGGCAACGCATAGCCAGCGCGGGTCTACCCCGCCCGCGTAAACCCTAGCAGAAGGCTGCCGGATCATGTGCCCGGCGGCCTTTTTGCGTTCTGCCTCAGGCAATACTGCACAGCGGCGGCGGACTTGCTTTTTCCAGCCCGGAGGGATTCTCCGGGCTTTTTTTGTTGCCCCGGCGGGGAGGCGGAACACAGTGCCCTGGCTGACCTCTCACTAATTAACAAAAAACAACATTTTTCCGATAACATAGATAAAAAGCACGAGTTGAATCCACAAAATAACCCCACCCGTCTTGACGATATCCCCATTCAGGGGCATAACACAAAACAACAAATTTGAAACAAAATTAACACAGACCCGTCACACTCCGGAGCCGCCATGTTGCCAGCAGAACGCCGCAGAGAAATGGCCCGCCTCATCAAAAACCGGGGCGCGGTCAATACACGCGAACTTGCCGAAGCGCTGGGCATTTCCACCATGACTGTGCGCCGCGACCTCAAGGTGCTGGAAGAACGCAACCAGCTTGAGCTCACCTGGGGCGGGGCTGTGCCCCTGAGTTTTGAAGCCAACGACATTCCCCGCGCCCGCAAGGCCGTTTCCATGCTTGAGGCCAAACAGGTCATAGCACGCGCCGCCTGTCAGTTTATCAAGAACGAAGACTTCATTGCCCTTGATGCGGGCACCACCAGCCTTGAGCTGGCCCGCCTGCTGCCCACCCTGCCCCTCACAAGCCTCGGCGTTGTCACGCCTGACCTGGAAATAGCCCTGCTGCTTTCTGGCTGCGACCATATTTCCGTCTTTCTTTCGGGCGGGCTTATCGATCCCGTCAGCCGCGCCTGCAACGACAGCGATGCCGTGGCCTACCTGCGCGGCCTGCGCCTTACCATGGCCTTTGTGGGCACCAACGTGTGGGACGCGCACCACGGCGTCACCACCAGCACTTCCGCCAAGATGCATTACAAGCGTCAGCTCATGACCAGCGCCGACAAAACCTTTCTGCTGGCAGATGCGTCCAAGTACGCCAAGTTCAGCCCCTGGCTGGTGGCCGGTGTGGAACGCTTTGACCACATCATCACCGACAGCGGCCTGACCGCCGAAGCCCGCGCCGCCCTTGAAGCTGCGCCCGCCCATTTGATTATTGCCGACGCATAACCCTTTTCTGACAAGGTTTGTTATGGATATTGCCGTTATTGCCGATGATTTCACGGGCGCCAATGCCAACGGGGCCCTGCTCACAGCCAAGGGCTTTTCCAGCGCCACCTGCCTTGGGCCGGATCACTGGAACCCCGCAGATTTTTCTGCCTACACTGCGGTTTCCCTTAATGCGGAAAGTCGCCTGCTGCCACAGCAAAAAGCCTGGCAGGTTGTGTACGACGCCGTGAGCATGTTTTGCAGGGAACATCCAGCCCTTGTCTCAAAGCGGGTGGATTCCACATTGCGCGGCAACGTGGGGGCAGAAATGGAAGCCTCCATCAAGGCTATGGACGACACTTACGGGCACCAGCAGTCGCTGGCCGTGCTGGTGCCGTCCTACCCGTCATCGGGCCGCATATGCGTGGGCGGATACCAGATCGTTCACGGCATACCGCTGGAACGCTCGCCCATTGCCAAGGACGCGGCAACCCCTGTCAACAATACCTCTGTGCTTAAAATCGTGGCAGAGCAAAGCGCCATTGCCTGCGGATTTGTCCCGCTTGACAGGATCCTCGCCGGGCCTGCCGCCGTACGCGAAACCATTGAGGACGCACGCGCCCGTGGCTGTCGCGCCGTGGTCTGCGATGCCGTGGCGGATGAAGACATCACCACCATCGCGCAGGCCCTTGCCAGTGCGCCCTATCCCCTGATCGCCCTTGATCCCGGCCCGTTCACGGCAGAGCTTGCCGCCGTACGCGTCAAGGCCCCGCGCGCGCAGTTTGAAAACCGTATTTTTCTTGCCGTGGGCAGCACCTGCGAACTGACCCGCACCCAGATTGAAACCCTGCGTCTGGCCCATCCCTGCCATCTCATAACGATGGATGTTCGTAAAATTCTGGCTGGAGAAACAGAATGGCAAAAGGAATGCGACCGGGTGCTCAAGGCCGTATGCACCCCGCACAAGGAGGCCACGGTTCTTGGCATCTGCACGGCTGACAGCAGGGAAGACGTTTTTTCCATGGAAGAAATGTCGCGCAAGCTTGGCATTTTGCCCTGCGACATTTCGCAGCACATCAACACGGCCCTTGCCGCCGTGACGCGCGAGGCCCTGCGACAAAAACAACTGGGCATCGGCGGCCTCTACACCTCAGGCGGGGAAGTCACGGTAGCCGTGGTACGCACCCTGAAGGCGGGCGGATTTTCCGTGCGCGATCAGGTGCTGCCCCTTGCCGTGTACGGTCACATCATCGGCGGCGAACACCCCGATCTGCCCATGATCACCAAGGGTGGATTTGTGGGGGACAAAGACAGCCTGGTGGAGTGCACGGAATACCTGTTCACCAAAATTTCAAGCCGCAAGCGGCCCGCCTGACGCGCTGCGCCGCACCAAAACCAGTTCATAATCAACAAGGACGAGAGAAATGAAACCCCTGATTTGCGCTCCAATGGGCGACCCTGCAGGCGTTGGGCCGGAAATTCTGGCCGCTTCGCTGGCTGACCCCGCCGTCACCGACATGGCCAATGTGCTTGTGGTGGGCAATACCGAAATCATACGCCGCGCCGCCGCCATCATGAAGGCAGACCTCGACTTCAACGAGGTGGATGCGGATCTCAACGGCTGGCGCGAGGGCGCTGCCAATATCATCAACATGGACAACGTGGATATGGCCTCCTTTGCCTACGGCAAGGTGCAGGCCCAGTGCGGACAGGCTGCCTTTGAATACATCAAGGCCTCCATTGAGCTGACCCTGGCTGGCAAGGCCGCCGCCGTGGCAACTACGCCCATCAACAAGGAATCCCTCAAGGCAGCCCACGTGCCCTACATCGGGCACACCGAAATTTTTGGCGACCTCACCGGCACCAAGGACCCGCTGACCATGTTTCAGGTGCACAACCTGCGCGTGTTCTTCCTGACCCGTCACCTCTCTCTGATTGATGCCTGCCGCGCTGTGAAAAAAGACCGCGTGCTCGACTACATTGGCCGCTGCACCAGCGCCCTCAAGCTGCTGGGGCTGAAAAATCCGAGCATGGTGGTGGCTGGCCTCAACCCGCACTGCGGCGAGCACGGGCTTTTTGGCAATGAGGAAGACGCTGAAGTGGTTCCGGCCATTGAAGAAGCCCGCCGTCAGGGCTTCAACGTTCACGGCCCCAACCCGGCGGACTCGGTCTTCCACTTTGCCCTCAAGGGCGCGTGGGACGCCGTGCTCTCGCTCTATCACGATCAGGGCCACATAGCGACCAAGATGGTGGACTTTGAGCGCACCATCTCGCTCACGCTGGGCATGCCCATTCTGCGTACATCGGTGGATCACGGTACCGCCTTTGACATTGCCGGAACAGGCAAGGTCAGCGCTGTGAGCATGGTGGAAGCCATCCGCCTTGCTGCGGAATACGCGCCCAACTTCGTCAGACATTAAATCCGGGCACTCGGCCGCTGCTGCAAGGGGTATGGCAGTGGCCGCCGGATAAAGCCGGTGCGGCAACGAGGGTTTGCCGCGCGCGCACTTTTCAAAAGGGAGTTAGCTATGGATGTGGGCAGTTGGCAGATGATTGCCGGCCTTGTGGTTGGCATCTGCGTTCTGGTTGGTCTTATTCTTTACAGTCGTATTCACGCCTTCCCGGCGCTGATCATTGCCGCCATCGTCACGGGCCTTGTGGGCGGCATGCCCTTCAGCAAGGTTATCGCTTCTGTCACCAAGGGCTTTGGCGGCACCCTGGGCAGCATCGGCATCATCATCGGTTTTGGCATCATGATGGGCGCCATCTTTGAAAAATCCGGCGCTGCCAAGCGCATGGCCAAGGTTTTTCTGAAACTTTTTGGCAAAGGCCGCGAAGAACTGGCCCTTGCCACAACGGGCTTTATCGTGTCCATTCCCATTTTCTGCGATTCGGGTTTTGTCATTCTTTCGCCGCTGGCAAAAGCCATTTCGCGGGCCACTGGCAAAAGCCTCATCACTCTTGGCGTGGCGCTGGCGGCAGGGCTGGTCATCACCCACCACCTTATTCCGCCCACTCCCGGCCCTGTGGCCTCGGCGGAATACTTCAACGTGCCCCTTGGCGACATGATCCTGTTCGGCCTGCTGCTGGCCATCCCCCTGACCATCGCCTCCATCATCTATGCCCGTTACATCGGGAACAAGGTTTTTCGTCTGCCCGCACAGGACAGCGATGATGGCTTTGTGGATCAGCCCTATGCCATCGGCGCTGGCGGCCAGTGGATGGATGAAGATGACAGCAAGCTGCCCTCGGCCTGGAAGAGCTTTGCACCCATTCTTATTCCCGTAGTGCTCATCCTGCTTGGCACCTTCACCACCGCCCTTGTTCCCAAGGCTGAGCGCGTGGGCTTGATGTTTGACCTCATTGACGGCCTTGGTTCCCCCGTTGTGGCAGTGGGCATCGGCCTTGTTTTCGCGGCCTTCTTCCTCACCGACGGCATGAGCCGCAAGGACGTCGTCAACACGATGGACGACTCCGTCAAGCAGGCGGGCATCATTCTGCTCGTTACCGGCGGCGGCGGCGCGCTGGGCATGGTGCTGCGCGACAGCGGCGCGGGTACGCATGTGGCAAACCTCATTGCCACCATGCATCTGCCTGCGGTCATCCTGCCGCTTGCCATCGCCACCATTGTGCGCCTTATGCAGGGTTCCGGCACTGTGGCCATGGTCACATCGGCCTCCATCGTTGCGCCCATGGCCGCAACCCTTGGCCTCAACCCCACCCTTGGGGCGCTGGCCTGTTGCACTGGCGCATTTATCTTCTCCTACTTCAATGACAGCTACTACTGGGTTGTCACCCGCATGCTCGGTGTTTCGGACGTGCGCGAGCAGATCCGCATCTGGTCGGTCACGACCACCATCTGCTGGGCTGTGGGCTGCACCATCCTCATCGTGGCGGGCTTTTTCATCTAGAGCAATTTCACTCTGAGTTCGCTCTGGCAACTGTGCGAACAGGCCCCGCCACGAAGCTATTACGCACGGGAGTGAGCGCCTTAAAACTTGAGACGGCACAGCCGACCCTCTCCGACATGGTGCCGCAACAACAAATGCCGATGGCCCCCACACGGGCTGTCGGCATTTGTTGTTGGTGCAGATAAGGCCAGTCCCCGCAGCACCTGTTCATTCGGCCAGTTGTGCCCTATGCTGGGGCATCGCGGCGCGTGACGCGCCGCAGATTCCTGCCGTTCTGGAGGTGGTATGAAGATCGTCATCGCGCCCGACTCGTACAAGGAATGCCTGTCTGCCCTGCAAGTGGCCCTTTCCATCGAATCCGGCTTTCGCGAGGTTTTTCCCGATGCGGTCTACGTCAAGGTTCCTGTGGCAGACGGCGGCGAAGGCACAGTGGAAGCCATGGTGGAAGCCACGGCAGGCCGCCGGGTGGATACCACGGTACGCGGCCCGCTGGGCGACCCGGTGGATGCTTTTTACGGCCTGACCGGCGATGGCAAAACCGCAGTGATCGAAATGGCCGCAGCCAGCGGCCTGGCCCTTGTGCCGCCCCACTTGCGCAATCCCCTCAATACCACCAGCTACGGCACGGGCCAGCTTATCCGCTCTGCGCTGGATGCCGGCGCGCGCAAGTTCATTCTGGGCATTGGCGGCAGCGCCACCAACGAAGGCGGCGCTGGCATGCTTCAGGCTCTGGGGGTGCGGCTGCTGGATGGTCAGGGGCAGGAAATCGAGCCCACCGGCATGGGCCTTGGCAGGCTTGCGCGCATAGACATGTCCGCCTTTGACGCCCGCCTTGCCGACTGCGTCATCGATGTTGCCTGCGATGTGGACAACCCACTCTGCGGCCCGCGCGGCGCATCGGCCATTTTTGGCCCGCAGAAAGGGGCCACGCCTGAAATGGTGCAGCAGCTCGACGGCTATTTGCAGAACTTTGCGGCCATCGCGCGCCGCGACCTCGGCGTGGACATGGCGGACATGCCCGGCGCTGGCGCGGCTGGCGGCATGGGCGCGGCCATGTTCGCCTTTTTGAAAGGGCGGCTGCGCCCCGGCAGCGAGATTGTGACCGAAGCCGTGGGCCTGGACGCGCATGTGCGCGATGCTGATATCGTTGTTACCGGCGAGGGCCGCATTGACGGGCAGACGGCCTTTGGCAAAACTCCTGTGGGCGTTGCCCGCGTGGCAAAGCGTTACAACAAGCCGGTTATAGCCATTGGCGGTTCACTGCGGGCCGATGTGGACGCCGTATTTGCCCACGGCATTGACGCGGTTTCAAGCGTGCTCTACCGCCCCTGCACCATTGACGAGGCGCTTACCGAGGGCAATGAAAATCTGCGCAGAACAGCCCGCAACATAGCCGCCATCCTTTCCATGGGCCTGAACCTTGGCGCATGCCGCGCGGGCAGGTAGGCAGATTCGCAGCGCCCCCTGCCAGACGTATGCATCATAAAAAAACAGCCACACTTTTTGCGGTGTGGCCGTTTTTTATGTTCTCGATCTTGCGGAGTTCACCCCGCGAGGTTTTCTGCTCTGCTTAGGCCTTCTTGGCGCGCAGGCCCGCAAAGGCCAGAATCACGCCCAGGGCAATGCCCAGCGCCGCCGCAAACACCACCTGAAAATGGGCGGGCAGCATAAAGGTGATGGTGTGCGCGGGAATCCAGAAGAACGGAATGGTCTTCTTGAGCACAAAGCTCCACATGGAATTCCAGTCGATGGTGCGGAACAGGGCCGCCACGTCAGGCTTGGTGCACAGGCTGTTGAGCGTGCCGCCGGTGGCCGCAATATGCAGGTCGGTGAGCTTGTGGGTAATCATCAGCACCGGTGCGAACAACGTGTTGATGAGCACGCTGATGGAAAAAGACATGAGCAGCTTGGCACCAAAGGTCGTGGGAGCGCCCGAAAGCAGACCCATTTCGTTGAGCAGTTTGAACGTGCCCGCGCCGTACACGGTAAAGGCAATCTTGATGCCTATGCCCAGAAAACCCCAGATAATCGCCTTGGGCAAAACGCCAAAACCAGGCCTGTTATACACACCTGCGGTAATGCGCAGGGCAATGCATTCGCCAAGGGTAGCCAGAATGGCAAACTTGAGAAAGCTCATGCCAAAAGGATACTGGGCAGTCAGGCTGATAAAGCCCTCAAGCGCCCCAGGCCCAAAAGCCAGCCAACCGAACGCCGCCAAACAAACGCCTAAAACCACAAAATCCTTTTGCCGCATACCCTCTCTCCGTATTCTCGTTGACGCTCAGGGACTGTTGACGCTGTGAGAAATCTTGTTCCCTGCCAGGGATGGAAGCCTTTTTGTGAAAGGAGTGTACACATAGGTACTCAACTGGAATAAAAAGGCTTTCTGACGCAGGCAGGGGCAAAGGAGCCATAGCGTGAACAGGCCCAAATCGGTTGGTCCCGCGCCGCGCGTAACCGCAGGCGGCGGGGAAGGATCAGCCATAGCCGCGCAAGGGCGCGGGCAATTCGCATCAGCCGAGCAGACGGAGGGGGGTACCGTCAAGACCGGCTGCCGCATACTAGTGGCATTTTTGCCCCGCGTAAACACCGGCCTTGCGCAAACCAGCACAGCGGCCTCACTCCTGAATGCAAATCAGGCGCTGGGCCAGCGTACCGGGCGGATTTCCGGGCTGTCTTCGTGCAGCGCACTCTGCTCTGCTGTTCCTTCGGGAGATTCCACGGCCTGGGGCTTCAGCCCGCCGGAAAGCGCCGCCTGCTTGAGTACCTCGCGGGTGCGGGCAAACAGGTTGCTGAGAATGGAGTTGGAAACCAGCATACCACTACGGGTCAGCCGCATATAGCCCTGCCGGATGCGGATAAGCCCGTTTTCGTGCAGGGCCTGCACCAGCCGCTGGTGATCGCGCACAAAGTCGCGCCCGGTCATTTCGCGGTACTCTTTTACGCGTAGACCCCGCGCCGTGCGCAGGCGCAGCATCAAAAGCTCGAGCACGCGCGTTTCGGGCGTGAGTTCTTCCACAGTCTGGGCCAGATTCCCCTCGCGGGTGCGGGCGTTCCAGGCGGCCTGACTTGACGGATTTGTCCAGCGGCGGTTGTTGATGGTGGACGTGGCCGAAGGGCCAAGACCAAGATAGTCTTCCCCCTCCCAGTAGCCCATGTTGTGGCGGCACTGAAACCCCATGCGGGCGAAATTGGAAATTTCATAGTGCAGGTAGCCGTGTTGCTCAAGCATGGCAGCGCCTTCCATGAACATGATGTTCTGGTCGCGCTCCGGCGGCAGGGTCAGGCGGCCTTCTTCCACATCAAGCTCCAGCGGGGTTCCCGGCTCAAGCGTGAGGCCGTAGGCGGAAATATGGTCGGGAGTCATGCGGATGACATCCTTGAGCGTTTGCAGCCACTGGCGCACGCTCTGCCCCGGCAGGCCCCACATGAGATCAAGGTTGATGTTGGCGCAGCCCGCCTCCCGCGCCAGAAAGGCCACGTGCAGACTGTCCTGCGCCTTGTGCGGACGGCCCAGCATGCGCAGCATGCCTTCGTCCATACTCTGCACGCCGATGGAAAGGCGGTTGATGCCCGCATCCAGATACTGGGCCGCGCGGTGCCCGCCGCGCAGGGATTCCGGATTGGCCTCAAGCGTCACCTCGGCCTTGGGCACGAGCCTGAAATACTTGTTAATGCGCTCCATGGTCAGGCCGATGATGCGCGGCGAAAGCAGGCTGGGCGTCCCCCCGCCAAAAAAGACAGACTGCACCTCGCTGCCGCCAAGCTGATCGCCCCAGTGGGCAAGCTCCAGGAACAGGGTATCCACGTAGTCGCGCACGGCTGGGGAGGCAGCCGCATCAACGCCGCGCCCCAGCGGGCTTGAATGAAAAGCGCAGTAGCGGCAGCGCGTGGAGCAAAAGGGAACATGTATATAAAGCAGCATAAGCGATCCTGTGAGTGACAAAAAAACGACGCTCCGCCTGCGTATAAGGCCCTGCGGAACAAAGAAAAAACCAGCGTTGCAGCAAACTGGCAACAGATATGAACAAAAGCTGCAAGGAATATGCCCGCATCTGCCGCCGTGCCGGGAATTCCGCGCGCAGGCGGCTGCCCGCCCTTGGCAAAAACGCGGCGGCGAAGTATATTCACCAATTGGAACACGGCGCAAGCGCCCTGCGGCCTTCCGCCGCATCTTTCACCGCGCTGGCGGCCTGTACGCAACGCACTTTCAGGAGACGCAGCTCTATGGATATACGCTTTCAGAATCTCGGACCGGAACAATGGAAAGGGGACGTTCTGCTGGCCCCCGTCTGCCAGGACGAAGCCCTGCTTGAGCAGGTTCCTGAACTGGACAAGGTTGCTCCCTGGCTGGTCATAGCCCCTGCCCTGCGCGACTTCAAGGGCAAGACGGGCGAACTGGCCCTTCTGCACGGGCATCCCGACCTTTCCGTTCCCCGCGTGCTGGCCGTGGGCCTTGGCCCGAGGGAAAAGGTCTCCACCGCCGACATCCGCAAGGCCATTGCCGCCGCAGTGCAACTGTGCCGCAAGCAGGGCTACACGTCCATAGTGCTGCCCGAACCGGCTCTGGCAAAACTGCCCGGAGGCCGCGAACGGCTGGTGGAAGAATGCGTATGCGCCGCCCAGCTTGCCCTGTACCGCTTTACGGCCCTCAAAAAGTCCGATGAGGACGAAACCGCCGATCCGCAGTGGCTGGCCGTGGCCTTTGACGGCCAGGAAGTGCCGGACGCCGCCCACGCCGCCGCCCGCAGGGGTGAAAACGCCGCCTGGGCCGTGAGCCTGGCCCGCGACCTTGCCACCACGCCGCCCAACCTGCTCTACCCCGAAATGCTGGCCCAGAAGGCGCAGGAACTGGCGCGCGAAAAAGGCTTTGCCTGCACCGTGCTGGACGAAACCGATCTGGAAAAGGAAGGCATGGGCTGCCTCATGGCCGTGGGCCAGGGTTCGGGCCGTCCGCCCCGCCTCATCGTGCTGGAGCACGCCCCCGCCGGGCATGAACAGGACAAGCCCCTCGTGCTTGTGGGCAAGGGCATCACCTTTGATACGGGCGGCATCAGCCTCAAGCCCGCCGCCAACATGCACCAGATGAAGGCCGACATGACCGGCGCCGCAACGGTGCTGGCCACTGTGGCGGCCCTTGCGCAGGAAGACGCGCCCCGCCGCGTGGTGGGCCTGCTGGCCTGCGCCGAAAACATGCCCGGTGGCCGCGCCATGCGCCCCGGCGATGTGGTGCGCGCCGCCAATGGCGACACTGTTGAAATCCAGAATACCGATGCGGAAGGCCGCCTTGCCCTGTGCGATGCACTGGCCTACGCCCAGAAAACATGGGTTCCGGCTGCTGTGGTTGATATTGCCACCCTCACCGGGGCCTGCGCCGTTGCGCTGGGGACCCAGCTTGCGGGTCTGTTCAGCGATGATGCCGACCTTGCCGAGCGCATCCGCGCGGCAGGCGGCGCTTGCGGCGAAGAGTACTGGCCCCTGCCGCTGTGGAAGCCCTATGTTGAATCGCTCAAAAGCGAAGTGGCCGATATTTGCCACATGGGCCCGCGCGAAGGCGGGGCCATCAACGCCGCGCTCTTTTTGCAACACTTTATTCAAGAGGGCGTGCGCTGGGCCCATCTGGACATTGCCGGGGTAGACTGGGCCGCCAAGGCCACACCCCTTGCTCCGGCAGGGCCCACGGCCTTTGGCGCGCGTACGCTGCTCGATCTCGCCAGGGGAGGCGTATAATGAAGGTATTTCTCATCGGAGCCGGACCCGGCGATCCGGGCCTGCTGACCATCAAGGGGCGTGACGCCCTGGCCGCCGCCGATGTGGTGGTATACGACGCCCTGGCAAACGACAGTCTGCTCTCTTACGCCCGCCCCGATGCGGAAAAAATCTATGTGGGCAAGGTGGCGGGCAACCACGCCCTGCCGCAGGATCAGATCAACGCCCTCCTGGTCAGCAAGGCCAAGGAAGGCAACGTTGTGGCCCGCCTGAAAGGCGGCGACCCCTATATCTTTGGACGCGGCGGCGAAGAAGGCGAGGAACTGGCGGCTGCGGGCATTCCCTTTGAAGAGGTGCCCGGCATCAGCAGCACCATAGCCGCCCCCGCCTATGCGGGCATTCCCGTGACTCACAGGGATTTTGCCTCTTCCGTGACCATCATCACCGGGCACGAAAATCCGGACAAGCCAGGCTCCGTGCACAACTGGGAGGCCCTTGCCGCCAGCGCCTCCACCCTGGTCTTTGTGATGGGCATGAAAAACCTGCCCGACATCGCCCGCAATCTGCTTGAAGCTGGCATGGACCCGCACACCCCGGCGGCGCTTATCTATCGCGGCACCACGCCCTACCAGCGCAGCCTTGTGGATACCCTGGCCCGTCTGCCCCAGGCTGCGGTAGAAGCCAAATTCACCAACCCTTCGGTCATTCTTGTGGGCAAGGTTGCCGCCCTGCGCGACACCCTTGGCTGGTTTGAAAAAAAGCCGCTGTTTGGCCGCAGCATTGTTGTGACCCGCGCGCGCGAGCAGGCCAGTGGCCTCGCCCAGAGCCTCACAGCGCTGGGGGCCGAGGTCATCCAGTGCCCCACCATTGAAATCAGCCCTCTGGCCGATTACGCCGAACTTGACGCGGCTCTGGGCAATCTTGCCAGCTACCGCTGGGTTATCTTTACCTCGGTCAATGGCGTAAAGCACTTCTGGCTGCGGCTGGCAAAGGCGGGCAAGGACAGCCGCGCGCTCGGCAACTGCAAGGTGGCCGCCATCGGCCCCGCCACAGCCGATGCCCTGACCGAACGCGGCATCACCCCCGATTTCATTCCCGAGCGCTACATGGCCGAGGGTGTGCTCGAAGGCCTGCTGGCCCTTGAAAACGGCAACGTGGCAGGCATGCGCTTTTTGCTGCCCCGCGCCGCCAAGGCCCGCGAAGTGCTGCCCGAAGAACTGCGCAAGGCAGGGGCCGTGGTGGACGTTATTTCCGCCTACGAAACCGTGCCCGCCGCGCACAAAAGGGACGAAGTGCTCGAACGCATCAACGCTGGCACCCTGAACTGCGTGACCTTCGGCTCCTCCTCCACGGTGGAGAACTTCCTCGCCCTTATCCCGGCTGCAATCCTCAAGATGCACCCGGAAGTGAAGCTGGCCGCCATCGGGCCGGTAACGGCAGAAACGCTGAAAAAAAACGGCCTTACCTGCAACATCATGCCCATGGATTACACCATCCCGGCACTGGTGGACGCCCTGAAAACGTACTTTGCGAGATAAGACATGCCCCTGAATATCGCCATACTGGCCTCCGGCAGCGGCACAAACGCTCAGGCCATGATCGACAAGGCCGCCCAGGGCGTGCTGGACGTGAACATTGCCCTGATCGTTTGCAACCGCCCCGGTGCGGGTGTTGTGAGCCGTGCGGAAAAGGCGGGCATTCCCTGCCTTGTACTGGATCACACAAACTTTCCCGATCGCGCGAGCTTTGACGCCCGCATGGTTAAAGCACTGCGCGAAGCCGGGGTCGAACTTGTGGTGCTGGCGGGCTATATGCGGCTGCTGACCCCGGTATTCCTTGAGGCATTTGCCGGAAGGGTCATCAACATCCACCCGGCGCTGCTGCCAAGCTTTCCCGGCGTGCACGGCGGTGCCGATGCCGTCAATTACGGCGTCAAGGTTTCCGGCTGCACCGTGCATTTTGTGGAAGAAAAGGTGGACAGCGGCCCGGTGCTGATTCAGGCCGTTGTGCCGGTCAACGCTGGCGAAAGCGAGGACGACCTCATGAGCCGCATCCATGTGATGGAGCACCGCATCTATCCTCAGGCAATCCAGTGGCTGGCTCAGGGCCGTATAGACGTGCAGGGGCGGCAGGTGCACCTCAAGCCCGGCAACAGCCCCCGTGCGCCGCACGATGGCGACTGGCTCGTATGGCCGCCGCTGGAACAGGGATTCTAACTGCTGCCAGCGGTAAGTTCTAGAACGACATGGTGAGGAGGCTCTTTTATCAAAGAGCCTCCTTTTTTTGACTGTTTTCATAACATACGGCGCTGAAAGTTCCGCCGCGGCCCATCCTTGCACCCGCCGCCCCGACCGATTTCATTACTTACAAAAGTTTCAAAACTTACAAATCAAGAATCCGCGTTGCTCTGGCGCGATTTGGTGTGTTATTTTTCACTATCAACAGAGCATACTTTTATTCCTTGCTCAATCAATCAGTTTTTTGCCGTCCTTTCCGCCACAAGTACTTTCTTGCACAACCGCTGGAAATAACGGCAAATCCACCTACTTTTGAGGAAACCCTTATGACGCAGCAGTTTACCCGCAGAAAGTTTCTGCAATCGGCCTGCATCACCATCAGCGCGCTGACGGTGAACATGAGCGGCATTGAAAAAGCTCTTGCCGCAGCCGCTGGTGTCGGCCCCCTGGCCACCTGCGACATCCTGATCATCGGATCGGGTGGAGCTGGCCTGCGAGCCGCCGTGGCAGCCCTGCAAAAAAATCCCAAACTCAATGTGGTTGTGGTCAGCAAATGCATGCCCTCGCGCAGCGCCACCTGTATGGCCGAAGGCGGCATCAACGGCGTCACCGATTTCAGCAAGGGCGACTCCTACGAGCTGCACTGCTTTGATACCGTGAAGGGCGGCGATTATCTGGTTGACCAGGAATCCACGCTCAAATTCTGCGAACAGGCAGGCCCCGCCATCCTCGAGCTGGATTATCTGGGCATGCCCTTCTCCCGCACGGCTGAAGGCAAGGTCAAGGCCCGTCCCTTTGGCGGCGCTTCCAAGGTGCGTTGCAACTATTCCGCCGACAAAACCGGCCACATCGTTGCCCACACCTGCCTGGACGATGCCCTGAGCCACGGCGTCAAATTCCTCATGGATCACGAGCTGCTTGACGTGGCCGTGGATAATGGCCGCTGCGAAGGCGCCGTGCTGCGCAACATCCGCACCGGCGAAATCGCCCCTGTGCGCGCCAAGGCAGTGGTGCTTGCCACCGGCGGCTATACCCGCATTTTCTGGAACCGCACCTCCACACCCTACATTGCCACAGGCGACGGCGTAGCCGCTGCACTGCGCGCAGGCATTCCCTTCAAGGATGCCGAAATGGTGCAGTTCCACCCCACGGGCGTGGTGCACGGCGGCGTGCTGATTACCGAAGCGGCCCGCGGCGAAGGCGGCTATCTGCTCAATAACAAGGGCGAACGCTTCATGAAGGCTTACGCCCCCGCCAAGATGGAACTTGGACCCCGCGACATCGTGGCCCGCGCTATCGAGACGGAAATCCGCGAGGGTCGTGGCTACGGCCAGGGCCTGGAAGCCTATGTGCTGCTTGACCTGAGGCACCTCGGCAAGGAAAAGATCGTGCATGATCTGCCGCAGATCCGCCACGTTGGCAAGCTTTTTGAAAATATCGACCTTGTGGACAAGCCCATGGTCATCCGCCCCACGGCCCACTACTCCATGGGCGGCATTGACGTGAACACCTTTGACGACATGGCCACGGTTGTGCCCGGCCTGTTTGCCGCTGGTGAAGCTTCGTGCGTGTCCATCCACGGCGCAAACCGCCTTGGCGGCAACTCGCTGGCCGATGCCGTGGTGACGGGCAAAATCGCCGGTAACGGCGCGGCGGCCTTTGCCAGCCATGCTGATTTTGGCGCTGGCAAACGCCTCACCGATCTGACCGCCCGCTGGCAGGATCGCTTCCGCAACACCACCAACGGCGGCGATGCCAAGCAGATGTATACCATCCGCGAAGAAATGGGCGCGCAGCTCTGGGACAACATGGGTATCTTCCGCACCCAGGCCAAGCTCGGCTCCCTGAGCAGCACCCTTGCCGACCTGCGTTCGCGCTACGATGCCCTGCGCGTCCCCAACGCCAACCCCGTCTACAATACGGTGTTCACCGAATATGTGGAGCTGGGCAACATGCTGCAACTGGCCCAGGCCGCCTGCCTTGCCGCCTCAGAGCGCAAGGAATCTCGCGGCGCACACACCCGCGAGGACTTCCCCAAGCGTGACGATGCCAACTTCCTCAAGCACAGCATGGTCACCATGGACGACAGCGGCAAAATGCGCATGGGCTGGAAGGAAGTGGAAATCACCAAATTCAAGCCTGAGGAGCGGAAGTACTAATGCCCACTATCATCATTGACCGCTTTGACGGCAAAAACAGTTTTGAGCAGAGCTACAAACTTGATCCGGCGGACGTGGCGGGCAAGACCGTGCTCAACACCCTGCTGTTCATCAAGCAGACCCAGGATCCCACGCTGAACTTCACGGCCTCCTGCCGCTGCGCCATTTGCGGCGCGTGTGCGGTGCGCGTCAACGGGCATGCGATTCTGGCCTGCGACACCAAGATGGAAGACCTCGCCAAAACCTACGGTTCGGACACCTTCCACATTTCGCCTCTGGCGAACTTCAAGGTTATTTCCGACCTTGTTGTGGACTGGGAACCCGCCATGGAAAACCTGCGCAAGGTGCATCCGGGCATGGTGGCAAAATCCGAATTCTCCATGAAGGAAGGCTGCCGCCAGAACCAGAAGGAATTCGACCGCATCATCAAGCAGTGGGACTGCATCCTTTGCGGCGCGTGCGCCTCTGAGTGCAACAAGCTCAGCGCCGACCGCAGCGACTACATGGAACCCTTTGTCTTCACCCACGCATGGCGCGTGGCCAACGATTCGCGCACCAAGGATCCCTTGCTGCACGGCAAGCCCGCCGTGGCGGGCGGCCTGTGGAACTGCGTGCATTGTCAGGAATGCGCCAGCCGCTGCCCCAAGGGCATCAGCGCAGCCGACGACATCGCCGGCCTGCGGGCCATGGTTATGGCCAAGGGCATGACCGACGGCGTTGGCCCGGCCCACGCCAAGTCGTTCTACACCGATCTGGTGGACGATTCCGGCCGCCTCAACGAAGTGCGCCTTGCCCTGCGCACCGAAGGCATCAGCACCATTGCCCGCGCGGGCATGGCTGTGACCCTGCTGCGCCAGGGCAAGATGAATCCGCTTGAGGCCTTTGGCGGCGAAACCATTGAAGGGCATGACGCTCTGGTGAAGATGATTCAGGCGGCCCATGCCGCAGAGAAGGAGTAGCCGTATGCAGACCGAATTCGCCTTTTTTCCCGGCTGCGTGCTGACTCAGGCCGCCAAGGAATCCAAGATGGCTCTTGAGGCCGTGGCCCCAAGGCTTGGCATCAAACTCAAGGAAATCCCCGGCTGGAGTTGCTGCGGCGCTTCTCAGGCTCAGGATGTGGACCCCGTGGCGACCCTGGTTGCCAACGCCCGCAACATTGCCCTGGCCGAAAAAATGGGCCTGCCCGTGCTGACCTCGTGCAGCACCTGCCTGCTCATGCTGCGCCGCGCCAAGGCCGAACTTGACGGCGGCAAAAAGGACCGTATCAACACCTTTCTTGCCAAGGGCAACATGACCTATCACGGCACCAGCGAGGTCACCAGCCTGCTCTGGGTTCTGGCGCAAAACGCCCAGACTCTCAAGAGCAAGGTGACCAAGCCGCTTACGGGTCTTAAAGTGGCGGCTTTTTATGGCTGTCACAGCCTGCGGCCCGAATCCGCCCTTGGCTTTGAAAGCTCGGTGAATCCCTCAAGCTTTGAGACCGTGGTGGCCGCCCTTGGCGGGCAGACGGTCC
Organism: Desulfovibrio desulfuricans DSM 642; assembly: GCF_000420465.1. NCBI lineage: Bacteria > Pseudomonadati > Thermodesulfobacteriota > Desulfovibrionia > Desulfovibrionales > Desulfovibrionaceae > Desulfovibrio > Desulfovibrio desulfuricans. The sequence goes on along the minus strand of NZ_ATUZ01000014.1, from coordinate 301,491 downwards.
CCTTTGCCAAGCGGCTGGACTGCTGCGGCTTCCACGCCGTGTATCCGGCGGAAAAATCCGTCATGCGCATGACCAGCCAGATTGTGGACAGCGCGGCTACTTCCGGCGCGGCCTGCATCGTAACCCCCTGCCCGCTCTGCCAGATGCAGCTCGACATTTATCAGGAAGCAGCGCAGGATATAGCCAAGTCAAAAGCCCGTATGCCCGTGCTGCACCTTTCGCAGCTGGTGGGCCTTGCCCTCGGTATTCCCGGCAAGGAACTGGGCCTTGCCTACAACGTGATTGACGCCACCAAGATGGGCTAACCAGCCCTGAAATAGTGACAAAAGGCGGCCCCTACCCCTGGCCGCCCCATGCGCGCCCCCTCTCGTGTCCCTACCCGAGAGGGGGTTGCGCGTTAAACAATCGCAAACCTTTCAATACAAGAAGGCCCTCTCCCATTAATGATCAATGGGAAAGGGCCTTCAGAACATTTTAAGCGAAAACTGCCTTAACCCCAGGCTTCGGTCACCAGATCATACAACTTGACGGAAAGCACCTTGAGGTCGGGCTTGGTGTACTGCACATCAGCCCCCACAACCGCGCACTTCTTGGCCAGGGCATCGTTGATCATGGAAGAAAAGATGGCCACTGGCAGCTTTTTAAGGACTTTTTCTTCCTTGATGTGTTTGCACAGGGCCAAGCCGTCCATGCCGGGCATTTCTATGTCCGTGATGACACCGTGAACGAAATCGGAAATGGGGCGATCTTCGGCTTCGCAGCGGTCGCGCAGAACCTTAAGGTAATCCCAGGCTTCCTGACCGTTGACCTTCTGCGTCACGGTAAAGCGGCCTTCCTTGTTGAGCAGATCAAGCAGCAGGCTGCGGATACTGCTAGAATCGTCCACATGCAGGATATTGTAAATTTTTTCCCCGCTGTGCCGCATGTCGGAGGAGTCAAAGCGCATGGCCATGGCCGGATGCAGTTCGGCCACAATGGCTTCAAGATCCAGCAAAAAGATCACGCGCTCTTCCAGCCGCACCACGCCCGTTACCGAGCTGCGGCTCACATTCTGCAAAAACTGCCCCGGCGCTTCCACATCCGTCCAGCTCAACCGATAGATGCGGTTGACCCCCGACACCAGAAAGCCCGTACATACGCCGTTGAATTCGGTGACGATAACCTTGGCGTCTTCGTTTTCAATGGGGCCGCTGCCCAAAAACTGGGCCATATCAATCAGCGGCACCACACGGCCATTGCGGTGCAGAAACGCGCCCAAAAGTGCTTTATGGCGCATTTCCGGCATGGCAGTCACCGGCTGGCGACGGCCAATTTCAACCACCTTGGCCACGTTAAGGCCATAGTGGGCTTCGTAACCGTCCTGGTTGACGAAAAATTCCACAATTTCCAGCTCGTTGGTGCCGGTTTCCAGCAGGATGTTGGTCTGCGCCATGGAAATGCTCTCCGTTGGGCTGAAGCCCGTTAATGTCGGACGGCAGACCTGAACTTGTT
>NZ_ATUZ01000013.1:300000-586626 GCF_000420465.1 Desulfovibrio desulfuricans DSM 642 | reverse complement strand
CGGCTGCCGCAACGTATCAAGGTTGATAACGGGCCAGAATTTAGCGGTAACGCCCTGGATACCTGGGCTTTTGAACACGGCGTGCAGATAGAGTTCACTCGTCCAGGGAAGCCCACAGATAATGGACACATTGAAAGCTTTAACGGAAAATTCCGAGATGAGTGCTTAAATCAGAACGTGTTTCTGTCCCTGCACGATGCCCGCAGAACAGTCGAAGCCTGGCGGCAGGATTACAACCAGCGGCGACCGCACAGTTCCTTAGGCTGGCTGACACCGGAAGAATTTCGGGCAAAGAATATAACCTGCAACCCATTGGGAACCACTAACTTACAAGTGGTATACGCAGTGGGGTAAGGTCAGGTTTTCTTTCTGGCGGATTGGTTGACCCGCAGCAACTTTTTGCGAGGCATGAGGAACTTGTAACAGAGATGACCCGGCGTGGATTCAAACACACCTCATCCATTGATGCGCGTGAATGTGTTTCTCTGGCTGCCCAGTATGCAGGCCGCACCTCCATCAACATTGCTGCCAATGCCGCTGAATTGCGCCGCAGGTGCCCTGACTGCGCCCACTTGATGCCAGCGAAAAACGCCCCAACACAATCAAAAAACACAATTCCAGTCGGATGATTACGGGACAGATATCACGAGCGCCATCAACGCAATATTTTACTGTAGCGCACGAAAAAGCCGGGCCTGGAAATCCAGACCCGGCTTTGCATTTTCAGGCAGGGTAGAGCGTTAGCTCTTGATGCTGAAATTGAGCTTGCTCTGCATGTTCTGCACGCTCTTGCTCAGGGTGCTCATGGCGTCGTCAAATTCCTTTTGCAGGCTGTCCATGAGTTCATGCACCGAGATAATCTTGTTCACGCGCGCCACGTTGGCACCGCAAAAGGCAAAACCGCGTTCAAGATTGCCCCTCATGGCGTTGATGAGCGCCTGGGCGATGCAATAGGGCGTTTTTTCCTGTTCGCAGGTATGCACACAGTGGAACACGCACTTGAAAGGCTTTTTCTTGCCCTCGCGCGAGGCCGTGATGAATTCATTGCCAAGAGCGCGGCCAGGCATGCCCACCGGGCTTTTGATAATGGTGATGTCTTCATCGCGCGCCGTGAGGTAGCTCTGCTTGAAGCGGTCATCAGCATCGCATTCGTGGGTGGCCACAAAGCGGGTACCCATCTGCACGCCGGAAGCGCCAAGCTCGAGGAACTTCATGATGTCAGCGCCGGAATAGACGCCGCCAGCGGCAATAACAGGCACAGCACGACCACACTTGTCTTCCATGGCCTTGGCGGCCTCAACCACCTGCGGCACCAGAACTTCAAGCGAATGGTTGGGATCTTGCAGTTCCTCAGCCTTGAAACCGAGGTGGCCGCCAGCCTTGGGGCCTTCAACCACAAAGGCGTCAGGCGTGTAACCAAAGCGCGAAGCCCATTTTTTGGCGATTACCGTGGCCGCTCTGGCTGAAGAAACAATGGGAACCAGTTTGGTTTTGAATTCTTCTTTCTTTTCCTCGCACACCTGCAACAGGTGATGCGGCATGTCGAGGGGAAGGCCAGCGCCTGAAAAGATGATGTCCACCTTGTTTTCAACGGCGGTGCGCACCATCTGGCTGAACGTGGTAAGCGCCACCATCAGGTTGACGCCAATAATACCGTTGCTGAGTTCGCGGGCTTTCAATATTTCATTGCGCAGGGCGCGCAGATTGGCTGTAAGGGGATCCTTGGCCACATCGGGTTCTTTCATGCCGATCATGGCCCCGGCGATGACGCCGATACCACCCTGATTGGCAACAGCCGACGCCAGCCCGGAAAGCGAAATGCCCACGCCCATGCCACCCTGAACTACAGGGATTTTAGCCGTGAGATCACCTATCTTGAGTGCGGGAAAAGACATTGCAAGACCTCCGTCCTGTCCGTAAGCAGGGTGTCATTTTGCATCGTTTCGATTTCAAACGACATACCTATGTTTGCCGGGAAGCATAGCTGGTAATTTCACAAGACGCAACAATCATCTTTATAATATGTATTCCGGCCCGTTATCCTGCACACAATGAAGCATAGGGGCACCAGTCGCAATGGCGGTCTGGACGCGCCGTAAACGACGGCGCATGGCGCATGTGCAGCAATACAAGAGAAAGCGCCGCATGGCAGTATCCAATGGCCTCCGCCAGGTCTTCATCCACCAGCCCGCCAAAAAGGGGATACTCCCTGCCAGCATCGCGCAATTCAACCAGCGCGGCGTCGCCAACCGGGCCAAGGCCGCTGCCCACAGCCATGCTCACATAGCAGGGCAATTGCAGGCTGGGCAGCCGGGGCCGCAGCTCTTCAAAGAGGGTATCCATATCTTCAAGCATCTGGGCGTCCGGCTCATATTCGCCGCCCACCTGCGTCTGGCGCAAGGCCTCAAAAAGGCTCTCAGTACGCCTGAAATAAAGGATGTCGCCCCACAAGCTTCCATCATGTAATTTAAGGCTGCCTGTCTTGTAGTCAAGGATGTGCAGCAGGTCATCGCGCCGGTCAATGCGATCCATTATGCCCCTGAAGGAATATTCACCGCCAGCCAGCGACAGCGTGGCCTTGAGTTCTTCCTCCAACGCAACAATGATTGTGCTGTCGGGCTGATTGTCCAGAAAACGATTCAAACGCACAGGGGCGGCTTCTTCCAGCATGAGGCAGCTGTCCGGCGGCAAAATGCGGCGCAGGTCGGCCTTTTCAAGCTCCTCATGAAAACGCGCAAGCATGGTGTCGCGGCTGATATCGCCCCGGCGCACCTCTTTATTGAGATACGGTTCATACAGTGCGTGCAGCGTATCGTGAATGCAGGTGCCCACGGCTGCGGGGTCATCGCCTTCGTTGACTTCCTTCGGTGGCTGCAAGCCGCAGAGGTACTGCCAGGCAAAGCGCAGAGGGCACTGCTGGTAAACATCCAGCCGGGTAGGTGAAAGCGGTTTTTGCAGAAGGGCCAGCATGGCCTCGTGCAGGGCCTCTGTGCGGGGCAGGCTTTTGGGCGTGGCAGGGGTGCTGCGCACCACGCAACGAGCCATGCCCAGCGGCTCCTGACCGGGCACAAGCAGCTCGCCACGGCGCTGTTCTTCTTCCCACAGCAGTTGCTCCACAAAGCGGCTGCGGCTTTTTTTGCCGTCAAAGAGCGCAGAGCGGCTGATGCCCTCCTGCCAGAAAAAGCGTACCTCCTTCGCCCCGGCGCAGAGCCGGTACAGCGTGTGGGCTGTGGCGCGTTCGCGCCTGCGAGCATCGGGCAGGCCAAGCACCTGCCGCAGGGAATCGGGCAGCAGGGGATCCTGCGCAGGGTTGCCGGGCAGCTTGTCGTCCGTGGCGTCCACAATAAGTACCCTGTCAAAGTGCAGCAGGCGCGTTTCAAGCATGCCCAGCACCTGCAAGCCCGTGAGCGGCTCCGCCTCAAACGGTACCCGCTCCTGTTGCAGCACCTCGCGCACTATGCCGTGCAACACGCTGGTGGGAAAGGGCGTCTGCGCGAGGCAGTTTTGCCGCAACACAGGGGCCGCATGGCGGGCAAGGCGGTACATGGCCTCCGCATCCAGCGGAAAATGCCGCCACATGTCGCCGCCGTTGCGCAGCAGAAAATCGCAGATATTTTGCAGGCACAGGGCCATGCCCTCGGTGGTGTCCACCTGCCCTGGTTGACGCACCAGCACATTGAGCGTGGCTTCAAAAAGCTCAAAAAGCGCAGGATGCATGCCCGGGGCGCACTCCCGCGCAACCTCGTCCATATCCACAAACCGCGCCCCGACGCGAATCATGCCCTCAATGCGGCGCAAGACCTCGCGCAAATAAAGGGGCGTTGCGCTGCCGTCATCCACGCGCAGCAGGTTCAGGTAAGGATGCCGCAGACACTGGAGCAGATTGCGCCAGTAATAGCGGCCATCTTCCGTCCTGTTTTCCTGCAATTGCAGTAAAGCCTCAAGCAGACGGTTGAGGGGCGAACGTTCCAGCGGATAGCCCATGGAAACGTTGACATCCTTGTTGGGCAAATGGTGCAGCACGGGCATGAGCAGGGCGCTGTCTGTGAGCACAACCGCCGTAGAAAGCCCGTCAGACGCGGATATGCCGCTGTCCCCGTTTTCTGCCCCATTGCCGGCCCTGCTGGCATCGCTATGCGGCACGGACAGTTCTTCATGCAATGCTTTAAGTTGTGAATGGCAATCATACCCGGCAAAAAAAGATATGCGCGGCTTATGCGCGGCCTCGGCGTCCGTGGGCTCCACAGCAAGGCGAGCAGTGGCCTTCCAGCGGCGCAGCCACGCAGCCTGCGCGTCACATGCCCAGTGCGGTGCTGTGCCCAGAGCCAGCGCCGGGTCTGCATGCAGGCATATCTGCCCGCCTGCCTGCCACAGCCTGTGCAGCAGGGCTTCCTCACTGCCGGTTAGCAGCGAAAATCCGGCCATCACAACGGGGCGGTCATCTGCGGGCGTAAAAAAGCGGGGCAGGGCAAGTCCGTCTTCGCTGACGGTAAAGGCGTCCAATCCCGGTGTCGTCCAGCGGCGAGCCTCCAGCGCGGCCACATAGGCCTTGCCGATGCGCCCCAGAGCGCCCAGCAGGGCAGCCGCAGGGCCGGAAACCTCCTGCTCCACATGGCTGAGATCCACAGCAGCCACACGCTGGCCCAGCATTTCTTCCAGCAGGTTTGAGAGCCGCAAGCCCCAGGGCAGAAAGTGCGCCATGTCCATGCGGGCAAAACGTGCGGCAAGGCCCTCGTCATCCTGCGCGAGGCCCATAACGCACTGGTGCAGCAGGGCGACCCTGTCCAGCACGTTGGCAGTGTGCAGAGGATCTGCGCAGGTTTGCGAGCGCCAGGCCGAAATCACATCCGCCAGGGTCATGACCTTGGGCAGCAAACCCTGATAGCCTTCTTCCGCATAGAGCTTGGTGAGGTAACGCCAGGGCCGGTTGTGGGGCACGATCAGCAGGGTTGCGCCAGCCCGCCCCTTGCCAATCCTGGTCAGAAAGGCTTTGAGGTCGGGCAGAAAGGGCCGCTGCCAGGGAAAAACAAGAATCGGCGATGCGCTCATGCCTGAGCCTCCGTGGCGGGCAAAAGATCGCTGCAACGCTCGGCAAAGGCCGAAACGCCGTGCGCTTCCACAAGCTGAAACCGCCGTAAATCAAGGTACACCAGCAGGCCGCGCGCACTGCCGGGGGCGCAGTCGTTCCCGGCTTCCAGGCAGGCAAGGTAGGTCTGTAGCTGCGCCACATGGTCGGCTTCGGGCTGGCCGCTTTTATAATCAAGCACCAGCGGCCCCCACGGTTCATGCACCAGCAAATCCATGCGCAGCAAGTGCCCCTCGGCGTCCATGAGCGAATGTTCGGGCCAGCCCGTCTGCAGCCAGCGCGCCGCCTGCGGTTGCGAGGCAAACCATTGCAGCGCCGCAGCGGCATTTTCCCGCAACGCGGCCTCGTCCGGCACAGGCAGCGAAAAATGTCCAAGGCCGAAGTTCAGCGCAGCCTGCGCGTCTGCCTGCGGATTGCCCGTTATGTGCAGATGCTCAAGGCACAGATGCAGAAAGCTGCCTCTGTCTTCCGCGCGAAAGCTGAATCCTGCCAGTGGATTACGAAAAATCTTGAGGCGCGGCAGCCACTGCATGGGCCGCCATGCGGGGTCGGCAAAACCAGCGGAATCCGCAGCATCCGGGGCTTCGGCAATGCTCCGGGCGGCATCCGCAGGAGCAACGTCTTCCTCGCCTTCCGGGCTTTCCGCAATCTCCGGCTTGCTCCCCCAGGAAGCCGCGGCAGAAGCCCTTGCGGCAGTTGCGACCGGAGCAGCATCGTGCGCGGCTGGTTCCTCGCCCACGGTGTAGGGGGCTGTGAACCCGGCCTCTTCCATAAGCATGTCCAGCACGTCACTGGTAGAGCCGCGCCCGCCCACGGTGCTGGTGCGCAACACATAGAGCGCATCGCGCGCACGGGTAAAGGCCACGTAGAGCAGGTGGACGTTTTCACGGCACTGGCGGGCAAGCTCCTGATGATAGGGCGCTCCCAGATGCTTTCTGTTGCCCACGGCAAGGCGCAGGCCCTCGCGCTCGACCATCACGGTTTCATTGCCCATGCGGGCGCGCAGGTCTGTCCACGGCACAATGACCACCGGGGCCTCCAGGCCCTTGGATTTGTGGATGGTCATGACGCGCACTGCATCCATGTTTTCGGGCATGGGCACCTTTTCTTCGCCGCTTTTGGCGCGCCAGTGCTCCAGAAATGTGGGCAGGGTGGCAAGGCCCTTTTCTTCCGCGCTGTGCAGCACTTCCATGAAGCGCCGCAAAAAAGTCTCCGCCTCGGGATAGCGCCGCTCCACATCCAGCCGGGCAAACCATTCAAGCGTCATGTCATAGGGCGTCATGAGGCCGGACTGACTGTGGAACGGAGCAAGCAGCCTCTGCCAGATTTCTGGCCAGCGCCTTTTGAACCGCTGGAACAGCGGCCCGCCCTTGGATGCGGCGCACCAGCCCGCGATGTCCTCGTGCGCAAGGGCCGCAGCTTCGGGATGCTCCCGAAAGATACTGCCGCACACAAGGCTCATAAAGGCGATGTCGTCCTCTGGGTTATCAAGGAAAGAAAGCAGGGCCACGGCCTGCACCACCAGCGGATGCGCGGCAAGTCGCAGGCTGTTTTCTGTAATCACGGGGATATTTTCGCGAATCAGCCTGTCTGCCACAAGGGTGGCCTTGCCGTTGCTGCGCACAAGAATGAGCACATCGGCCCAGGGATGGTGCGGCTCAATATCCTCATGCAACAGGGTGCAGAGGCGTTCAAGCACATCTTCGCCCAGGGCCTCGGCATCCACGGAAAGAATGGTCTCCACGCGAACAAGGCCGCCCTCGCGGGCGTTTTCAGGGCATTGCTGCTCTGTGCCCGCAAAGGCGCGCACAAGCCCCTGAGCGGCCTGCCCGCAGATTTCCGGCGGGGTGCCCGTGGGCAAAAGGGCGGCCATGACCTTTGCGGCCATGTCCGGCTGCGCCAGAGGGCCGAAAATCCCGTTGTTGTGCTGCACGATTTCGCGGCGGCTGCGCCAGTTGTAGGGCAGATTGTCGCGCTGGCCGTCAGGCGCGAGGGCTGTGAGGCCCGCATCGTCAAACACGCCGTCAAACAGCTCCGGTTCGCCCCCACGCCAGCCGTAAATGGACTGCTTGACGTCCCCCACCCATGTGAGGGAACCGCCGCGAGAGAGAGCTTCTTCCACAAGGGGGCGCAGGGCGTACCACTGCTCATTGCTGGTGTCCTGAAATTCATCCACCAGAAAGTGCGTGAGGCGCGAGCCCATGCGGCACAGGGCCTCGGGCACGCCGTTGTCGCTTTCAAGCACCTGTCGCGCCATGTGCGGAATCAGCAGGCCCGGCAGGCTGCCTTCCTGCCGCTGGTTTTGCACAAAGGCCTGCACAAGGGTGCGCGCCAGCAAGAGCACGGGGGCAAGCCCCACAGCCTGCCGCAGCAGAGGGGCAGTATCAACCAGCACACCGGCGGCGCGGGCAAAGGCTTCGTAGGCTTTTTGCACCTCATCGCTGACCACGGGCTTTTTCAAAAAGAGGTCAGACGCGCTGGCCTTGCTCAGGTATGCCGAAGTTTTGCTCTGCCCGGCGGCAATGGCCTCCACAGCGGCAAGAGCGTTTTTGCTGAAGGTAAGCCCACTCCCAGCCGCAGCTGCCAGAAAGATATTGGCATGGGTTACGGCCATGCTTTCCACTTCGCTCAGCCGCTTGTGCAGGGTTTCTGCGGGCGAAATGTCCTCAAAGCGCCCCAGCAGCACGCCATCCAGCAGGCCGCGCAACTGGTTGAGCAGCTTTTCGCCCGCAAGAAAGCCCGTACTGTTCTCGCGCCATGCCATGGCCCGATAGACTTCGCGCAGCAGGGAGCGCATGGTTTCATCGCCCTGCCATGCGCGTTCAAGCAATACATCAAGGTAGGGTGTGAGCACTTCTTCCGTGGCAAAAACAGGCTGAAAATCCGGGTGCAGATCAAGCTCAAGCGCTGCCGCGCGCACAATGAGGTGCAGCAGGCTGTCGATGGTGCGGATGTTCAGCGCGCCCATATCGCGCATGATCACATCCACCCAGCGGGAGGCCTGATCGGGCGAAAGTGCAAGTCCGCCCAAGGGCTGTCCGAGGGCCGCGCTCTTGAGCTGCCGGATAACGCGGTCGCGCATTTCGGTAGCAGCGGCATTGGTAAAGGTAATGGCGAGGATGTCGCCCCAGCCGCAGCGGCCCCCCGGCAAAAGCACGCAAGCCGAGGAGGCGGAAGCGCTCGCGGGCGGCCCGCTCTGCACCAGCCTTTGCAGAAAACAATGCGTCAATTCATAGGTCTTGCCAGAACCGGCAGAGGCCTTGACCTGTCGGAGATGCTTCATGCTGCCGGTTACGCCGGGGGCAGCATGCCCTTCAGCATGCCCTGACCAGTGGATTCAAGCACAGCCCGCCACAGGTCAGAATAGATGTTCAGCTTGCGGCGCTTGCGGGTCACAAGCTCCAGCGGCAGATGCACGTAACGGTCCTGAATCTTGCCCACCACCATGTCTGTGCGCCCGGCCATGGCGGCATGTACGGCGTACTGGCCCAAAAATCCGCAATAGACCTTGTCGTTGGCGTTGGCCGGGATAGAGCGGATGATATAGCTCGGGTCAATGTATTTCAGCGAATGCTCAATGCCGCGCGCGCCCAGATAGGTGCTGATATTCTTGCGCAGCAGGTCAGCCACATCGCCAAGCACGGGGTTGCCCGAAACATCCTTGGCGGCGTGATTTTCCATAAGGTGCTGGCCCGCGCCCTCGGCTGCCACAATCACGGCATGCCCGCGCGAGCGCAGGCGCTCTTCCAGCGCGGGCAACAGCCCGCCCTCGCCCTCAAGGGCAAAGGGAGCTTCTGGAATCAGCACAAAGTTCACTTCTTTGAGGGCCAGAGCCGCGCGCGCGGCGATAAAGCCCGATTCGCGCCCCATGAGCTTGACCAGCCCAATGCCGTTGGGCACGCCGCAGGCCTCTGTATGGGCGCATTCAATGGCCTCCGTGGCCTTGAAGGCGGCAGTCTCAAAGCCGAACGACTGGGGAATGAAGTTAATGTCGTTATCAATGGTTTTGGGGATGCCGATGACGGATATCTTGAGCCCGCGCGCCTGCACCTCGCTGCTGATGGCAAGAGCGGCCTTCATGGTGCCGTCGCCGCCAATGACAAAGAGAGCGTTGACGTTGCTGCGTTCAAGGTTATCCACAATTTCTTCAGCAGACTGCGGCCCGCGTGAGGAACCAAGCATGGTGCCGCCAAAACGGTGAATGTCCGCCACGCTTGAAGGCGTAAGCTCAAAGGGAACATGCCCGTACTTGGGAATAAAACCCTCAAGCCCATAGGCGATGCCCAGAATGGAGGGCACGTTGTAGGCGTGGAAGGCCTCCATCACAATGGCGCGAATGACATCGTTGATGCCGGGGCAGAGCCCGCCGCAGGTCACGATGGCGCACTTGGCGCGAGTGGTGTCAAAATAGAGTTTTTTGCGCGGGCCAGCGGCCTCAAGGCATACGCTGAAGGGCGCGTTCACTTCTTCCGACAGTTCTTCATCCACAACAATCTGCACGGTCTTGTTGTCTGCCCATGTGCGGTAGGGCAGCACAGAATCAAGCTTGCAGGGGCCAAGTGTGCGGATTTCCGTTTGCAGCGAACATTCTTGCATGGTGCAGCCTCGGCTGTTTTGGAGCTATTTGCTTAAACCAAGTTCCGCCGCATGGACGCGCATGGCTTCGATGGACAGAGCCAGAAAAGCATCAAGCTCAAGCCCGGCCTCGGCGCACTGGCGTATGTTGTCGCGGCACACGCTGGCCGCAAAGGCTTTATCCTTCATCTTTTTCTTTATGCTTTTAACTTCCATGCCTTCCATGCCCGTGGGGCGCATGAGCGCAGCGGCAGAGATAAGCCCGGTGACGGTTTCGCCGCAGCGCAGGGCGTAATCAAAGCGCGAGGCGGGGCCAGCCGCGCCGTTCATTTCCGCATTATGGGCACGAATGGCCGTGAGGGCTTCGTCCGGCAACTGGCCAGCCAGCATTTCTGCGGTATCCAGCCCATGCCGCGCGGCGTTTTCCGCCGTGGCGGGATAGTCGAGGTCGTGCAAAAGGCCAGTGAGGCCCCAGAGTTCTTCATTTTCGCCAAAATGTTGGGCAAGGGCACGCATTATGGCCTCGGAGGCCAGGGCATGCTGCAACAGGGAAGGCGGTGTTTTTTGCTCGGCCAGCAGGGTGAGGGCCGATTGACGTTCTATCATGGCAAGTACTCCCTTATGTTTAAAAATGTAAATCAGGCAACCCGGCTTTGCAAGCCGCGCGAGGGTGAATGGCCGATGCGCAGCCGTAGCCCGACCCGCAGCCCAGTTGACAGCACGGCATTAATGACGGAAAAGAATCTTTTCGGAATACATATTCCACTACCTTTGCCGAAGCGACAATTTATGCCTATATACGGTCTCCGTTTCAGAACGCTTGGACAGACAAGCTACTATACCGGCCCCTCAGGCTTCAAATGGGGGGATCATGTACTTATTGAGGCAGAACAGGGCCAGACCCTCGCCGAAATAGTATCCGGCCCAGCAGAGCATCTGCCCGGCCAGATGGAGCAGGAACTGCCCTCCATTCTGCGTCATGCCGGTTCAGAAGACATCCTCCGTGGTGAAGCCAACGAGCAGATGGCGCGGGAAGCGCAGCAGTTCTGCCGCCAGTGCATCCGCGACCGCAACCTTGATATGAAGCTTGTGGATGTGGAGGTCTTTTTTGACCGCAGCAAGCTCATCTTTTACTTCACCGCGCCTTCCCGCATTGATTTTCGCGATCTGGTCAAAGACCTCGTGCGCGAATACCGCGCGCGCATCGAGCTGCGCCAGATAGGCGTGCGCCACGAAACGCAGATGGTGGGCGCTGTGGGCAACTGCGGCATGGTCTGCTGCTGCCGCAGGTATCTGCGCAAGTTTGCGCCCGTGACCATCCGCATGGCAAAAGAGCAGAATCTCTTTCTGAACCCTGCCAAAATTTCGGGTATTTGCGGCCGTTTGCTCTGCTGCCTTTCTTACGAGCAGGACAACTACGACCATTTCCACCGCTTGTGCCCACGGCTCGGCAAGAAATACCAGACGGACAAAGGCCCCATGAAGGTTCTGCGGGCCAATATGTTCCGCAATTCCCTTTCTGTGCTGACGGAAAATAATGAGGAAGTCGAACTGAGCCTGGACGACTGGCAGGCGCTTTCGCCCCACAGGCCGGAGGCCCCCCAGGGTGTGCAGCAAAAGCAGCCGCCCAAAGGCCCCATGAACGACAACAGTCTGCTTGTGGTTTCCGCCACGCCGGATACTCTTGACTCTCTTGATTTTATGGATGAATTCCGTCAGGACGAGCGCGATACCCAGCCCGAGGAATCCGTCCCCGCCGAATCCGGCGAGCGCGCCCCCGGTGTGGAGGCTCAGGCCGAACCGGGCAAGAATCGCCGCAAACGCCGCCGCAACAAGTCGCAGCGGCCCGACCACGACTAGCAATTAAGCTTACGGAGCCTTGAGTGAACAGCTTTTTCATCACAACGCCCATCTATTACGTCAATGCCAAGCCCCATCTGGGGCATGCCTATACCACTGTGGTTGCCGATGCCATGGCCCGCTACCACAAGCTGATTGGCGAGGACACCATGTTCCTCACCGGTACGGACGAACACGGCGACAAGATTGTTCAGGCGGCGGAAAAACAAGGCCAGACTCCCAAGGAGTTTGTGGACGACATCAGCGCCCGCTTCCGCGCCCTGTGGCCCAAGCTTGACGTTGCCAACGACCGTTTTGTGCGCACCACCGATCCCGAACACATCAGCGCCGTGCAGGCCTTTTTGCAAAAGGTCTATGACGCGGGCGACATCTATTTTGGCGAGTTCGGCGGGCATTACTGTTACGGCTGTGAACGGTTTTACACCGAAAAAGAGCTGGAAAACGGCCTCTGCCCCCAGCACCTGACCAAGCCGGAATTTATCAGCGAGAAGAACTACTTCTTCCGCATGTCCAAGTATCTGCCCTGGCTCAAGGAGCACATCGAGGCCAATCCTTCGTTTATCCGGCCCGAGCGCTACCGCAGCGAAGTGCTGGCCATGCTTGAATCCGGCGCGCTGGAAGATCTGTGCATCTCGCGCCCCAAATCGCGTCTGACATGGGGCATCGAACTGCCCTTTGACAAGGATTACGTCTGCTACGTGTGGTTTGACGCGCTGCTCAACTACATCAGCGCGCTGAACTGGCCCGAAGGCGAAGATTTTAAAAAGTTCTGGCCCGGCGAACATCTGGTTGCCAAGGATATTCTCAAGCCCCACGCCGTATTCTGGCCCACCATGCTCAAATCTGCGGGTCTGCCGCTGTATGAGCATCTGAATGTGCACGGCTACTGGCTTGTGCGCGACACCAAGATGTCAAAATCGCTTGGCAATGTTGTGGAACCGAGCGACATGGCCCAGCGTTTCGGGCCGGACGCCTTCCGCTATTTTCTGCTGCGCGAAATGCACTTTGGTTCTGACGCCAGCTTTAGCGAAGATGCCCTTGTGGGCCGCATCAACGCCGACCTTGCCAACGACCTCGGCAACCTGTTCAGCCGCGTGCTTTCCATGACGGCCAAGTATTTTGGCAGCCATGTGCCCATGCCAAAGGCCTTGCAGGAAGACGACAAGGCCATTGTCGACCTGTGCGCCAACTCCATGCGCAACTTTGTGCAGCTTTTTGGCAATGTGCAGTTTTCCCAGGGGCTTGAGTCCCTGTGGGAGCTTGTACGCGCCCTGAACAAATATGTGGACACCCAGGCCCCCTGGACGCTCTACAAGCAGGGCAACATGGAGCGCCTCGCAACCGTCATGTACGTCATGCTGGCAGCCATGCGCAAAACCGCGCTCTGCCTCTGGCCCGTCATGCCCGTGGCCTCTGGCAAAATGCTGGCCCAGCTTGGGCAGCAGGTGCAGGAAGGCCAGCCCCCGGTTGCCAACGTGGAAGATGAAATTGCCCATTTTGAAGGCCTTGAACCCGGCATTCAGGTGGCGGAAGGCTCCAACCTGTTCCCGCGCATTGAAGTGAAAAAGGAGGGCGCGGACAGCAAGGAACCCAAGGCCCCCAAAAAGGACAAGCAGGCAGAAAAACCGCAGGAAAAAGCCGCGCCCAAGCAGGCCGCAGCAGAGCAGGGCGGGGCAGACGCACCCGCCGCCGTCAAACCCAATGTGGAATTTGACCAGTTCAAGGCTCTGGACCTGCGTGTAGGCACGGTGAAGGTGGCGGAAAAGCACCCCAATGCCGACCGTATTCTGCGGCTTGAAATTGACTTTGGCGAAGGTGAGCTGCGCCAGATTCTCTCTGGCCTGGCAGAGCACTACGCGCCAGAAGAAGTGGTGGGCAAACGCGTTTGCGCAGTGCTGAACCTTGCCCCGCGCAAGATACGCGGGCTGGTTTCGCACGGCATGGTGCTCACGGCAGGCACAGACGGCGCGCTCGGGCTGCTTGCTGTGGACCGAGACGTGCCCGATGGCAGCGAAATAGCATAATTCAGATATGGTGAGCGGCGTCACGCCTGTGATTCATGGGCGCGACGTCTGCAACCACCATCAGTAAATGCAATACAGAACGATGGGCGGAAATGCTCTAGTGGGCCTTGGCCTCTTCTTCACGGAACAGGCGCTCAAGAGCGGCGGCGTCAAGCGGCGTAAGGTTAAAACGCATACCCGCTTCGTCCAGAAGGGCAGACAGGCTTTTGCCGGAATGCAGGGCACGCTGTTCCGCCAGATAGGCCGCAGCCTTACGCACAAGTTCGCCTTGCGGCATGATGGTTGTCATGGAGATATCCTTTTTTATTCACCCATAGCCGTTGTGCCGCCTTTTGGCAATGCTCTGCCCGCAGGACGACACATCCCACACTAGGCGACAGGATTTCGCGCCAGAGGGTTTTTATGGATAATCTGTTTACTGCGGTAATTTTGAGCATTGTCGAGGGGCTGACGGAATTTCTGCCTGTTTCCTCATCCGGCCACCTCATTCTGGTGGGCGATCTGCTCAACTTCATGGGCGAAAAGGCCGCCACCTTTGAGGTGGTTATTCAGCTTGGCGCCATCATGGCCGTGGTGGTGCTGTACTGGAAGCGCTTCTGGGGCCTCGTGCGTCCCCAGCCCTATGTGCGTTTTGCGGGCATGCGCGGCATCATGCTGCTTATCCTTACATCGCTGCCCGCCAGCGTGCTCGGGCTTTTGCTGCACTCGACCATCAAGACCTATCTGTTCCGTCCCTTGACCGTGCTCATTGCGCTGGTTGTGGGCGCTGTGATGATGATAGTGGTTGAAAAACGCAAGTTCAAACCCTCATATATTACGCTGGACGACATGACGCCCAAGCTGGCCCTTGGTATTGGCTGCTTTCAGTGCCTTGCCCTGTGGCCCGGTTTTTCGCGCTCAGCCTCAACCATCATGGGGGGCATGCTGCTTGGCGGCAAGCGTTCGCTGGCGGCGGAGTATTCGTTCATCGCCGCAGTGCCCATCATGGTTGCCGCCACAGGTTACGACATGCTGAAAAGCTGGCACCTCTTCAGCGCTGCGGATATTCCTTTTTTTGCCGTGGGCATGATCGGCTCGTTCCTCTCGGCCCTGCTGGCAGTCAAGGTGTTCATCGCCCTCATGGGCCGCGTGACTCTGGTGCCTTTTGCCGTGTACCGTCTGTTAATCGCACCCTTTATTTACTATTTCATGGTGAACTAAAAAAAATGCTTGCCAAGGGGCGGCAATTTTTATAAATAGATCGTCGCGCTAACGAGGCGCAGACACGGCAAGGTAGCTCAGTTGGTCAGAGCATGCGGTTCATACCCGCAGTGTCGGGGGTTCAAATCCCTCCCTTGCTACCAGAATTTCATACCCGGAAGTCTTACGAGACTTCCGGGTTTTTTGTTTTCCGGCAGACAATGCATATCCATTGAGCAGGGCAGACTCTTCACCAAAGAGACTCTGCATACTATTTTTCACTACTGCAACAAGATGCTTTCAAAATTTCTACAATGCTGTTATTCTAAAAGTCCTGCTCCGTGCTCCGGCAGTTCAACCATGCTGTCATCTTGCCTGTGAAACATACGAAACAGCACTATTCAAAAAAAAGAAAACATCTCATGAAGACCATCATAAGAAAAACACCAAATACCATGTATCAGCCTGTTGGAAACTATTCGCATACAACCATCATACCCGCGGGTATGGACACCTATGTGTTTTCAGGGCAAATCGGCATCAGGGATGACGGCTCTTTCCCTGCGGCTTTTAACGATGAAGTGCTGCAACTTTTTAAGAATATTAAAGTATTGCTTGGTACGGAAGGGCTGTCCGGAGCAGATATTACCAAGGTTAATATTTGGTCCGTAAAAGAAATCGACTGGGATTATTTCGACAACGAATGGGATAAGCTCTTTGACAGAGCTTACCCATCGATGACTATTGCGCATGTAACGGCATTGGGCCTGCCGGAAATCAGCATAGAAATTGATATCTGGGCTGCAAAGCAACCTCAGGTCTAAGTGCAGGGTGCCCTTCATGAACAGAAGGGCGCCCTGGCAACTGCTTGGATAGCTGGCACATTGCTCTGGCAAGGGAATTGATAACCTGCACCATACATGGTAATTTATTGAAAGTTCTTCATTGGCTACCTTGGGGGCATTATGAAAGAAAAAACTGTCTACCGCTGCAAGCGCTGTGGTGATGTTTTTTACTGCCCAACTGGCATACTGGACAAAGTCTTCTTTAACTTTCGGCGTGTTTTCAAGTTATTGTCATGCTCACGATGCGGAAGTACGCTTATACATGAAGAAGAGTACGTGGCTGAAAAGAAGAAACAGGACGATGCTGCAATAGATAAATAACCTGATCTGGTTATGCACAGGCAGGCAATCTTTTTGCCATCCAGCAAAACAGGCTCACGTTATAACCAATATATACGGCGTTTATGCCTTTTGGTGCGCAAAAGCGTACGGGGCATAAGCGCCTTGCCTTTTACTCCGGTGCCGTCATGCAGTTTATACATTTGCCCCACAACGCCAAGCCCGAGCAGTACGCAACGTGGCACAGCGCAGCGCTGCACAGCGCTCAGGCCGACCCTTTCAGTTGTACGCCAGCATGGCAACTTGCCTTTCATGATGCCTTTGGCCCCAAACGGCGTTTGTTGTTTGCAGAAGCTGACGGCAGCGTTATTGCCTTTGCGGAAGGGCTTGTTTCGCCAGAAGAAATCTACATCACGCCCCTTGAACCCTCGTGGTTCTTTGGCTGCCCGCTGCTGGGCAGCAATGCCCCGCAGCTATTTGCCGACGCCATGCATTTTTTTGCCAGAACCTATGCCCCCAGATTTCCCAAGGTTCTTGTGGGCGGCCTTGGCCCTGGCCTGGATTATGTACAGAACATGCTCAACAAAACTGGCATGCCCCTCCAGGCGCACCTCGTAAAAGCGGGGATTCAGGGTTCGGCTTCGCTTGCTGGCGGGCTGGACGGCTATCTTTCGCGCCGCTCGGCCAATCTGCGCCGCAACCTGAAACGTTCGGCCAAAAAGGCGCACGAGCTGGGCATCTCTTATGAACGTGTGCTGCCTTCAACGGAAGACGAAGCAAAGGCGGCGTATACCCGCATGATCGCTGTTGAACGCACAAGCTGGAAGGGGATTGACCACTGCGGCATGGCGGAGCCGGGCATATGCGATTTTTACGCATTTCTGCTCCTGCGGCTCGCGCCAGAGAATGGCGCGCGCGTTATTTTTGCCCGCCGTGAAGATACGGATGTGGGCTTTATTTTTGGCGGCCTGGCCGGTGATATCTATCGCGGACAGCAGTTCAGCTATGCGCAGGATTGCCATGAGCTTTCACTGGGCAACCTCATGCAGATTGAAAAAATCCACTGGCTCTGCGAGGAAGACGTGCAACGCTATGACATGGGGCCTCTCGATGGCCCCAAGATGCAATATAAGACGCACTGGACGGAAACGGCTTTTCCCATCAGGACATGGCTCATAGAAAAGGCCTGAACACCGCCAAAAGGGCCGGGGACAACAGACCCCGCAGCCCGCATGCCCTCACAGGTTGGCGTTCCAGAAAAGTATGCCCACCCGCGAGCTGCCAGTTTCATGCACCATGCCGTTCTTGCTCATGGCGCACAGCTTGTCTGACAGGGCGATCTCTTGCGCCTCTGTGAGCTGGCCTCTGCTGTTAAAATGCCGCGTGTACATCACAATGGCTTCTTCCAGCGGGCATTCAGAATCCCACGTGCGCTCAAGGTATTCCACTTCTGGATAATAGCCCTGCAACCACAGGATATTGAAGGCGCAGTAAAGCCCCCGCCGGGTATAGTCGTCGTCATTTGTTGCGCCAACAACTGGCGCAAGTTCGCTCCGCACAGAATTATCGCCCGTAACCTGCGTGATAAGGCAGCAGTAGCCCCGCGAGGCCTCTGTCATTTTTTCAAGGGTAGCACGGTCATACACGGCAGGAGTGCGCGAGGCGAAAACAAGCTGAAACCGTTTTTGCCAGCCAAGCAGCTTCAGATCCGCAGTATCCCAGTCAAGCACGTGAAAACGGGTGTTTTCCATACCAGCTAGTTGCGCATTTTTATTTGCGTATTCGATCATGCCGGGCGCGATATCAAAACCTTCAACACTGCCCGCATGCCCCGCAAAAATCAGGGCATGCCTGCCTGGCCCGCAGCCTATGTCCAGCACAGCATCAGCCTTGCCAACCTTGGCGCGCGCTGCAACCTTTGCAACAAGATCGCGGCGGTACGCGCTGGAATCTGCCTCGGCCGAATGGGTATTGAACGACTGGGCGCGGCGACTCCAGAACTCCGCAAGATCTGAGCGATCCGGCTGTCTGTCTGCCCAGTATGCTTCAAATTCTTTTATGTCCATGTTCAAAACCTTTGTTACGCGCGATGCTGCGCCTTTCCAGCAATGTCTTGCAAAGGTACAGGGAGATGGCCTGGGAATAAAGAAAAATCACCCAGCTGTTTCTGCGGGCTGAAAGGCATTCAGTGGATGCTTTTTGAAAAACATGTAAGCAAAAAATTCAATTTTTTTGTAATAACATTCATAATCATAAACAAATTATATTTATTATGACAATAAATATTTTTTTATTATAATAAACAATACATATAACAAGCGTTTTTAACTACTTAAATATCTATCAACGTGCAGACTGAAAGTTCAACAAAATTATTTTTTACCTAATTGCATAGTAATACATTGTTTTATTAAACAACCTATCTGAAAATATTAATAAAAATAAATATATATTACATTTCCCTATGCATCATTCCTTGTGCAGCTCATGTTCCCAATGCCTTTACATACGCACGGTGCAAAAGCGTCGACATGCTCAAAAAATATCCACCTGTATAAATTTGATTCAGTACTCACCAAAAGGCTCGGAAAAATCAGGACTAAAAAGACAATTGTTTTCCTTGTGCGGATGGCGTAATATGGCGGACTTGAGCAATAAGCCCAGCTTGTAAGGAGCAGGAAAACTATGACCGAGGATAAGTTCGCAACCTCCATGTCGGAGGAAGGCGCTGAGGATTTTGCCGCCATGCTGGCGGCCCACGACACCGCTTCAAACCGCCTGCAGCCCGGCCAGAAAGTGACCGGGACTGTAATTGCCATCACTGGCGACAGCGTTTTTGTGGACGTGGGCATAAAGGTTGACGGCATCATTGACCGCAAAGACATTCTTGATGCCGAGGGCAATGAAAGCGTTAAGCCCGGCGACAGCCTCGAAGCGTGGGTTACTGGTGTTTCCTCGCAAGAGATTCGCCTTTCCCGCTCCATGAGCGGCAGCGGTGTTGCCGCGCTTGAAGAAGCCCGCGATGCGGCGGTGCCGGTTGACGGCCGCATAACCGCAGTGTGCAAGGGCGGCTACACGGTTGACGTGCTTGGCAAGCAGGCCTTCTGCCCCGGCAGCCAGCTTGGCGTGCCCACCTCTGAAGACGCCGCCGAAGTTGTGGGCCGCAGCATGCCGTTTCTGGTTATCCGCGTTGAAAACCGCGGCAGAAATGTTGTGGTTTCGCACCGCGCCATTGTTGAACGCGAACGCGCCGAACAGCTTGATGCCCTGCTTGAAAGCCTCAAGCCCGGCGACATGGTTGAAGGCAAGATCACGCGTTTCGCCGCTTTTGGCGCATTCATGGAGCTTGCCCCTTCTGTTGAAGGCATGATCCACCTTTCCGAACTTTCATGGTCGCGCGTGGGCGCACCTGACGAAGCCGTGTCGCTTGGCGACACAGTGCGCGCCAAGGTTATTTCCATCAGCAAGGACAGCAAGGGCCACGTGCGCATTTCGCTTTCGCGCAAGCAGGCCGAGGGCGATCCCTGGCAGGATGTGACCACCAGACTTGAGTCCGGTACGGTTGTTTCCGGCAAGGTTGTTCGCCTCGCGCCCTTTGGCGCTTTTGTGGAGCTTCTGCCCGGTATTGAAGGCCTTGTGCATATATCTGAACTGTCGTGGACAAAGCGCGTGGCCAAGGCCGAAGACGTGCTTGCGGCGGGCGAAGTTGTTTCGGTTAAAATCAAGGAAATCAACCTTGAAAATCACCGTATTTCCCTGAGTCTGCGCGATGCGGAAGGCGACCCGTGGAAGGAAGCCGCCCAGCAGTTTGCCGTTGGTTCAACGGTAAGCGGCACGGTCGAAAGCCGCACCCCCTATGGCCTCTTTATCACGCTGGCCCCTGGCATCACCGGTTTGCTGCCCGCTGGCGTCATCAAGAATTCCAGGCAGGGCAACCAGTACAGCAAATTGGACAAGGGCGACACCGTCACCCTTACTGTACAAAATTTGGACACCAGCGCCAGACGCATCAGCCTTGCCCCTGAAGGCGAACAGACCGCCCAACCCGCCGAAGACAAGGCATGGAAGCAGCATACATCCGCCGGAAGCTCCAACAGCGGGTCTGGAATGAACATCATGGCACAGGCTTTGCAAAAGGCTCTGAAAAATAAGTAACCAGGAGCTATTCCATGATGATAAAAAAATGTCTTGCAGCCATGCTTGCCGTGACCTTTCTTGCGGCATCGCAGCTTGCCCAGGCAGCCAATCTGCCCGACTTCAGCGAACTGGCGGCCAAAAGCGGCCCGGCAGTCGTAAACATCGGTACGGAACGGAAGGCCAGCGGTAACAGCCAGGACGATCTCATGGGGGAAATGTTCCGCAATATGCCGCCAGGATTTGACAAATTCTTTGACCAGTTCGGCGGCAAGCGCGGTGGCAAGCGCCCCCAGATGAAACAGAAGTCACTGGGATCCGGCTTTATTGTCTCCGCTGACGGCTATATTGTTACCAACAATCATGTGGTTGCCGATGCGGATGTTATCCGTGTGACCCTTGATCAGAGCAATGGCAAAAGCGAAGCCATCACGGCCAAGCTGGTTGGCGCAGATGAAGAAACCGACCTCGCCCTGCTGAAAATTGAAACCAAAAAGACCTTGCCCTACCTTGCGTTCGGCAATTCGGATGAACTGCGGATAGGTGAGTGGCTGCTGGCCATCGGCAACCCCTTTGGGCTCGACCACTCGGTGACGGCGGGTATTCTTTCGGCCAAAAACCGCAACATACACGCCGGCCCCTTTGACAACTTTCTGCAGACGGATGCCTCCATCAACCCCGGCAACAGCGGCGGCCCGCTGCTGAACATGGCCGGGCAGGTGATTGGCATCAACACGGCCATTATTGCGAGCGGGCAGGGCATTGGCTTTGCCATTCCGAGCAACATGGCCGCCAAGATCATCGACCAGATCAAGTCCGGCAAAAAGATCAGCCGTGGCTGGATTGGCGTTGGTATTCAGGATGTTGAAGAAAATACCGCCAAGGCGCTGGGCCTCAAGGACGCCAAGGGCGCGCTTGTGGGCAGCGTTATGGAAGGCGAACCTGCTGCCAAGGCTGGCATGAAAGACGGCGACATCATTGTTTCCGTTGACGGCAAGGCCATTGAAGACGCTGCGGCCCTGCTGCGCGTGATTGCCGACAAAACCCCCGGCAGCAAGGCTGCAATAACGGTGTGGCGCGATGGCAAAACCATTGACCTTTCCGTAACGCTTGGCGAGCGCAAAACCTCGCAGGCTGGCGACCAGAACGGCAAGGATCAGAAGCAGAAGGACGAAGGGTTGCTCGGCATTTCCGTCCGTCCGCTGACGGATGAAGAACGCCGCGACCTCAAGATTGAGAAAAACGAAGGGCTGGTCATTATTGACGTCAATCCTGACAAGCCCGCTGCCGAAGCCGATCTGCGCCCCGGAGACGTAATTCTCAAGGCCAACCTCAAACCTGTTCGCAGCGCTGCGGATCTGTCGAAAATCGTCAACGATGAAGGCGTTGCCCGCGGGGCCGTCATGTTGCAGATTTCACGGCGAGGCGATGTGTACTTCCGAACTGTAAGCCTGAGCAAGTAGCAGGCACAACTACACGGGCTGCCTCTTAACCGGGGCAGCCCTTTTTTTATCCATGAGCTTACGCATACTCAACATTGGCGGGCCGTATCTGGCCTCTGCCCTCAAACGCCTTGGGCACCACGTCATCACGGCGCATCCGGCAGTTGACGCCGACATTCCCTCACCGCACCCGTACTCTGTGCGGCAACTCCTGAACCGCCTTGATGCGCTCGGTTTTGCGCCTGATGCACTCTTCTATTGCGATGACGGCAACATGCCAGAACTGCTTGATCCGGAAAATGCCCCCTGGCCTTCGGTGCGTTATTCCATTGATACCTACTGCAACCCCTGGCACATCCCGTATTCCAATGGTTTTGACGCAACCCTTGTGGCGCAGAAAGACTATGTGGAAGTATTTTCGCACGAGGGCATACCGGCGCGCTGGTTTCCGCTGTTTTATCCCCAGATTCTTGAGCCAGTGGGGGATTTTACATTACGCGATATCCCAGTAGCCTTTGTGGGAACCCTCGGGCACAAAAATAACCCGGACCGCGCGCCATTTCTCAAGGTCTTTCGCGCCAGACAGCCACTGGTGGCAATTTCTGGCGATTACAAGCCCATCTTTGCGCGCAGCCGCATTGTTCTTAACCAGACTGCGGCTTCAGAAGTGAATTTTCGCTGTTTTGAGGCTATCGCCTGCGGCGCGGCCCTACTAATGGAAACCTGCGGTAACGGCCTTAACGAACTCTTTGTCCCCGGCGAGGAAATTCTGCCCACCTACCAGCGCAACGATGCGCAGGCAGCTGCGGCCATTGCCGCAGAAGCGCTCGCAAATCCCGAAAAGCTCGCAAAAATTGCCCAAGCCGGGGGCAGGGCAGTGGCACGTCGTCATACAGACTCCGCGCGCGCGGTCAGCCTGACGCAGATGCTGGCAGAGATGTGCGCCACTCAGGCGCACCGGGAACGGCTTGAACAGACGCTTGAAAAGCGCACAGCTCTTGTGCGAGGAGCTTATGGTATGCTTTCCAGCGAGCTTTTTGACCCGCAGCTGGAAGGACACCGCGATTTTTTTGAAAAATTGTGCCTTCGTCAGCCATAGCGCCATAAATACCTGGTAATGCATCAAGGGATGCATCCTGCATTGCAGGCATGCGCGATAGGGCATATAGTTGGCAGAGCACCACTTTTTGGAGGAATATCAATGCCAGTTGTGCATAGCGATGCCGGGCATCTGCCCGGGCTGGAAAAGCTGGAGAACATCCCCGCTCTCATGAGCGCGTATTACACCGAATTTCCCAATCCGGCGCTTGCAGCCCAGCGTGTTGCCTTTGGCACCTCGGGGCATCGGGGCACATCTGTGCTGTGCAGCTTTAACGAGGAGCACATCTACGCCATCACTCAGGCGGTGTGCGACTACCGCGCCGCCAAGGGTATTGACGGGCCGCTGTTTCTTGGCGGCGATACCCATGCGCTGTCTGAAGCCGCTTTTCGCTCCGCGCTGGAAGTGCTGGTAGCCAACAACGTAAATGTGCGCATTTCTGCTGGCGGGGCCTACACAGCCACTCCGGCGATCTCCCATGCCGTGCTCAAATGGAATGCGGGCCGCGTTAACGGTCTGGCCGATGGCATTGTCATCACGCCTTCGCACAATCCCCCGCGCGACGGCGGCTTCAAGTACAATCCCCCCCACGGCGGCCCGGCAGAAGCCGAGGTCACCAGCCAGATTGAAAAATGCGCCAATGTCTACCTCGAAAATGGCAACAAGGGCGTAAAGCTCACCCACCTGCGGGCGGCACGCGCCTCTTCGCTGGTGGAGGAATACGATTTCATCGGCAGTTATGTGCAGGATCTGGCAGGGGTGCTAGACATGAAGGCCATTGCCTCGTCTGGCCTGCGCATCGGCGTTGACCCCCTTGGCGGTGCAAGCCTGCCCATGTGGGAACCCATTGCTGAAGCCTACGGCATTGATCTTGAAGTGGTGAACAGGGCTGTGGATCCGACATTCCGCTTTGTTCCTTGCGACAAGGACGGCAAAATCCGCATGGATTGCTCCTCGCCCTATGCCATGAGCCGCCTGCTGGATCTGCGCGACCATTTTGACCTGAGCTTCGCCTGCGACCCGGATTCCGACCGCCACGGCATTGTGACGCGCAACGAACTGATGAACCCCAATCATTTTCTGAGCGTCGCCGCATGGTATCTGTTCCGCACCCGCAGGGAATGGCCCGCGCAGCGCGGCATAGGCAAAACCCTTGTGACAAGCGCCATGCTCGACAGGGTAGGGAAGGACCTTGGCCGCCCGGTTGTTGAGGTGCCTGTGGGCTTTAAATGGTTTGTGCCCTATTTGCTCAATGGGCGTTGCGGCTTTGGCTGCGAGGAAAGCGCAGGCGCTTCCTTCCTGTGCTTTGACGGCACGCCCTGGAGCACAGACAAGGACGGCCCCCTCATGTGCCTGCTGGCGGCTGAAATGATGGCGGTGGAGCAATCACCCCCCGACCAGCTCTACACCAGACTGACCGAGCGGCTTGGCGCGCCCGCCTATCAGCGGCTGGATGCCCCGGCGGACGACAATGTGCGCGCAAAGCTTGCGGCGCTGACGCCTGAAAGTGTGAGCCTTAAAACTCTGGCAGGTTCGCCTGTTACTAGTGTGCTTACCCGCGCGCCCGGCAATGATGCCCCCATCGGCGGGGTGAAGGTGGTCAGCGATGACGGCTGGTTTGCCGTACGTCCCTCTGGCACGGAAGCTATCTGCAAAGTATATACGGAAAGCTTCAAGGGAGAAGACCATCTGCAAGCCGTGCAAAAGGATGCCATAGATTTTCTCGAGCATTTGCTGAAAGGCGATGCCTGATGAAGTAAAGGCAAGCTTTCTTTGCTAAGCGCGCGTAGCGCGCGGCAATTTTTTACGGTTCAATATAAAGGTATGATTGCTGTTCAGTCAGCAAAGCGCAGCCGCAATGACCGGATGTCCGGCACTGCGACTGCGATTTTTATCAATAATTCTGGCTAAGATACGGTTTTGCCAAAGAGGTTGTACTGGCTGCCAGGCATATTGCCAGCAAGGCCTACCGCGCGGCGGACAGTTCAGCGCTTTCACGCAGGCGGGCAACCTCGGCATCCGTAAGAGGCCGGGCTTTGCCACTGGCCAGATCCCCAAGGCGCAATGAGCCTTGAGCAACGCGACACAGGCGCAGAATGGTCAGCCCCAGATCGCGGCACATACGGCGAATCTGGCGGTTCAGCCCCTGGCGCAGCACCATTTGCAACAGGGTATTGCCGCCAACCTGCTGAGCGATCACATCCACAGGCATAATATCTTCACCTTCGGCAAGGTGCATGCCGCGCCGCATGGTCTTGAGCGCCCCTTCAGGCGCCGCGCCGCGCACAAGCACTTCATAGGTCTTGGGCTGGTGATGCCGGGGATGGGTGAGGCGCTGGGCCAGTTGGCCATCATTGGTAAGCAGCAGCAATCCCTCAGAAAAATAGTCAAGTCTGCCAACAGGATACAGCCTGAGCGCCTTGTATTCAGGCGCAAGGCAATCCAGCACGGTGGGCCTGCCTTCCGGGTCGCTCACTGTGCAAACCACATGCACGGGCTTGTTGAGCATGAGGTAGGTATAGGACTGCGGGGCCGACAACACGCGTCCATCCACGGCAATGCTCTCAAAGGACAATACCTGACGCCCGGGGTTGGGCTCCGGCTTGCCGTCAACACTAACGCGCCCGGCAAGAATAAGTTCGTCTGCCTTACGGCGCGAGCAAAGACCCGTTGCGGCTATGGCCTTGTTAAGGCGTATGCCGTCAGCGGCATTGGCGTCAGCATCGGGCTGAGCAGGCCGAGCAGAATGATCGGCGTCAGATTTGACTGCCTGGGGCTGCGCGGGTTTGCGTTGCGAAAAACCGTCTCGGGCATCACGGACGTTCGGCTGAGTACCTGACCGTGAATCTGCCCGCGAATCAGAACGGCCATTTGGCCCATTGGCAGACCAGCTATCAGAACGGGGGGCATGATTCTTGCGCGCTCCCGCAGGCTGTTCCTTTTTATGGGAGCTGGTGGACGAACTGTTTTTGCTGCGGTTTCTGGCGGATGATCCGGCATTGCCGGAATGTTTGGGCGGCACGATGATTTCTCCTTGGAAAGATGCGCTCATGGTGCGTGAAGTGGGGCATGCCGTCAAGGGCAAGCAGGAGGCGCATACATGGCTGAACCGACCTTACGGCTGGTTCCAATATTCAAAAGTTTACATAATTATCATTATGGGACATTTATAAATACTGTATGCTGGGTGGGCGCCCGGGTTCAAAACCAGCACGAAAGTCTGCTTAGAATGCCATTGGCGGCATCACTGCCAAACCATCCACGCGCAGAGGTCTGAGCAATGTAAAATGAACAAGCCGCCATGAATTTTCCCGCCGTTCCTTGAATTTTGAGGATTCGAATTTACTCAAACCCGTGAGTTCAGTTTTTACCCGTAGCCATTCCATCCTTTCCTTATATAAGAAGCCCCTGATTGCCGCTCATGAATCCCGTCCAGATCGACCACTCCAATATGGCCGAACGGCGCTTCCTACAGATTCATTGCTGCGCCAGCATTGGCTTTTTAAACGGCGCAAAACCAGTGGCAGCCTTGCACTTGCTCCCGAAGCGGCTCTGACGTACAACACTGCCAACACAGGTTTTCAGCAAGGAGTTTCCATGGGCTTTGCCAACAGCTCTTGCAGCTTTACACGGTTCCGCATTCTTGATCCTGTTCCGGCCACGCTCTGGCCGCAGATACCGGACAAACTGAAACAGTTCGCCATGCGCGACATTGACGATATTCCTGAAATGCAGGGCCAGGGATGGACCTGTTTTGAGGACATGCTCGATACCGACTGGGTCACGGCCCCGCCCCAGAAAGGCGCGTACCTCGTGTTTTCTCTGCGGCTGGATATGCGGCGCATACCCGCTGGCGTGGTCAAAAAACACGTTGCTCTTGCCCTCAAGGAAGAAAAAAAACGCATGGGCGAACAGGGCAAGAACTACATTGCCCGCGAGCGCAAAAAAGAACTCAAGGAGCAGGTGCTGCTGCGCTTGCGCTCCCGTTTTTTGCCTGTTCCCGGCGAATTCAACGTGCTCTGGGCCACAGACAAAAACGAAGTCTGGTTTGCGTCCACCCAGAACAAGATGATCGATCTCTTCCTGGAAGAGTTTCTCAAAACATTCGAGCTGCATCTGGAGCAACTGACGCCCTACAATCTGGCGGTCTCCATGCTGGACGAAGAAAGCCTGATCCGCCTGGACAAGCTGGAGCCCACGCAGTTCGCTCCCCTTTCCTGATGACGGCACGGAGACCCTATGAACATGCCTTATCTTGGCGAATCCACTGACAGCATTCTCGGCAAGGAATTTCTGACCTGGCTCTGGTACCAGAGCGACACCGCCCCTGGCGCGTTCACTGACAAAGACGGCGCGCCCTTTGCCGTTTCCATGGAACAGCGCATTGTGGTAGAAGGCGGCGAAGGCGATGCCCGCGAAACAGCCTCTGTTTCTGGCTCGCTCTCCCCTCTCCGCGAAGCCCGCTTTGGCCTTGGCAACGGCAAACAGGTCAGCCGCGCCCTGCTGCGCCTTGAAAAAGAAGAGCTTGCCTTTCAGGTCAGCCTAAAAGCTGAGGATTTCTGCCTCAACAGCCTCAAGACCCCCAAGCTCGACAAGGGCGACAGTGATGACGACCCGGACGCCCTGCTGCTGGAAAAGTTCTATCTTATGGAAGTGTGCACCGGTCTGCTGGATGCCCTGTACGCCCGCTTTCTGAAGCTGCGCCTCTCGTCTGCCTGGCAGAAGGAAGTGGACGACATGCGCCAGTGGATGACCCGCACGGAGTAAACTTTTTTCATGAGCACCCTGCCCGCATCTGCCGCAAAAGGCCGTTTTTCCGGCCCGCTACTGCACGTTTTACGCAAAACGTTGTGGATGCTGCTTGTGCTGTGGGGCATCACCATCATCAGCTTCTGGGTCATCCATCTGGCCCCCGGCTCTCCCACAGATATGGAAACCACGCTCAATCCGCTGGCTGGCGCTGCGGCGCGTCAGCGGCTTGAGGTGCTTTATGGGCTGGATCGCCCCCTGTATGTGCAGTACTGGGACTGGCTGACCCGCATCGTGCATCTGGATTTCGGCAATTCCATGTCTGCCGATTCCCGCCCGGTGCTGAGCAAAATTCTTGAGCGCCTGCCCCTCACCGTGGGCATGAACGTTATTTCACTGGTGCTCACCCTGCTCATTGCCATCCCGGTGGGCATTGTTTCCGCCTGCCGGCAGAATTCGCTGCTGGACAAGTCCGTTACCGTGCTGGTTTTTCTGGGTTTTGCCATGCCGTCCTTCTGGCTGGCCCTGCTGCTCATGATGTTTTTTGGCATTGAGCTGCAATGGCTGCCCATTTCCGGCCTTACATCCATGAATTACGAGCAGTTGAGCGCCGTGGGCAAGTTTTGCGATCTGGCGCGGCATCTGGCCCTGCCCACACTGGTGTATACCGTGGGCGGGCTGGCTGGCATGTCGCGCTACATGCGCGCCTGCATGCTTGAGGTGCTGCGGCAGGATTACATTCTTACAGCGCGGGCCAAGGGGCTTGGCGCTGGCGCGGTTATCTGGCGGCATGCCCTGCGCAACGCGCTGCTGCCCGTCATTACCCTGCTGGGCCTTTCGGTGCCGGGGCTTATCGGCGGCAGCGTCATTATTGAGTCCATCTTTGCCCTGCCGGGGCTGGGCCAGCTGTTTTACGGCGCAGTTATGGCGCGCGATTACACCATGATCATGGGCAATCTGATTCTTGGGGCTGTACTCACGCTCGTGGGCAACCTGCTGGCGGATTTCTGCTACGGAATCGCGGATCCGCGCATCCGCAACGCAAAGGACAACGCCTGATGCTGCCCCGCGCCCTCAAAAAGCTGCTTGGCCGCAACCTCATGCTCGCGCTCGGGCTTGTTATTGTGCTTGCCATGTCGCTGGCCGCGCTCCTTGCCCCATGGATTGCGCCCTTTGACCCCAACGCCCTGCATCTGGACAATATTCTGGAGCCGCCCTCCTCCCGCTTTCTGTTCGGCACTGACCGCCTTGGGCGCGATGTTTTTTCCCGCCTGCTTTACGGCGGCAGGGTTTCTCTTTGGGTAGGCTTTGTGGCTGTGGGCATATCGGTCAGCATCGGGACTGTTCTTGGCCTTGTGAGCGGCTATTTTCGCCGCTGGGTGGACGAGTGCATCATGCGAGTGGTTGATATCATGCTCTGCTTTCCGTCATTTTTTCTTATTCTGGCGGTGATTGCCTTTCTTGAACCCAATCTTACCAATATCATGGTGGTTATTGGGCTTACCTCGTGGATGGGCGTTACCCGCCTTGTGCGCGCAGAGGCGCTTACCCTGCGCGAGCGTGAATTTGTCGACGCCGCGCGGCTGGCTGGCACATCCACAGCGGGCATACTGTTTCGGCACATACTGCCCAATGCCCTTGCGCCCGTGCTGATAACAGCTACACTGGGCGTTGCCGGGGCCATACTGGTAGAATCAAGTCTCAGCTTTCTGGGGCTTGGTGTGCAGCCCCCCGCAGCCAGCTGGGGCAACATGCTCATGGACGGCAAAGCCGTGATTGAAACCGCGCCCTGGCTGTCGGTATATCCCGGCTTGGCCATCCTGGTAACGGTATTGGGCTATAACCTTCTGGGTGAAAGCCTGCGGGATATCTTTGATCCGCGGCTTCGCCAATAGTTTGAAATGTAAGGGCATCCAAGATAGTTAAAGTTTTACATTAAGTACATAAACCGCCATAAAGATACGTTAAAGCCATGCTTGAATACCTGCGCATTCGCAATCTGGCCCTCATTGAGGACATGGAACTGGAATTTTCGCCCGGCATGAACGTGCTGACGGGTGAAACCGGGGCGGGGAAGAGCTTTATCCTTAAAGCGCTGGGCTTTCTGCTTGGCGACAAGCTTTCGGCGGATATGGTTCGCGCGGGTGCTGAGCGCGCACAGGTAGAGGCCCTGTTTAGCACAAAAGATGCGGACATGGTTCTGCGGCGCGAAATTGTGGCGGAGACAGGCCGCAGCCGCTTGTACATCAACGATGAGCTGCGCTCACAAGACAGTCTGCGCGACCTGCGCAACCGCCTTGTGGCCCACACCAGCCAACACGCGCAGCAAAAACTGCTTCAATCTTCATTTCAGGCCAGGCTGCTGGAAAGCGGCCTAAGCTGCCCCGAGCTTCTGCACCAGCGGGACGCCCTGCTTGCGCGCCTTCAGGCCAATGCGGCCCAGCGCTCTGCCCTGCTTGAGCGTCAGGCCGGGTTGGGCGAACGGCGCGAGCTGCTTGAAATGCAGCAGCAGGAGATCGACAAGGTTTCTCCCGAAGAAGGCGAAGAAGAAAAGCTGGAAGAAATTCGCGCGCTGGCCCGTTCCATGGAGCACCAGCAGGAGAATTACGAGCAGGCGCTCATTTTGCTGCAAGGCGATGATCAAGAAGGCGTGATCGACCAGCTGGGCCAGTTGGAAAAGCTCTTGCAGCGCATGTGCCGGGAGGACGAATCCCTCCAGGCCGATGCCGACGCCGTGGCCGCCCTGCGCCAGCAGCTTGCCCACCTTGGCGGCAGGCTTCGCCGCCCGCCTTCCCTGCCGGGGCTGGATGAAATGCCCGACATGGATCATCTGGAAGAGCGCCTGTTTGCCCTTGCGCAACTAAAGCGCAAGCTGCACAGAACCCTGCCGGAGATTCTTTCCCTGCGCGAAGAAATTTCCGAGAACCTTTCCTTCCTTGATGTATGCGCGCTGGATATCACCCGGCTGGACAAGGAAGCGGCAGCTCTTGCCGCAGAGCTTGCCGCCGTGACCGCCCGCATCATCCCGGCGCGCCGTGAGGCAGCAGCAGCCATTGCAACCAAGCTGGAAAACGAACTACGCCAGTTGGGCTTTTCGGATCAGGTGCGGGTATTGCCGGATTTTGCCGTGCAGGAAATCTGGCCCGGCGTTACTGACGAGCGCGGGCGCATCCTTTGGGCCCCCAACCCCGGCCAACCCCCGCAACCGCTGGATAAAATAGCATCGGGCGGCGAACTTTCGCGCTTTTTGCTGGCACTAGCCAGCGTGCAGCAGGATGACGAAGGCGCTACATTCATATTTGACGAAGTCGATGCCGGCGTTGGCGGCATGACCCTGAACAAGCTGGCCGAAAAGCTCTACGCACTGGCCGAAACGCGCCAGATGCTGCTCATCACCCACTGGCCGCAACTGGCGGCCCGCGCCCGCAGGCATTTTCAGATTGTTAAGATGGTGCGCGATGGGGAAACCTTTACCCTCTGCTCCCCACTTAACAAAGAAGACCGCCACGCCGAGCTTGCGCGCATGGCAGGCGGCGGCGAACAGGGCGAGGCGCTGGCCCGCAGCCTGGAAAAATAGCACTCTGCAAAATTTGCCGTGTGGTTTAGACCATGCGGCATTTTTCTTTCATACTTGCCGCGACATTATCGTGCTGCGGCCAGTATCTACGCATCTTTCTGACAATTTTTTGACTTTCTCTAAACTTTTTGCCCTTTTTCAGGCCTGCAATGAGAACTGGCACTTATCTTGCTTATACCTTCTGCAGATAACGGAAAGGCAAATTTGACCATAGCCACAGGGGGAGCATGTGACTAACGAAAATAATAATTGCATAAGCGCCATGCTCCATATGCAAACTGGCGCTCCCGAAGCCGCCTCGCATGCACGGCACGGGCAGATTGCGGGGCAACCGCTTTCGGGCCTGGACGAAGCATCGGCCAGAGCCTTGAGATGCCTGGCAAAGGATGGCGAAGGGCTTGTTACGGCACTTGAGGCGCGGCTTGATTCGCTTCAGGAAGCCTTTATGGACATGCTGAACAGTCAGCTTGAAGAACGCCACCTCCGGCCCGAAGACCGCCTGCATCTGTATGTTTCGCCCGAGGGAACACTGGTGGTTGAAGGCAACGACAACGATGCCAACCTGCTGTGCGACATCATCACGCGCAAGCCGGACTTGCAAAAAAACTTTAAGGAAATGGCCCAGGTGGCCATGCTCTCGCACGGTGTAGAACTGGCAACCCAGATCCATAACGATATTATCGATCAGGTTGAAGACGCAAATCCCCTGCTTGGGCACTACCATATGTGCCTTAAGGGACCGCTCTCGCATTTCTATATCCGTTAGAGCTTGCCAAAGTCGAGCAAGCGACTTATTGTAATGCTTGACCAAATGGGGGCGCACTGGTTTCGACGGGGACGTGAAAGCCTTAGCGGCAGGTCGAGGCGCCGCTGGCCTCGTAAAAAGCGGCAACAAAAGTAATTGCCAACAACGATTACGACTACGCTTACGCTGCCTAAAAACAGCGAGGCAACGACCGCTTAGGCGGTCACGTCATTCTGGGCCATGTCTGATAACCCTGAATGGCGACACTTATCAGGCTGGCGGAAATCGGTGCTCACCGGGGTTTTTCGCGAGGAGTTTACCGGCGAGATTGCCGTGATGCGCCCGGTCAGGGGCTACCACCACGGTGAAATTAATACCTGACATAAACCTGTAGATGCTTCGTGTGGACAGTTCGCGGACGGGGGTTCAACTCCCCCCGCCTCCACCACCCCCACAAATTAAAGTGGCTTATACGATCTGGATAAGACGTATAAGCCACTTTTTGACATTAGAGCATCAAGCATCATTTGCATTAACATATTGCAGAAGCAAGTGACATTGATTAATTTATGTAAAATATAAACCGCCAACATGTTAGCAACGAGTCGCCAATCAAATCTATAGCAATAATATAAGAGCTACAATAAAATGAACCAGTACGATTTTTCTAATTTAAATCCTAATGAATTTCAGACTCTAGCAAACGATCTGCTTAGTAGGCTCTTTAATACCCATATAGAAATGTTTAAACTTGGTAAAGATATGGGCATTGATGGACGTTTTTTTTGCTATGAAGAAGACCTGCCAATAATAATTCAAAGCAAGCATTATGCAACATCAGGATTCAGCAAGCTTTTATCCGACTTAATCAAGGTTGAACTTCCAAAAATTTTCAAAATCCCTATTAAAAAATATATTCTTGTCACATCTGTTCCCTTGTCACCATATGAAAAAGAAAAAATTCAAAATGGATTTAGTCCTTTTATAAAGAAATCTACTGATATTTTCGGAAAAGATGATATTAACTCCCTTTTACGAAGATTTCCAGATGTAGAAAAAAATTACAATAAATTATGGATTCCTAGCTCTACAGCTTTAATACATTTTTTAAACACAAAAAATACCAATATTAGCCAACATTTTATTTCAGAAGCCAAGCGAAAGAGCGCTGACTATGTAAAGACAAACACTCATTTCCAAGCTAAAGAAAAGATTACAGAAAATAACGTTCTCGTCATAACAGGTGACCCAGGAGTTGGGAAGACAACTTTGGCAGAACAACTTTGCCTTGAAATAATTAACGATGGCTATAGTCCATATGTAATAACAAGTGATATCGAAGAAGGCTTCTCATCGCTTGCAAATGATGAAAAACAGGTATTTTACTTTGATGACTTTCTTGGAAAAAACTATATTGAGACACTTCGTACCAATGAAGACTCAAAAATCATGCAATTTATCAATATAATTTCTAAAGCTAACAACAAAAAATTCATTCTAACGTCACGAACTGCAATATTGGACCAAGGATATCTCGTTGGCCCATCATTTTCCAATGGGAAAATCAAGAAAAGAGAATATCTGATTAATATTTCAGAATACAGCAATATTGATAAGGCGAGAATATTTTACAGTTTTTTATGGAAAAGTGATTTAAGTATTGATTTCTTAAAATATATCATTGAAGATGAAAACTATTTAAAAATAATATTGCACAGAAATTATAATCCAAGATTACTTGAATTTATTACTTCAAGTGACCATGTCGACTTAGAAAACTCCAATTTATATTTAGATTTTATCAACAAATCACTCAACAATCCTGAAGAAATATGGAAGCATCCATATTCTGTGCAATTAGACAACTCTGCACGTGTCATTGTTGATCTAATTGTTTTCAGCAATGGAAACATAAAAGAACAGCCCTTAAGAGAAGCTTATTACAATTTTCAGAAGAAAAACCTCATTCTCAACAATTCAAACATTTCTAAAGAATTTGACTTTATTATATCAATACTCATTCGTTCTTTCGTTAAAAAAACTATTATAATAAAATTAAATAAAGAAGAAATTACTTTCTCACTATTTAACCCCTCTATATCAGACTTTATTATTTCACAGTATTCTAAAAATTACAGTCATATTGCAGACATTATTTCACTTTATGAAAACGATGATGGAATTGATTTTCTTGAAAAAGCAACATTTCACCACCAAGACATATCAGAAAATGTTGCTAAATTAATTTGCTCTAAAGTCAACAAGAATGACCTATGTTCCGATATCAAATACATTCGACTTGGAAATTTGTTAGATTCTGAAACATTCATATCTATATATGGTCATTTTTCAATCAATGATGCATGCAAGTTCATTGCAACTTTAAAAAATATTACATGCGAGATATTAGAATTCTGTTCAAAAATGCTTTCATTGTGTTATCCTTCTTGCAGTAAAATGGATGTTTACAACCTATTCATAGCGATTCTAGATTGTGAAATTGAATACAATGAATTAGAAACATTATCATCACTATTATTAGAATATCCACTAGATTTTCATTCTAATGATATTAATGAAAAATTTTATGGACACCTTCTCGACCTATGGAAATATGAAAAAATAGAAGAATTTGCTACTGAAAATATAGAAAATTTTACAGAAGATGAAAGTTCTGTCTACGATGAAGAAATCGATGAATCCTATTCAATTGACAAAGACGCACTTGCATCTCTTATTATAAATGAAACTTCTGAACTCGTTACCCCGATTAGTAATCAAGATGCTTTAGATATTATTAACTATACAGATTTAAATAATATCGCCTCTAGTTTCTATCGGAACGAGAGTACCAGTAGTAGTTCCAGCGGCCATTACAGCCCAGGAGATCAAGATATTCGTGGATTATTTGAAGGTTTTCTAACTGCAAAATTTGGATAATTTATCCGCGTGCAGAAAAGTATTTTTCTCTCAGATTCCCCTACCAATCCATCGGCTTGC
Source organism: Desulfovibrio desulfuricans DSM 642 (assembly GCF_000420465.1). NCBI lineage: Bacteria > Pseudomonadati > Thermodesulfobacteriota > Desulfovibrionia > Desulfovibrionales > Desulfovibrionaceae > Desulfovibrio > Desulfovibrio desulfuricans. The sequence continues at coordinate 552,032 of NZ_ATUZ01000013.1, read as the reverse complement.
CAAGCGGGCCACGGGGGATATCCGGGCCAAAGGTATAGGCACCGGGGCGTTGCACATCGCTAAGTTCACGGCGGGCATGCAGAATCAGCTCCTTGTGCAGGGCTGGCCCGTCATAGCCCTGATGCGGCACCACAAAGGCTTTGAGTCTGTATCCCTCGTCCTGCCGCATCAGCCGCACAAGGCACTGCTTTACCCCTTCGTGGCGCTCGATGACCGAGGCCACATACTGGGGAAACACATTGATGCCGCCCACCTGCACGGCTTTGTCGATGCGCGCGCCCGGTCGCAAGTGTCGCTGGCCTGTCCAGGTTACATTATCCATCAGCGGGTAGTGCTGCACCACGCCATCTGGCAAGCAGCGCACCAGCGCGTTGCCGTGCTCCCCTTCTCCCCGCGCCACATGCGGCAGCAGTTCATAATCGGCTTCCGGCTCAAAGCGGCCGCAAACCACACCCATCTCTGACGAGCCAAAAAATTCCATTACGCGAAAGCCCTGCCGCTCCAGCGCATACATCACCTCGGGCGGCGTGGGCGAAGTGCCAGTCAGCAGGGTAATCCCCTGCCCCGCCTCCGAGCTGGAGGCCTGCCATCCACGCATATCCACAAGGCGCGACAACAACAGCGGTATGCTGATAACAAGATCACCGGGGCGCATTTGCGCCTCAACCATTGTTGGCAGGGGCGGCACGCTACGGATGGGCACCCCGAGGCTCAGGGGCAGCAGCAAACCAAACGTAAAGCCGTACATGTGATGCATGGGGACGGTGATCAGCGCCGAGGTTCTGTCCGCGACAATGGGGGCCAGACTGGTCACTTCCTGCCGGATATGGCTTTCCTTATGCGTGCAGGGCTTGGGCTTGCCTGTTGAGCCGGAAGTAAAAAACGTGAGCGAGCGGTCGCTGTTTTCCCACTGCTGCAAAACCTGTTGCGAAAAATCGCCGCACAGCCCGCCAACCTCGGGCGCTGCCGCAGTGGTATGAAACATGGCATTGCAACGCTGCGCCATATTTTCCAGCGCAGTGGTATCAAGCCCAAGCGATTCCCACCGCATGGATGCAAACTCGTGCGGCGCGCGCGCCTCAAAGCTCAGCGGATTGCGCTGGCTCAACTCTGCCTGCGCCACGGATTGCACAATCGCCGTAACAGCCCTGAAATCAAGAATTGCAATCCGCTCAAGCGGCCAGGACTCCATTACGCACCCCGCACTTCGATTAATGCCTGTCTGCCGCTTGCAGCAGCAGCGCAGACGCAGTTAACAGCTTCGGCCCTGGCCGTCTGCGGCATGTTCAGGGCCAGCATCACATCCAGAGCCTGCGCCAGCGGCCCATGACCGTACAGATATTCATGATTTGTCCAGCCCGGCCCGGATGCGGCACCAGAGGCAAAGACGGGGCCGTCCGCCTCCGGCTGTTGCCCCCACCGCACTTGCAACGAGGGCGCACCCGCAGCTTGCCTGACCAGACACAGGGCAACGGCCCCTTCCGTCTGGGGGTGTTTGCTGCTTAAACATTCCGGGCAGCAGCGGGAAAAACGGCTGTCGGTTTCGTCCACCGCACACAGCAGCACCCTCTCGGCCCGGCCCGCACCCAGCAGGGCTGCCGCAGTGCTCACAGCACCGGCGAAAGAAAGCTCAAACTGCGAAATGGTAAAACACGGTCCCTCAATGCCAAGCATCAGGCTGAGCAGGCCTGCGCCCATATTGTTGACGGCATGCGAAAAGGCCGTTGGCGAGGAAAGATGCGGCCCGTTATCCAGTATGGAATCCATAAAATCCATGCTCATTTGCGAGCTGCTGTAGGCCGTGCCAAAAACAAGAGCGGTACGGTGCAGGACGTCTTTTTGTCGCCAGCCCGCCTCATCCAGAGCCTGCACGCATGCCAGAAGCGCCATACGCGCATACCGGGGAATACGGCGCAGCGACACGCCCGGCAACAATGCCGCGAGTGAAGAAATATCGGGGGCAGATATGGCAGGCGCTTGCCCGTGCTGTATGGCAGCAAGGGCATCCTTGCCGCCGATGCTGTGCACAAGCCCGGTTCCCGCCACAGAAAGCGCTGCACTGCTCACGGCTTTACCCTCCCCAGAACCAGAGCGGCATTGCCGCCGCCAAAACCCAGCGAGGTTGAAAGCGCAAATGGCGACGATGCCGCAAGGGCGCTCTGCGTGGGCGCAAAACCTATTTCAGGGTCAATATTGAAAAACCCCGGCGAGGCCGGAACCGTGCCGTTGCGCAGGGCCGCGAGAGTCAGCACGGCTTCCAGCGCGCCAGCGGCCCCGAGGGTGTGCCCCGTGCCGCCCTTGCTGGCCCATACGGGCACCCCCGGCAACAGGGTGCGCAAAAGCCGCCCTTCAACCTTGTCGTTCTCACGGGTAGACGTGCCATGCGCGTTCACAAAGGCCATATCCGCCGCTGTGAGGCCAGCCTGTTCCAGAGCCGAGCCTATGGCGAATGCCAGCCCCCGCCCTTCCGGATGCGGCGCGGTAAAATGGTGCGCGTCAGAGGCGTTGCCGTAGCCCAGCACATGCCCGAGCACGGCGGCATTGCGCTCGCGGGCATGCTCGGCGCTTTCCAGAACAAGCGCGGCTGCGCCTTCACCAAGGTTCAGGCCTTTGCGGTCGCGGTCAAAGGGGTGGCACGGCTGGTCGGAATATATCATCAGCCGCGCAAAGCCCGTATGCGGTACGAGGCTCAGGGCATCGGCACCGCCGCACAGCACGCACTGGCACTGGCCTGTGGTGATGAGATCCAGTGCCAGACCAATGGCATCCGCGCCGGATGTGCAGGCATCGGTGACGGTCAGGCGCGGGCCGTGTGCCTCCACGTCCATCTCCAGCGCAAGATTGGCGCTGAAGTAATCGTCGCGGTCAGCCCCTTGCGCGCAGGAGCATACAGGCGGTGCCGATGCAGCAGCCTGCTCTGGCGTGGTTCCACGGCTGGCGGCGTAAGACTCCAGAAAATGCGACGCGCTCCCGGCGGTTGTGCCAAGCACAATGCCCGCCTCACGCAACAGATGCTGGGGCAGTGCGGCCTCAGCCAGCGCGCTACGGCACGCGGCCCTTGCGAGCGTGAGGGTATCCTGCGCGGAGTGCTTGCGCCCTCCGGGAAAGTGCTTTTCAGCAAGCCCGAAAAACGGATACGGCAAGGCCCGGCTGTCCAGCACACTAGCCGAAACAAGCCCGCCCCGCCCGCTTTGCAGGCCATCCAGAACCGCAGTCGGGCTGTCACCCGCCCCGCACAGGCAGGCCATGCCTGTTACAACAACGCCAGGGCCGTGCTGCATTGCTTTTCTCACGCCTGCGCTTTGCGGGCGCAGATAAAGTCTGCAAGGCCGCTCACTGAGGTAAAGGCCTTGCGGGCTTCCTCGGCATCAGCAATGGCTACGCCAAAATGCTTTTCAACCACGACCACAAGTTCCACCGCGTCCAGCGAGTCCAGCATCAGGCCAGTATCCCCAAACAGCGGGGCCGAGGAATCAATGTCTTCCACGGTAACGTCTTCGAGGCGCAGACCATCAATAATTGCCGTTTTCAGGGCGGATTCCATTTCGTTTTTTGTCATCATTGCGACCACATATCGTAAAAATTAAAGAACTGGTACGGGTGCCGTTCCACAACGGTTTCCATTGCTGCGGCAAACTGTTGCGCATACGGCTGAAAAACAGAAATATCGCGGCGCGGCAAACCAGCGGGCACCGCCAGCCGCTCAGCCATAAAAACTCTGGTGACGCCTTTTTCACGCACGGTAAAGAGCATGAGCAGTTCCGCCCCCGTGATGGAGGCAAGCGCGTAGGCGCTGGTAGGAACGCGGATGCTCCCCCCCATAAACGCCACCTCAACGCCCTGCCCGGCCTGACGTGTGCCGTGCATCCGGTCGCCCATAAGGCAGACAACTTCGCCGCGCCGAAGCGCTGCCGTAGCCTCGACCATAGAACCCACAGGGTCCGCCGAATCAATGATCTTGAACGGCCTGCCCCTGCCGTGCTGGAAGTAGTGTTTGCCCTGATCCTCGGGATTGTACAACTGCACCACGTTCACCGGGCGGTCAAACTGCTCCAGCCCCGCAATGCCCACCTGCCACGCGCCAATGTGCGCCGTCAGCACAATGCAGCCATGCGGGTTGGCCCCTGCCTCGGCAAATCGCTGCCGCACATGCTGGTCAGTTTCGCAAAAAGGAAACCGCCCTATGACCCCGGCAATCATCCTGTCCAGCAGCACCTGCCCGAAATTCAGATACAGGCGGTAGGCATGCACAAACCTGCTCCAGGCTCCGGCGCGGGGGAAGCGGCGGTCAATATAGGCCGCACAGCGCTGGCGCACATGGGGCAGCATGGCATAATACAATACAACAAAGGCCAGTACCATTCTCGCTGCAAAGACCATCCGGCAGCGCACCAGAACCTCAAAAAAACCGTATTGAAGCCGGGAGCCAAGCACGGCGGTTATGGGGCGTTTAGTCTGCAAGGCCGCCCCCCTGCCGCATGCGCGTCATGCCGCGCGCCGCAAGATAGGCCAGCGCGCCCACTGCGGCCCCTGCCAGCAGGCCAAGCAGCGGTGCAAAAACAAGCGCGCCCACAAACCAGTCGAGTATGCGCTGTGGAGCTTCATAGCCGAGGGTCTGCACAGAAAATTCCGTCAGCCAGCTGCCATTGCGCAGCCTGTAACCAAGCAAAACCCCAAGGCCCGGCACAAATGGGGGCCACGTGAGCGGGATCATTGCCAGCGCGCAAAGCCTGTTCAGCCGCAGCCAGCCAATGCACAGCAGGAGCAGAATACTCTGTAAACCCGGCAATGGCAGTGTGGAAACAGCTATGGCAATAGCCGCCGAGCGCCCCAATTGCCACGGCGTGGCTCTGTCCGCAAGCAGACGGCGCAGGGAATCCATAGGGCGCAGCAGAGAAATGCGGCCCTGCCCGTCCACGCTGTGCTGGCGAAAGGGCACAGGCACCAGGGCGCGGATAGTCAGCCGCGTGTTCAGCAGAGAAATACGGATATTGTCCTTGAGCGCCTTGAAATGCGAAACGCGTTCTTCCCTCGGCGGATAATACACCCGAATGCCAATTTCGCGCACGTCAAATCCGGCCCATGCAGCGCGCACCAGCACTTCAACCTCAAAGGCGTAGCCCGGTTCCGTGAATTTCAGGCAGTCCAGCACACGCAAGGGATAGGCGCGGAAGCCGCTCTGCATGTCGCGCACCCGCTCCCCTGTCTGCACACGCATCCAGAATGCGGAAAATGCTCTACCAAAACGGGACGAGCCAGGCACGTGCGGCACGTTGAAATCGCGGCAGCCCACAATAATTGCGCCGGGGTGCTGCGCAATGGCCTGCAAAAAAAGGGGGATATCCTCCGGGTAGTGCTGCCCGTCGGCATCCAGCGTAATCATGTGCGTTGCGCCAAGCCGTGCGGCCTCAGCCGCGCCAGCCAGCAGGGCCGCGCCCTTGCCGCCGTTGCGGGGCAGGCGCACAAGCGTGATGGGCAGGCCTTCCAGACTGTCAGCACTGCCGTCTGTGGAGCCGTCGTCCACCACGATGATCGTGCAGCACTGGTTCAGGGCCCGCTGCACCACATTGCGCAGGCCTTCACGGTGGTTGTACACCGGAATGACCACGGCAATTACTGGCGGCATACGACCTTGCCCTGACGCCACAGTGCGCAAAATTCGCGGTAAAAGGCTGGCGGCTCCATGAGCAGGTTGCCGTTCAGGTCAAGCATGAGCTGGGTTGTGCTGGCTGTGGTGGTCACAAGGCCTGCCGCGTCTTCAATGCGGTATTCAAAATCCAGCACAGCGGCCTCATTCCAGAACAGCTCGGCGTGGATGGTGTATGTCTGGCCGTAGAGTAGCGGATGGTGAAAATCCAGATGAAAGAGCTTGAGCGGCACCACAACGCCATTATCACGAAAATCGAGATAGCTGATGCCATAGGCACGGCCCATGGCCTCCCGGCCATCCTCAAGCCAGCTGGCATAGCGGCCGTGCCACATAAAGCGCACGGCATCCACCTCTTCAAAGCGCACCGTGCGCTGGACGCTGACGCAGAGAGAAGGCACCTCCGGCGCGCTACGGCGGCGGGGACGTGAAGCGCGGTGCAGGCTCATAGGGCTGGCACCTCCACCTGTATGCGGGCTGCCAGCGTTTCGCCGCTATGCAGGGTGCATTCCCAGCGCCCCTCACGCCGTCCCTTGCTCAGGGTCAGCAAAATATCCACATCCGGCCCAAGCGGCGCAAGAAATTTGGCCTGCGGCACACATGCCAGATCCGCGGATTGCCCCATTGCTTCAAGTACAACCTGAACCATGAGCACCTGAACGACAGCGGGCAGCACAGGATGCCCCGGGAAATGCCCGGCAAACACCGCACTGTCCGCCGCAAAACAAAAGCTCTGCCGCCATGCGCCCTGCTCGGGCGAATGTTCCAACTGGCTGGCCGCATGCAGCACGGCACGACGCATCACGCTCATAAATGCGAAATCTCCACAAAATACATATCCATGGTCATTCCGTCCTGCTCACTGTACACGCCATTCAAGCCATCCGCTGTCGGGCTGAACCGAGCCTTCCAGCCTTTGCCCTCAAGGTTCGTCAGCGCCGTATCCTGACCGAGAGCAGGCAATATTCTGTATACGGCCACACCAGCGCGAACAAGCAGGCTGGCGGCCTCCCTGCCCATACCTTCCGCCGGGGTGCATTGCATTTTTACAGACTGCGCACTTGTTGCGCCCTTTGGCCCACTGTCTGGCGCAACATCCGGGCTGTACATGCAGACGCCCAGAGTTCTGCCATGTGGCAGAATAAGCGCCAGACTCCCGCCGGATTCAGTCATTTGCACCTCGCCCTGCACAGGCGCGCTCTGCCCGGCAATAGTCAGCCGCGCACCAAACTGCGCCACCAGCGAACCGCTCTGCTGGCCTGCCTGAAGCGGCGGCAACACCATTGTGCGCTTTTGCGCGCCGCAAGCTGCAAGCAAGCCCACAATCAGCAGCAAGCCTAGGTAGCGCAGGGCATTCATGCCTGTTTTCCTTGCGTCCGGCAGAGTCTGGGCAAAAGCCACAAGGCCACAGGAACCTCCACAATCAATCCCCAGAAAATAACTTCACCCATAGCTTTAAGGGCCGGGTGCTGCGCAAGAGCCAGAAGGCCCATACCCGTGAATGTGGTGAGCGAAGACACAACAACGGCCCGCTCCACTCCCATTTTCACCCCGCTGACAAGATCATGCGTGACCACAATGCCGTGATCTGCCGCAAGACCCAGCACCAGCGGCATTGCCGCCATGCCCGCCAATGTCAGCGGGTGGCTGGTAATAGACATCCACGCAAGTATACATGCAACGGAACACAACGGTGGCAAAGATGCAAGCAAGGTTCGCCGCGCATCGCGAAAGTATAAAAACAGAAGCGCCAGACAGGCCATCCAGGCCATCGGCACAAGCCGCTTTTCCATACCAAGCTGCTGCAACAGCGTTGTTTCAAGCTCGCCGGGTGCCAGCGCAAGGGTTTGCGCGGCAAGGGCAGGTTCCAGACGGCTTACATCCGCCTTTTTGCCGGTAAAGAGCAAAAGCCTTGCCGTATGGTCATCAGCTTGCGGCGCATGCAAAAATACGTCTACCATTTCACCCAGGCCTGCGGCGCGCAACACTGACGGGTCAAATTCCGCCACCGGGCGTTCAAGCAGCTGCACAAAGGGGGCAAAGGCTTCAGCGGTGAATCCGTACCGCAGCGCGGCAGAGGCCAAAAGAGCCTGAACACGCGGCCCTTCCGCCTTTGCAAAGGCCTCCCACCGCTGCACGTTGGCCTGAGCCTGCCCCGGCGAAGGCCACACATCGGTAAGCGTGCCGATCTTGTTTTCCGGTTCCAGAACCCGCAGGGCCTGCGTTACGGCGCGGCCATTGGCAAGGGCTGCGTCCGTTGTCGGGCCTTCAACCACAAGAATATTGCTGTCGCGCGATCCCCAAATGGCCTTGAGCTTCTCGCCGTCCTGCTGCAATTGCGCCATGTCCGCCCCCATTGTGCGGGGCGAAACATCCACGCGCACAATGGAAAACAAGGCGTAGCACAACAGCAAAAGTCCAAAAACACTCGCAAAGACACGTAGGGGCACTGGCTGACGCGGCGCGGTATTTTCCGTGCGCACAGGCAGGGGCGGCATATTGAACCAGGGGCACACGGGGAGCACAACAACGGCCAGCGCAAAGCCCGCGCTCAAGGTCAGCAGGGCAAACAGGGCCAGCTGGCGCACCGCCGGAATGCCCGAAAGCAGCAATACGGCAAAGCCGGAAGCATTGACCAGATACCCCTGAAACAGCGGCGGCGTAATATGTTCCAGTACTTTCTCTGTTGAGTCGCCGCTGCGCAGGGCAAAGTGCATATGCACGGCGTAGTCTTCCGCCACGCCAAGCACGGACGCGCCAAAACCAAGGGCCAGCCCGGAGAGCGCTGGCGAGAGGAGAGTCATACCGCCCAGGGCAAAGCTGGCGGCAAACGCAGGCACCAGCATAAGCCACAGCGCGCCGCGCGAGCGCACCAGCAGGGCGTACACCAGCACAAATCCCAGCATGGAAAAAAAGACGATATTGGTCACATCGCGCTGGATAACCTGCGCATTGACGGCGCTGTGCCTGTGCCCGCCCACCACAAGGCCCTGCATGTCCGGCGCAAGGTGTTTCTGCATGGCGGCATGGATGGCGTCCATCAACCGAGCGGCGGCGCTGACATCGTGCAGGGAATGGGCTGGCCGCAGCACCAGCAGCAGGTGTTTGCCGTCCGCGCTCACAGGATAGCCCAGCACAGGGTCGGGCATGGCCCCGGCATGCTCTGCCGGCAGGCGAGAAAGAACATACTTGCGCAAACCCAGTGGATCCGCCCGCAGCCAGTCCTGTGCCGGGCCAGCGGCAAGGAGGCTGTTCAGATTGTCATGAGCCGAGCGCACGGCGGCATCAATCTGCGAGGCATCTGTTGCCTGTTGCAGTTGGTCCAACGTGGCACCATCCATAAAATACGGCAGCAGGGCCATGAGCGCCTGGGCATCGGGCATGCCCACGGCCCCCACCCTTTCGGCCATATCCGGCGGCAGATCGCCCAAGATGGCATCGGCAGCGCTTGCAAGCGCATACTTTTTGCCCTGACGCTCTGTGGAAAGATCAATAAACAGCAGACCAGAAGCCGGGGAAACATCCAGAGCTTTGGCCATGCGGCGCACTTGCGGCGCATCGTCAGGGAAAAAGGCCATGCTGCTGGAATCTGGCTGCATCCGGGCGGCCAACAAGGCAAAAACCGCCCAGCACAAGAGAACCAGGCTGAATCCCAGAATTTTGTGTGAGCGTACCCAGCAATGAAGCCTGACAATAAAAGGCTTGCCCATAGGCCTACTGACCACCGCTCCCCGCTGCCTCAAGCAGGGCGCAGGGTGCTGGCATGGGCTCGTTTACCCGTGTTTGCTTAAAGACAATGCGCACAGTATCGCCATTACGTTCCGTAAAGCTCAACTGGCTTACACTCTTGAGATCATCGGCAAAGGTTACTTCAAGCTTTGCAAAAAAAGACTGTCGGAGGGGATACAGTTGCAACATGGTTTTGTCGGCCTGCGGGCGCTCAAGCCTGTAGGTGGCGCGCAACGCAGCGGGATCAATGCTGATCCAGTCCAGAATATTGCGGATAATGGCTGTAATAACCGTGGATTCCCGTTCATTGGCAGGGCGCGTTGCTTCCGGCGAGCCTTCCCACAATGCGCCCCTTCCATTCTTGTAGATAAAGCCAGAGGCAAGAGGACGAGTATACGCCCAAAGCAGGCTGTCGGCGGGTTGAAAGCCATTGTCATCCTTACTAGCTGCACGCGCCTGGGCATTGCCCGCATGGGCACCACGGCGCAGGCAAAAATAACCTTGCGAGGTCATGGGGCGGGCCAATACGGCCATGGATTTCTCCTGCACAAAATCAGCGCTCAGGCTGGCAATGCCAGCACTTTGCCGTGCGGCAGCATCGAGCAGAGCCTCGGCGCTTGCAAGCGGCGGCTGCTGCGCAACCGCATAAGTGGGCAGCACAGTAAAAGCAATAAAAAACCCAGCCAGGAACAACAGGCCCGCAGATGAACGCATCAGGCCGTTTCCTCCGGCATAAATATCTTGAACTGCCCGGTGGCCAGCAGCTGCCCCTCGGCATGCACCTCGCCGTCAACAACCGCAATTTCGCCAAGTCTGGCCGAGACGCGCACTAGAACGTCCAGGCGCTGCCCCACGCACGCATCGGCATGCACGGTTACATCGCGCAGGGCGGCAAGGTAGCCCCAGCCCGCGCAGGCACCGCCTGCTGCAAGCAGGCTGGCCCCGGCCCCGGCGGCAAAACACTGCGCCATGATTTCCGCATAGGCCACGCGCTCAAGTTTGCCGTCAGGCCGCAGAAAGGGATTATCTTCCCGCACTGCCGCCGTTGCCCGCGCTTCTTCCGAGCTAAAACTTTCAAGCCCGCTCAGAAGAAGCATGGGGGCACGGTGCGGCACAATGGCCGTAAGAGACTGCTGCGAATCAGTATTCACTGCTCGCCACATTCCGACGGATGTTCTGGTCAAGAATGCCGACCCACTTGTTGTAATTGGGGTGGATAGAGGCTGTGCCGTTGCTCTTGGCCTTGTATTCCATGTTGGTGCTGGCCTTGTAGTTGATGCTGTAATGCGTGGCCGTATAGGGGATGGAGACCACCACAGTGTGCTTGTTGCGCACCATGATTGTGGCTTCAATCGTGTTGGAGGAAGGTTCAGAAACGCGCCAGCCGGTATCAGCGCAGGCTTTGACGATGGCGTCGTGCATCTTTTTTTCAGAAATATTCTTGCTGGCTTCGGCAGCGGGGAAGTCATAGGCAAAGGTGCCCACAGGCTGGCCAAAACGGCAGCCAATGGCCGCAAGAGTCATCACCAGCACCGTAAGCAAAAGATATTTTTTCATTACAGTTACTCTCCTGTCACACTCGTTAGATGTTTTACATAAAGATTTCTGACATGCCGCATCATGGCGCGATGCGGTAAAAGTTCACCGGCAAAGGCCTGTGGCCATACCGGATCAAGAAACTCCATATGGATGGTAGCAGGATGAAAGCCCTTGGCGCCAGGAGGAAACACCTGGAAGCTGTTGTGAATCAGCAAGGGGAGCACGGGACGACCGGCCTTGACAGCAACGTGGAAAGCGCCAGCCCTAAACTTGCCCAGAGCACCAGTGCGGGTACGGCTGCCTTCGGGGAAAATCACCAGAGTAACCCCATCACGCAGACGTTCAAGGCACAAAGCCTCGACCTGTTCTGCGGGCAGACTCTGCGCATCGATATATTCCGCGCTGCGCATGGTGGGCGCAAAGAAAAAGAGCAAGCGAAAGGGCCAGCTTTTGGTTATCAGGCACACATTGGCCTGATCCTGCGCCGCAAGCAGGTAAATATCCAAAAAAGACTGATGGTTGCACACAACAACCGACCCAGGATACTCCACTGCCATATGTGCGTTGCGAATACGCACCGGCAGCCAGGGCCGCAAAAAAAACAGCGTAGAGCGTCCATAAAGCCAGATGTACCGGCGATTGGCCGCGCTCATGGCACCGGGAAAAACCATGTGCAACGCGGCGATGCACAGTGTCATGGGCAAAATAATAATTGTCCAGCAAACAAAAATTGCACTTATGGCAATGTTTGGCACAATATTACTGTTCCGCCTTGACGGTTCCTTCATCGCGCAAGGCCTCGATGAATGCATAAATGTCCCCAAGTGTCTGAATTTTTACCAGGGACTCTTTGTTTTGCAATTTGAAGTTGAAGGCCTTTTCCAGCACGATGACCATATCCACGATATCAAGGCTATCAAGCCCGAGGTCTTCCTTGATATGTGCTGTAGGAACAAGCTGATCCGGGGACAATTCAAATTCTTCACTCAAGGCCGCGTCAATCGTCTCTCTAATTTTATTATCGTTCATTCTTTCCCAACATTCATTGAATTTTCACGCAACCTATCAAATATGATAGTGCAATTGCAACCGCCAAGCGCAAAACTATTTTTCAATACCAAACCACTTGGTTTATGCAGCTGCCCGTTCATATGATTCAAATTTCCGCATCTGACATCAGGATTGCGCAATCCGCGCGTTGGAAAATATGTGGAGGACTGCAACATTTCTATACACAAAATGCTTTCCAGCGCGCCGCTGGCCGCCATGGTATGCCCCAGGTGCCCTTTGAAACTGCTGACAGGTGTTGTAGAGCCAAAAACAGCCTCAATGGCCTGCCCTTCTGCAATATCACCGAATTCAGTTGCGGTAGCGTGGGCGTTAACATAGGCAACATTCTGCGGTTGCGCGCCTGCATCTTCCAACGTTCTGCGCATGCAGCCAGCAATGGCAGCCGCGTCGGGCTGGGCGATGCTGCCGGGCGATGAAGATATGGCCGCGCCGCGTATTTCCGCCAGTATGGGCGCATTGCGGGCTTGAGCGCTTTCCAGACTCTCCAGCAGCAGGATGCCCGCACCTTCGCCGCAAACAATGCCTGTGCGCTCCGCATCAAAGGGGCGAGAGGCGCAATCCGGGTCTTCTGTGTGCGATGCAGCGCCAAGGCGGTCAAATGTTGCGGAGGTCAACAGGTGGAATTCATCCGCGCCGCCGCAGAGCATCATTTCTTCCCGCCCTGCCGCGATAGCCTCAAACCCGAGGCACAGGCTCATGAGGCCAGAGGCGCAGGCGGCGGCAGGCGCAAGCGTGCGACCTGCGCACCCGCAGGCCAGAGCCACATTGGCGGCAACCGTGTGGCTCATAACCTTGAAGAATACTGTACTGCGCATGCTCTCCACGCTGTGCTCGCGCAGAAACATCTCAAAAAATTCATGTAGCATTGTGGGGCTGCCCACAGTTGAGCCAACAGCTACGCCCATGCGCTGCCCGGGCCGGGTACTCAGCCCGGCATTGGTCAGAGCCTCCCAGGCAGCCAGGCAGGCAAAAATCGACATGGGCGACATGGAACGCCGCAATTCCCGTGGAATACGCTTTTCCTGCAATGGCGGCACCAGCCCGGCCACACGGCACGACAACCCCTCAAGCTTGTATTCCGGCAAGGTGGTCAGCGCGCAACGGTTATCGCGCACACCTTCGTACATGGCGGATACGCCTTCGCCGAATGGCGAAACCGCGCCCAAGCCTGTAACGACTACTCGCTTTCCGCGCATTCCCTGAACTCCTTGAGAACGTTATCATGACCGAAGGAAAATCCCACGGCCAGAGCAGCACTGACCATGCCGCCCAGCACACCGGGCAGCAGGATGTTCTGCCCGGCCAAAAACAGCCCCGGCAGGCGTGTGACAGGCAGCATGGGCATGGCGCCCAGATGGTGCTGCACGCCATAAAGGCTGCCAGTAGCGCCGTAAACCCAGCGCCGCATGGTCAACGGGCTTGCTGCATCCAAAATGCGCCAGCGCCCTGCCAGTTCCGGCAGACGCTGTTCAATGTAGGCCTGCAATCGGGCAGTGGACTCACGCTTCCACTCCACATAGCTTTGGGGGCGCGGATGCGGATCGCCGCCGGGCAAATCCTTGTCATCCATGAGCGCCACGGCCATCACAGCCTTTCTGCCATCCGGCTGCGGTCTGTCGCAAAAGAGGTATACGCTGGGGTGCGCGCTTTCCACACCTTGGAACAGTTCTTCCGCTAATGGCTCCGGCAGCAGATAGATGCTCTCGTTTTCATTCAGGCAGTCGCGTGTTTCTGCAAACAGCAACATGGCAGAACGTGTTTCCGGCAGCTCATTTATGCGGTGCAAGTAGGCCGGACGCATGAGGCCCTTGGGGATCAGCCCCTCAAGCTGCGAGGGATGCCCGGTAAAGAAGCAGCGCTCGCAGGCAAGGCGGGAACCGTCACCTAACACCACGCCACGCACGCCTTGCACCTTGTCCGCCTCTATACCCGCAACGGCGGCGTTGCAACGCACAGTGACCCCATGCTCGCCGAGGCATGCCAGAAGCGCCTCAACCAGAGCCAGCCCACCGCCCTGCCATGAGCCGCTGGACTGAAAATACGGCCCCGCCACAAGGGAATATTCTTCAAGTGAGGATTCTTCGGGCCGTACGCCGTACAAAAGACACCGTGTGCCGAGCATGGCCCGCAAGTGAGGAGGAAAGCCCGCAGATTCAGCATACTGGGCCACGCTGCCCGCGCTGTGGAGCGCAAAAGACGGGTCTGCCCGCACAGCGGGATTCAGGTAGGGGGAGTGGCCCAGTTCCGTATCCATATGGTGCAGAAAAGCCTTCATGGCTGGCCCTGCGCCGGGAAATTGCCGCTCAACAGCTTCTGTTACCGCCGCTTGCCCTGCCGGGAGCTGAAACACCTGCCCATCGGCAAAGTGGAAGACCTCCGTGCGGCTGGTCGTGATCTGCCGCAAATGCTTTTCTATACCCAGCGCCCGCAGCCAGCGGCGCAAAACGCCACCGGCATGCAGACCGCCGCCGCAGTGAAATCCCGTATCAAAATACAGGCCTTCGCGCCAAAAACCACGCAGCAATGGAGCAACGCACGGGCCAGCCTCCACCACGGCAACATCGTGGCCCTGCCGCGCCAGCAGCAAGGCGGCAGTCAGGCCGGTAATGCCGCTGCCTGCGACCACGCAGCGCATCAGCCGAGCCTCAAGGCGATACTGGCGTTGCTGCCGCCAAAGCCCGCGGCATTATTCAGCACGACTCGCGGGGGTTGCTCCAGCCTGCGGACAAGCACGGGAATGCCAGCGGTATCTTCGTCCGGCTCTTCATAATTTATGGTAGCAGCCGTAAAACCCGCCTGCGCCATGATGACGGCGTAGGCCACCTGCGACGCGCCAGACATCCACAGTTCATGCCCTGTAAGGCTTTTCAGCGCCATGACATCGGGGCAGTCAGCGCCGAAAACGGCCCGCAGATTGGCTGCCTCCGCAGCATCGCCCTGAGGGGTGGATGTGGCATGCGCGTTGACAATATCCACATCAGCAGTACTCAGCCCGCCTTCCGCCAGAGCCATACGCATGGCGCGCGCAAGCCCTGTGCGGCTGGGAACGGAAAGAGTTTCGCCGTCCGCGCTGCAACCAAAGCCCAGCACTTCTGCCAGAATGCAGGCATTGCGCCTGTGGGCCGTATCGTAATCTTCCAGCAGCAGGGCCGCAGCGCCGCCGCTTGGCACCAGCCCATCCCTGCCCTTGTCAAAGGGGCGGGAGGCCGCCGCCGCAGGCGTGCGCGCAGAAAAAGCCCCAAGACCGTCAAAGGAGCAGACAGACGGCCAGTTAAGCTCTTGCGCAGCGCCGCAGACCACGCGGTCAAGCCGCCCAAGGCGAATCTGGTCTGCCGCCTGACCGATGGCATATGCCCCGCTGGCGCAGGCGGCGCTTACCGTCCAGCTTGGGCCGGTATTGCCAAGCAGGACGTTGAGATTCATGGTGATGGTGGAATTCATGCAACGAAAAACATGGCCGCTGCCCATGCCGGAAGTGCAGCCCGCCTCCTGAAGCGCCGCCTGCTGGTCAACTACAGACTGCACTGTGGAATCATTGCCAAAAACAAGGCCGCACCTGTCTGAGCGCAGGTCTTCAGGTGCAAGCCCGGCCTGATCCAGGGCATCCAGTGTTGCCGCATGCGCCTGAATGGCAAAATGCGGCATGCTTTTGCGCTGCTTTCTGTTAAGATGGCGCGCGCAATCAAAGCCGTCTATGCGCCCTGTAAGCTGGCTGCGAAACCCATGTTCCAGCCGCTGCGGGTCGGCAACTATGCCGGAAATCCCATTATACAACGCATTGGCGATCTGCTCGCGGCTAACGCCCAGAACGGATACAAGCCCCACGCCAGTTATGACAACTCGCCGCATCGGGCCTCACATGTATAGTCCGCCGTTAACAGACAGCACCTGCCCGGTAACGTAGGACGATAAGTTGGAACACAAAAATCGCACGCAGCCCGCCACTTCTTCCGGCAAACCCGGTCTGCCAAGGGGCACGCCTTTCATATATTCATCCACTGGCAGACCGGCCGTCATCTCGGTGCTGATAAAGCCAGGGGCCACGGCATTAACAAGCACGTTGCGGCGCCCAAGCTCGCGGGCAAGGGCTCGCGTTGCACCGATAAGACCAGCCTTGGCTGCGGAATAGTTCACCTGCCCGGCCATGCCAGCCTGCCCCGAGGTGGAAACAATATTTACAACACGCCCTGCGCGCGCCCGCTGCATATGCGGCACAACCTTGCGCGATACATGGAAAAACCCGTTTAGGTGCACACCGATGACGGAATCCCACTGCTCTTCGGACATAAGGCCAAAGACGGTATCGCGGGCAAAGCCCGCGTTGTTGATCAGGGCAAAGGGAGTTTCCGCCGCCAGCAGTGGATCAAGGGCGGCTTCCACCGAATTTTTGTCCGCCACGTCAAAGGGCACTAAAACGCATTTGCGCTCCAGAGCCTCAATGGCATCGCGCACGGCTTCTGCGGCATCGTGGTCGTTGCGGTAGTTCAGCCAGATATCAAAACCATCGGCGGCCAAGCCAAGGGCAATGGCCTTGCCAATTCCCTTGCTTGCGCCCGTTACCAGAGCTATGGGCGAAGTTTGCATTTGCTCCCCTGCTTGCATGTTTGCATGCCTTTATTTATTAAAAAGGCACCAGATTGGACAGCCGCACAATATACAAGAGACTCTTTTAGGACAACTCTCAATTTAGGATGGAATTTATCATGCGGATTCTTGCAACAGCCTTGATTGCGCTTTTTTTCTTTTCCAGCGGATGCAGTTGGGTTGGCAGAACTGCTGGCAAAGCCTCTGCAAAAATTGAAAGAAAGGTCGATGCTGTTCAGCAGGGCTATAATGACGGCTACAAGGATGAACAGAAAAAGTAAACTGTTTTGCTATGTTGATTTTGGAGCGCCGCACAACGTGTTGAGGAAAATAATTCAGCAAGCATGACGTTCTGCATGGCTGGCAACATCGAAAAAAACTCAACGTGGCTTATACGCCCTTACTATAGACAGTATAAGCCACGTTTTTGTTAATCCCTTCAAACAGAGTTCAATACTGCCCTACTTCCCTGCTGGCACCCGCGCAAGGCTTATCTCCGCCAGTGCGGCATCCAGATCAAGGTTCATGGCAAACCGGAGCCCTTCGCTGGCAAGCACGATACGCACGGGCTTGTCCGCATTTTCCGCACCGCTGACAAACAGGGTTTCAAGGGCCTGCCACATGCCGTCACTGGTTTGGGAGCAATCCACAGTTTTTCCCTTGGGGGCAAGGGCCGCGCCCTGCGCGCCAAATACGCTTGTCTGGCCTCCGGCTTCAAGAACCAGCGGCAGCCATTCATTCTTTTTCAGTTCTTCAAACATGGCCCCGATGGTTGTATTGGCAAAGGGCGCAGACAGCGTTACTGTTTCCAGTTCGCCGCCTTTGCCGTCAAACTTCATGCCTTTGCCCGCGAGGCTCCACGACTGGTCGGCAAAGCACACGGCATAAGCACCGGGCTCTTTAAGCCCTTCATAGCCGGGCAGGGCAAATTCCTTCCAGCGGGCCACGTCCAATCCCTTGCGCATCAGCTGCACCAGCATGAACATGGGCACACCCGCCGGGGCCACATAAGCCTCACCATCTGACATGGTTATGAGCATGGAGGGATACTTGCGCTTTTCGTTACGGCCTGCGGCATCCATTCCAAACTCGATTTCCTTGGCTGAACCGGGTTCCGGCTCGTGATAATACTGCCAGCCCATGCCGTTTTGCATGGTTACGCCAATGCGCGTGCAATCATGCTCAGGAAACATGGCCGGACTTACCGTTTTGGATGACTTTTTTGCCAATCCGTCAACAACTGGCTTTTTACCCCCATTATTGCCCACGCAAAAAACGGCCTTGACGTCAGAACTCATGCTGTTTTTCAGCACTACTCCCGCCGCAAACCCCGTTGACGGCAAAAAAACCAGCAGGGCCGCCACGCCGGCAACCCATTGTTTCAGCAAGTACATGCAAGACTCCTTGTAGTGCGGTTTGACGGAATCCGATGATCAGATCGCGCGTGATGCCTCGGCATCAATGCAGCGCTTCGCGCAGTTCCGCCAGGTTGGCATCGTCTTCGGGGTAATACAGTTCAACAACCGTGTTGGCGTCATTGGTCAGCACAGTGCCGATGCCGCCTTCGCGGGTATAAAAATCAACGGTGCCTTCGCCAGTGGTGATATTGATGCCCTTCAGCTTGCGGGCAAGATCAATGAGATCCGTGCCCCACTGCCCGTTTTCTACTTTTTTGAGCGGATACAGGCCAACAGCGTACCACACTTTTTCGTCCGGCTTGTCGTAGATTGTCCACTGGCCGGTGTGCGTTGTGCGCCAGCCTTCAGGGATGGGGTTTTCCTGCGGAGCTGGGGCGGGGGCAGCAGGGTCTGCCAAAGCCGCAAAATCAGGTCTGTCGCCAGTAGGGTCTGCGGGTTCCACGGGCTTTGCATCGTCCGGGCGATCGCCAGTAAAAAGCCACATGGTATTTTCCGGGCCTTGCGCAACTGCCAGCAGTTTGCTCAGAGGCGCTGCAGTCTTGGCCTTTGGGGAAATTTTCAGGCTTTTTACAATCGGCCCCGCACCTCGGCATGCATGCCCAACAGAGACTTCCATATACTTGTCGTCCGCAAGGCCAACCCAGTATCGCGCAATCTTGTCGGCAAAAACAACCCCCTTGCCTTCACCCAGAGTGCGCAGATCGTTGCCGCCGGTTATGCTGGCGGAAGCTTTTGCAAGCAGATCCAGATCGCCGTTAAAGCAATCCTTTTCAAGCATCGTCACGTAGCAGTCTTCTTTGGGAGAACTGAACAGTACCTGATTCCCCTCCTCCTGTGTTTTCCAGCCTGCGGGCAGCTCGACCACCCAATCCCCCACAGTGCGGGGAGCCGCAAGAGCTGAAAGCCCAGGGCACAGCAGCAGGCACAGCAACACAAGCGCTGGCCTCGCACCAGCCCGCAGCCATGAAAAAGGAATAGCGCTCCGGGGCATTCCCCAACCGACACAAGCAGAGCCATCATGCGCGCACACTCTGGAAACCCTCAAAAAGCCCATGTCGCAATCCCCCGGAATTTTATTGGTGATTTCGGCCTGATTTTCCCTTTCCACTTCCTTACCTTCGTAACGCACCTGTGCATAAATGTCTTTGGATGTTTTGGCCTGAGGGCGACAAAAGGAGGCAGCACGAGAGGGCCGGGCTGGGGCTTAGCGAATGCCCGCCTCTTATGGCTGGCGGCAAAGAGGCATTGACCGAATATCGCACATATGCCAATTTTTACGACAGCATTAACTGGCCTTTTGCCACGCAAACCGAGGCCGTGCGCAACACGCTGCTTCATAATCCTGCGCATGTTGCCAACAAATCCAAGGAGTTCGTATGAGCACCGGCATCTTGATCGCCATAGGGGCCGCTGTGATTATGTTTGCGGTCATTGTAGCCCTTTACAATGCCCTGGTGCGCGGCAAAAACATGGTGGACGAAGCCTGGAGCAGCATTGATGTGCAACTTAAACGGCGGCACGATCTGGTGCCCAATCTGGTCAGCGCCGTCAGGCAGTACGCCAGCCACGAAAAGGGCCTGTTTGAAGAAGTGAGCGCTGCGCGCGCCCGCAGCCTCTCCGCACAGGGTGATGTTGCGGCACAGGCCAAGGCGGAAAACCTGCTTTCCGGCGCGCTGGGCAAGCTCTTTGCCATTGCGGAAGCCTACCCGGAGCTTAAGGCCAGCGAAAACTATCGCCAGTTGCAGCAAAGCCTCGCCACGCTGGAGGATGAAATCCAGATGGCCCGCCGCTACTACAACGGCGCAGCAAGGGAACAGAACGACCGCGTTCGCCAGTTCCCCGGCAATCTGGTTGCCGGATTTTTCCACTTTGCCCCTGTCACTTATTTTGAACTTGATTCACCAGCAGAACGGGCAGTTCCTGATGTTGGTGCACAATAACAGGCAAGACGGGCTGGGCCGCCGCTTGTGGCGGCATGCCCTGTACTTCATGGCTGCTGCCCTGATGGCGGCCTTGCAGCTTTGGATCTCAGGCGTGCTTATAATGGCGCGGCGATCAGACACCTTGCTTGGCTGCAATCTTGCCGCAGGGCTGGTCTGGCTGTGGTACGCGCGGCGGTGTTATGTGCTCGGCAATTTTGCGCGGATGGCCCTTGCGTTCATGGGCCTGCTCGCCTCTGTGGGGCTGGCGGCCTTGAGCCTGCCAGACCTGCTTTTTTAACCACTGTCCGCGTCACGGCAATCCTCACAAACAGCCTGCGCAAGGATGAAGCCATGCACACGCCCTATGCCAGCAGTTGGTTTACACGCCGCATCACACTGACCGTATGCGCCCTGCTGCTCTGCATCCATGCCATGTGCCTTGCTGCATACGCGCAGGAACGCATAGAGAGCTTTGCCTCCACCGTCACAATCCATCAGGACGGCAGCATGCATGTGCGCGAAGCAATTGTTGTGCATGCGGAAGGCAACCAGATTAAAAAAGGCATATACCGAGAGCTCCCCCTGCTCTATTCCGGCCCGGCAAATTACAGTGGTACGGTTCCTTTCACCGTTACATCCGCAAGCATTGACGGCGTGCACCTCAACCCGGTCGAAACCGAAATCAGGGGCGACTACATACGGGTGCTCATGCGCGGCAAGGAGCCGCTCTCCACGGGGCAGCACCGCTTTGTGCTGGAATACGACACATCCCTGCACCTGCGCTTTTACGAATCCAACGGAGAGCTCAACTGGAACGCCACTGGCGTGTGGGGCTTCCCTATCCTTAACGCTTCCTGCCGCGTCATTCTGCCCAAGGGCGTAGCCGTGCGGCAAACCACCGCGTGGGCCGGGCCTGCTGGCTCCAGAAATACAGACGGCATTTCAATCGGCAGAACGCAAGCCAACGAAGCGGCTTTTACCCTTGCCAGGACCCTTGAACCGGACACCCAGTTTACGGTGGCTGTAGCCTTTGACAGGCAGAGCATTGCCGACCCGGTGCTTCCGCTTGCACTGCAGCAGCAGCGGGAAGACGAAGCCATGGAGCTGGCCCGGCAAGAAGAGGAGCGCGCCATCAGGGAGCGGGGGCTGCTCTTTGAAGTGCTGTACGATAATCCCTTACTGCCTGCGCAGTGCCTGGCTTTTTGCGCTGTGTTTCTTTATTATTTTCTGCTTTGGCAGCGCCTTGGCATTGATCCGCCCAAGGGGGCCATATTCCCCCGCTATTATCCGCCAAAGACGGCTCAGTGGAGCAAAAAACCTGCTGAAGGGGCTACGCCGCAAGTGCTTTCGCCGCTGGCGGTGGAATTCTTCTACAAGTCGGCCCGCATCTCTGGCCGGGGGCTTGCCGCCACGTTTCTGGCTCTGGCTTTCAAGGGCTTGTGCCGCATCAGCAAGGCGGACGCTAAAACCTATGCGCTGGAACTGACCGCAGCATCAAACGGGCGCAAAGGGGAGCTTACCGCAGAAGAACAAACCGTGTACCGCGAGCTTGTGCGCAGTACGGGCAAGGGCGGAAAACTGTTGCTGCGCCCAAAAAATGAAGATGTCCGCAGCATTTTCAATGCCGCCAGGGCAAACCTGAAGCAGAACTTTAAGGGCGCATGGCGCTTGAACACTTGGGTTGCGGTGCTTGGCTGGTTTTTGGTGCTGCCGCTGGCTTTTGCGGCGAGTTTTTGGGAAGTTGACCCTGCCTTGCTTGCCCCGGAGAACTCGCAACTGCCGCTGATTCTACTGTTGCTCGCAGTTTGCATGGCTTTTTGCGCAGCACTGGCGCTTCCCCTGCTGCTGGTGCGGCAGCAGGCAAAATCCCTGCTGGCAACTCTGGGGCTTATGGCCTTGCCACTGGCCGGGATAACTGCGGTTGGTCTTCAGTTTTATTTTTACGATCTGGGGTGGCTGCTTCTTCTGCTCATGAGCATCACGGCCATTGTGTTCACAGCCGTCATCAAGGCTCCCAGCCCCGCAGCGCGCCAGGTATTGGACGAAATTGACGGCCTTGCCATGTACATGCGCACTGCGGAACTGCCACGCATGGAGCAGGTAGGCGCGCAGGACGAAAAGCCCGAAGACACACCCGAGGTTTTTCGCCGTCTGCTGCCCTATGCACTGGTGCTGGGGCTGGAAAAAACGTGGTGCAACAGGTTTGCCGAGCAGCTTCAGGCGGCAGCGCTGGAAGACTCCGGCGTTGATATCGCCCTTATACACGGGCATGGCGGCTGGAGCGACTTTTCCAATGGTTTTGGCAGCGCCGTAAGCGCCTCCTCCGCATCTGCCGAATCCTCATCCGCCAGCGGTTTCAGCTCCGGCGGGGGCGGCGCGGGCAGCGGCTCTGGCGGGGGTGGAGGCGGCGGACTGTAACAGGGACGCAGCAGCTTTTTAATCGTTGCCGCTGTTTTTCCTGTTTCAAGCAATCGCAAAGTTATTTCCTGCCAGAACAGGAGGGCCGCTTAGTGGGCATCTCCACTTGACCTTTTTTAATTTATCCATATATTAGTAAAAAACACTAAAAAAATACCATTTATGAGTAAATCGTCAGCTTCCACAGCCGCCCTGCCGCCCAAGGTTCTGGCAAAGCTTGAGGATCTGGGCCGCAGAATCAAACTGGCGCGAAAACGCCGGGGTCTGACGCTGCACGAAATGGCCAAGCTCATGATGGTTTCTGTTGGCTCCCTGCAAAGGCTTGAGAGCGGCACACCGGGAACAAGCCTTGGCACCCTTGTGACTGCCCTGCTCACCCTCGGGCTTGAAAACGATCTGGACAGCGTGGCCGCCATGGAAACGGACATGATCGGCCTTGCCCACGAACGCAGGCGGCTTGAAGGCAAGGCGGCGGGCGGGAAGGACAAAATTTCCTACGACTTTTAAGGGAGCCAGCTCATGACAACCCGCGTGGTGTATGTGCATATGCACCTTAGAGGCAGCTTTGTTGTTGCCGGACGCCTGCGCTATGTTCAGGATGGCCGGTTCAGCCAATGCCTCTTTGAATATTCCAACCGCTATCTGGGGCGACCTGACGCGGTAGCCGTTGACCCTGTTGCCTTGCCCCTGCAACGGGAACATACCTACGAAGGCCCGCTGGGCGGTGCGCTCTTTAATGGGCTGCGCGATGCCTGCCCTGACGACTGGGGCCGTCACGTTCTTGATATCGCCGCCGAAGCCTCAGGCTCCCACCTTGGCGAATTTGACTACATGCTCTATGCCGGGCCGGACAGAATCGGCGCGCTCGGTTTCAGCAGCGCGCCCGATGCCGCCCCTTTTACCGATGTGCCGCCCTGGGCGCAGAGCCTCCCCGGCGCAGAACTTGACCTCCAGGGCATGCTGCTGGCTACGGACAATGTGGAGCAGGCAGACGAGCTCACCCCGCAGTACAGACGCTTTTTTGTGCGCGGTTCTTCCATCGGCGGGGCAAGGCCCAAGGCCTCGTTTGAGCAGGACGGCAAATTCTGGATTGCAAAATTCAGCAAGGAACGTGAAGCCTGGCCCACCTGCCGCATAGAGCATGCCAATATGCTCCTTGCGGGAAAGTGCGGTATCAACGTGCCGGAAACGAATCGGATTACGGTTCTGGGCAACCGCGATATCCTTCTGGTTGAGCGTTTTGACCGCCAGATTCGCAGTGGCGCCCTGCACCGCCTGCCCTTTGTTTCGGCCATGACCCTCATTGGTGCGGCAGGGCCGGAGGCGCATGCCGCCTACGCCGACATTGTCACTGCCATGCGGCGGGATTTTTACAGCGCCGAGGCCACGCGCAGCGATATCCGCGAGCTGTACCAGCGCATGGTCTTCAATGCCCTGTGCAACAACTCCGATGACCATTTACGCAATCATGGTTTTCTGCATCTGGCTGACCAGAATGGCCGATCCGGCTGGCGGCTCTCTCCGGCGTATGATGTGGTGCCGCAGCCTGTGATGGACGATGCCCCACGGGCCTTGCACCTGAGCGTGGGGCCAAAAGGTCGCAGCACCGCCATGAGCAATGTGCTGGGCGCGGCCCGGCACTTTGGCCTTGCTCCCGATGAAGCGCAGATGATTGTTGAAGAAACAAAGGGGACGATCAGGCAAAACTGGGAAGCCCTGCTCCTGAGCGCCGGGGTGCCGCAGCGCAACCTTGCCGATCTGCGCAACTGTTACGCCCTCGCCCTGCTGCCGGATGCAGCCAACGCCATAACAAAACGTTGAAATAAAGGATGGGCTGGTCAGGTAAAGGATTGCATTAACAATAGATGTTCAGGGCCTTTTTGAAATACTCTTTCATGCTTTCCCTGATGCATTCAGGGGCGAGCACTTCTGCATCGCTGCCAAGGCTGGCAACAAAACTGTGCCCCTGATCATTGTCAGTTAATGGAATACGGGCCAGCCACGTATTTTCATTCTCCTGCTCAAGCGCAGCATCACCAAACAGTTCCACAATTGTCTCTCTGGCCCTTGCGGATATCCGTATTATTCCATCCATGCATTCTGCATCGTCAAAATTTCGAACAATAAAATCTTCTGTAGTAACAGATCGCGGAGAGAACGATTCCTTGCACAGTTTTGTTTCAGCCATACGTGAAACTTTAAAAAGGCGCATGCCCTCACGCATCAGGCAATATCCCCCAAGATACCAGCTTCTTCTTTTAAGAATCAGTTTGTATGGTTCTACGCGGCGGGCGCTCCGCTGGCCTTTACGGTCATTATAATCAAACTCCAATAGCCTATTATCCTTCAGGGCCTGCTGAATTTTCACGAGCGCTGCCATACCAGCATGATTGTTGCTCCAGGGCGTCAAATCAATTGATACCTGTCCTGCCTGCAATTCAATTGCCTTGCGCTCTGCCTCAGGAACAAGCCCTTTGATTTTTGCAATTGCTCCTGCCACCTCGGCACTTGAATAAGACGTGCGAATACTGCCCAGCCCCATCAGGATCATGGTCACATCCTGCGACGTGAAGAAACGCTTTTCCGCCTTGTAGCTTTCAAGAATGCCGATGCCCCCCTTTGCACCAGGGTACGTGACCACGGGCAAACCCGCCTGATTTATTGTATCAACATCGCGATAAATGGTTCGCACAGATACTTCAAACGTCTGGGCAAGTTCTGAGGCGCTTACTTTTTTCTTTTCCAGCAAAATCATCACAATTGACAAAAGACGGTCAATTTTCACTCTGGCCTCCATTGTGCCCAAAAAACATGACATAATGCTGTCATGTTTACTCTGCTAGACATAAATTTCAACAAAATAATGGAGGTTGATATGAATACCAGCATGCCAAAACCCGTGGAAATATTTATGGAAATAATGAACACTGCCGACACTGAAAAACTGGACAGTTGCCTGGCTAGCACGGCTGTGCTCTTTGACCCGGCCGAAAACAATGAAATCAGCGGAATAAATGCCATTAAAGACTTTGTTACAGATTCAAAAGAAAAATTTGATCTTTGCACAACAGTTATTGATGCAACTTCTACCGCCGAAAGCACAAATGTCATAACGCTGACAAAAGGAAATTTTCCAGGGAGTCCGCAAAAATTTTCTTATGAATTCATTGTCAAACACGGGTTGATACAAAATATCAACATCCTGCCAGCGTAGCCGCATCAAAGGACATAGCCATGAAAGAGATACATTTTACAGTTGATCCACAAAAGTGCGTCCAGTGCAATGCATGCATAACCGACTGTCCTCGCCATATAATTTCCATCTCTGGCGGTTTGCCTTGGGTTTCGCCCATACTGGAGGCAAACTGCCTTGAATGTCAGCATTGCCTGGCCGTATGCCCGACGGGGGCTGTAAGCATCTTTGGCCTCAAGGCAGAAAACAGCATTGAACTGAGCGCAGAAAAAATACCCGCTGCAATCCAGATGCACACACTGTTACGGGGACGGCGCAGTGTACGCCAGTACAGTACGGAAAATGTACCAGCCAGAATGATTGATGATCTTCTCGCCACGCTGGCAAATACACCAACAGGCTGTAATGATCGCACCTTGAGGTTTGCTGTGGTAGATGACCACAGTGTGATGCAAAAACTACGCATCAGGGTGATTGAATCAATTGAGAACAAAATGGAATGCCATGAGTTGATGCCAGATTTTTTATCGGCGGCTGTGGCAGCCTATCGGCAACAGGGAGTAGATGAAATTTTTAGAGGCGCGCCGCACTTGCTTGTTGTCTCTGCGGCAGAGACCGCAAGCACACCTCTGCAAGATATTTCTCTGTCTCTGGCATATTTTGAATTGCTCGCCCAATGCAGCGGATTGGGTACAACATGGTGCGGATTCCTGAAATTTGCAGTTGATGCCGCTCCAGAATTGCGTCCTATTCTCGGTCTGGATACAGAAACACCTTTTTATGCAATGCTTTTTGGGTATCCGGCGGTTCGCTATCACCGCACAGTGCAACGCGACGATGCCGCGAAAATCAGGCACGTTTTCTTGTAGGGCAGCAGAAAAACAAAAGTCAGTGCAACCGTTGTGGTCAGCACTGACTTTTGTTTTTCTGCACTGCTACGTGCTTATCTGTCAGCCTACCATGCGGCAAGCACGGCTTCTGTAGCCAGCCGGATCATGCTTTCAGGCGCAATGCCAAGAGCCAGAACCAGCCCCACAAGGCATATGCCCGCCATACGCGCGCCAGCGTGCGGCACAATGGGTTCCGCATCATGCTGCGCGGCCTCGGTATACACGGCGCGCACCACCTGCAAATAGTAGTAGATGCCAATGGCTGTGTTGATGGCGGCAATGATAACCAGGGCCGTATGCCCAGCCCGCCACGCGCCCGTCAGCAGCATGAACTTGCCCATAAAGCCCACAAAGGGCGGAATGCCCGCCAGTGCAAACATGCTCACGCCCAGCACAAAGGCCAGCATGGGCGAGCGCCGCGAAAGGCCGTTCAGATCCTTGATGCTCAGGTTCCGCCCATCGGGCGAAACCACGCACAGCACCAGAAATGCCGCCAGCATCATAAACAGATAGCCTGTGGCATAATAGAGCGCCGTGGCGATACCCCAACCTTGCAGGGTCGCCATACCCATGAGGATGTACCCGGCATGCGCAATGCCCGAAAAGCCAAGCATGCGCTTGACGTCTGTCTGCACCAACGCCGTGAGGTTGCCGTAGCACATGGACGCTATGGAAAGCCCGGTCAGCAGCAGCGCCACGTGCCCCTCGCCGGGATATGCCATGGCGCAGAACCGCGCCAGCACGGCCACGGCCACAATCTTGGGTATGGAGGCGATAAAGGCCGTGGTGTCGTTGGATGCGCCCTGGTACACATCCGGCGCCCAGAAATGGAAGGGAAACACCGCCAGCTTGAAGAACATACCGCAAAAGAGCATCAGCAGGCCCACCAGAGGGGCGGCATGTGACCCGGCTGCCCTTATGGCAGGCAATATCTGGTCAAGATAGGTGCTGCCCACGATGCCAAAAATCCAGCTCATGCCAAAGAGCATGATGCCCGATGCCGTCACGCCAAAGAGCAGATACTTGATGGCCGCTTCCATGGGCGCGCGCATGCTGTCCGAGGGGGTACGCATGGGCACCAGCAGATAGAGCGAATACGAAGACAGTTCAAGGGCGATGAACAGGGTGATCAGCTCCACACTGCTTGAAAGCAGAGTCAGGCCCAGCAGGCTTGTAAGCAGAAAGAAATAATACTCCGGGCGCATGCGCACAGAAATCCCCTTGGTGTCCGCCCCAAAAAGCAGCATCAGGGTGAAACCGATGGACATCACGCATTTTACCAGCTGTGAAAACAGGTCTACCCTGTAGGCTCCGTAAAACAGGGTTCCCTTGGCAAAAAGGCAAAGAACAGATGTGGCGGCAAAGGCTGCCCCAACGCAAAGAACCAGCAGGCGCAGGGTTTGCGTCCGGGCTTCCGTCAGAGTCATGCAAAATGCCAGCAGACACCCTGCAAGAAGAACCAGTTCCGGTGCAAAAAGATGTGCGTTCATGCGTAGGCCTTATGTCTGTGCTTGGGGTTCATCAACGCGCAATAAGTTCAGCAAGGGCCAATGCGCTCGGGGCATGGTAGCCGGTCTGCGCCAGCAGATGGTCAAGGCTGGGCCTCATGACGCGCAAAAACGGTTCCGGAGCCAGCCCAATCCAGAAAACAAACACCAGCAGCGGGGCCAGGGTCACAGCCTCGCGCCAGCCAAGATCGTACATGCGCGACTGGTCTGGATTATTGGTGCCGCCCCAGATCACCCGCTGCAACATCCGCAGCATGTATGCCGCCGCCAGTACTGCGCCGGGAATGGCGCAGACAGCCACGATCTTGTTGTTGAAAAATGCCCCGGCAAGAATAAGAAACTCGCCCACAAAACTGTTTGTGCCGGGAAAGGCCAGCGACGACAGCGAGAAAAACGTCAGGTACGTCACATAGATGGGCATGAACTTGCCAAGCCCCGCCGCATCCGAGAGCTCGCGGCTGTGCGAACGCTCGTACACCATGCCCACGCAGAGAAACAAAGCCCCTGTGGTGACGCCGTGATTGATCATCTGTAACAGCGCGCCTTCAAGCCCACGCTGGTTCAGGGCAAAGATGCCCAGAGTCACAAAACCCATGTGCCCAACGCTTGAGTAGGCAATGAGCTTCTTCATGTCCTGCTGCGCAAGGGCGGTCAGGCCGCCGTAAAGGATTCCCGCTACCGAGAGCCACTGCAAGGCAGGCAGCAGGCCGATAGCCGCGCCGGGCGTGATGGGCAGGCAAAAGCGCAAAAATCCGTATGTACCCATTTTAAGCAGCACCGAGGCCAGAATCACCGAGCCTGCTGTCGGGGCTTCCACATGGGCCGCAGGCAGCCATGTGTGGAAGGGAAACATGGGCACCTTGATGGCAAAAGCGATGAAAAAAGCCAGAAATACCAACAACTGGAAGCGCTCGGAATACTGCTGTCCCATGAGCGCGGGAATGCTGAACGTACCCTGATTGATGTACAGGGCCACAATGGCCACCAGCAGAAATACCGAGCCTGCCAGGGTGTACAGAAAGAACTTGATGGAGGCGTAGCTCTTGCGCGGCCCGCCCCACACGGCGATGAGCAAATACATGGGAATAAGCATGGCTTCCCACAGCACATAGAACAATACCAGATCCAGCGCCATGAACACGCCGAGCATGGATGTTTCCATCACCAGCAGGCAGATCATGAATTCCTTTACGCGTTTCTGAATATACTTCCACGAGCCGAGCACGCACAGCGGCATGATGAGCGTTGTCATCATCACCAGCAGCAGCGAAATGCCGTCTACGCCAAGGGTGTAGTTGACGTTAAAGCTCGCAATCCACTGGTGGTGCTCCGCAAACTGGTACAGGGCGGATGTGGGGTTGAACCGCGTAAACAGCGGCAGTGAAATGACGGCGTTTGCCAGAGTGACCAGCAGCGTCCACACCCGCACCCCGTTTTCTCCCGGAAGCAGAGGCACAATGACAGCCCCTGCCAGCGGCAGAAAAACAAGGATGCTGAGGATGGGATACCCCAAGGTGTTCATGCTCAGAAAATCCATTGTGGCGATCTCCTTTCACCCCGGCTCAGACAAGAGCCAGCAGCGTGAGCACCAGGGCCACCACTGCGGCCATGGAAATAATGTTTATTTGCAGGCTGCCGCTCTGCACCTGCCGCAGCACGCCGCCAAGAGCGCGCACGCTGCGGGCCGTGCCATCAACCACCGTATCAATGCAGTGCCAGTCAAACCATGACCAAAAGCGCGCCGTGCGCATGAGCGGCACTATACCCTGCCGGTTCCAGGCCTCGCCCACGGTATTGTCCACAGACTGCACGGGCTTGCGCGCAAACCAGTAAAACAGCCTGCCGCCCATGCGGTAAAACCAGTCCATATCCAGACTGATGGTGGGCTCCGGCGTGAGCTTTTTGAGCAGCAAAAAGAATCCCAGGGCCGTAAACAGCAGTATCTGCAAGGTTTCAGAAATATGCGCCGCGCTGTAGGGGTGGTACTGCGCCGCCACATCGGGGAAGGGAAGCATGTCGTACAGGTACGGCGTGTAGCAGCCGATAAAGATGCACAAAAACGCCGCCACGGCCATGGCCGCCTGCATGTTGAGCGGCGGATCGCCCGCGCGCTCCCATGTTTCCTTGGAGCAGTTGTTTTTGCCGAACCAGATGAAGTACGGAACCTTCAGGCCCGTGTGCAGGAAGGTGCCCGCAGAGGCCAGGGTGAGCAGAAATCCCGCCCAGTAATTGTGCGCCTCAAATCCGGCGGCTACGATCATGGCCTTGGTCACAAAGCCGCTGAACAGCGGAAAGGCCGAGATGGAAAGCCCGCCCACCAGCGTGAACACAAAGGTTTTGGGCATCTTTTTGTACAGTCCGCCCAACTGGGTGAACTTGCTCACGCCCGTCATGTGCAGCACCGAGCCGCAGCCCATGAACAGCAGCCCCTTGTAAAGAATGTGGGCAAAAGCGTGAGCGCAGGCGCCGTTGATGGCCAGCGGCGTACCGATGCCCACAGCGGCCACCATGTACCCCACCTGACTGATGATGTGGTAGGCCAGCAGGCGGCGGGCGTCGTTTTCAAGCACTGCGTACACAACGCCGTACAGGGCCATGCACACGCCAAGCGGCACCAGAATTTCCATGCCCGCAAAGCTGCGCGCCAGCACATACACGGCGGTTTTGGTGGTAAAGGCGCACATGAACACCGCGCCTGTCACCGTGGCTTCGCCGTAGGCATCGGGCAGCCATGCATGCAGGGGCGGCACAGCCGCGTTGAGGATAAATCCGGCCATGATCAGGTAGGTGTAGAGCTGCGGATCAGCCACGCCGATGGGGCCGAAGGTGAGATCGCCCGTGGCCCGATAGCGCAGCACAAGCCCTGCCAGCAGCAGCAGACCGCCCGCAGTGTGCACCAGCAGATAGCGATAACCAGAGGCCAGAGATTCCTTGCGCCGCCTGAACCACACCAGGAATACGGAGGAGAAGGCCATCAGCTCCCAAAAAAGGAAGAGCGTCAGGTAATCCCCGCAAAAGATGACGCCCAGCGATCCCGCCACATAGGTCCAGGCGACGGAATGCTGCGCAGCTTCTTCCACATGTAGGCCGTAGATAGAGCCGATCACGCACATGAGGGTCATGATGTAGGCAAAGACCATGCTCAGGGCATCGACCTTGCCGAATATCAGTTGCCATTTCATGAAGGGCAGCACGCCATATACGCCATTGTGCCCCTGCATGAGCAGCACGGCGCAAAAGGCCAGCACCGGCACAAGCACAATACATATCCGGCGCAGGGCCTTGGGCAGCAGCGGCAGAATTACCGCGCCGAGCAACAGAACTGCGGAGGGGTGAATCCATGGCTCAGTCATCGTAATAATCCTCGCGGGTCATAATGCCCAAATGGCCGAACCACTTGGAAACGATGATAATCACAATGCAGGCGACAAAGCCGAACGCGGCCCAAAATCCGGGTATACGCTCCACAAAGGTGTGCACATGCTCTTTTGAAACAAACAGGGCGTCCCACACCACCAGCGCGGCCAGCACTACCAGACACACACGGATGGTGGCCTTGAGCCGGGCGCGGAAAAATTCGATGATGTTCACTATCATCCTGTCACCACCTTCACGAAGGACATGATGGCATCGGGGTAAATGCCGATGAACACGGAAACGCCAGCCGCTATGAGAATGGGCACAACCATGCTCAGCGGAGCTTCACGAATGCCCGTTTCTTCACCTTCCGGCCTTTTGCCGAAAAATGCCTTGTAGGTCACAGGCGCAAAGTAGGCCACGTTCAGGAGCGTACTTGCCAGCAGCACCAGCAATATGCCCATGGAATGCGTGGGCATTTCCATAGCGCCCACCAGCAGCTTCCACTTGGTCACAAACCCTGCCACGGGCGGCGCGCCGATCATGGAAAGCGAGGCCACGGCAAAGGCCGCAAAGGTAAAAGGCATGGAGCGCCCAAGGCCGCTCATTTCAGAAATGCACTTTTTGTGCGTTGCCACATAGATCGCGCCCGCGCAGAAAAAGAGCGTTATCTTTGAGAATGCGTGGTTGGCGATATGCACTATGCCACCCTGTATCCCGTCTACGGTCAGGAGCGCCACGCCAAGCACGATGTAGGAAAGCTGGCTCACGGTTGAATAGGCCAGCCGCGCCTTGAGGTTGTCCTTGGTCAGGGCAATGATGGAGGCCGCAAGAATGGTGAACGAAACAAAGTAGGCCGTGGGCACGCCGAGGTTCAGGCTTTTCATCAAATCAGTGCCAAACACAAAGAGCATGACGCGCGTGGTGCAGAACACGCCCACCTTGACCACCGCCACCGCATGCAGCAGGGCCGAAACAGGCGTGGGAGCCACCATCGCGCCCGGCAGCCAGTGGTGGAACGGCATGATGCCGTTCTTGGCAAAACCCAGAACGCAGCAGACGTACAGCACGGTTGCCAGCGCATCGCTGGCCCCGGCAGACAAAATGCCCGTGTGGCTGTTGTGGGCAAAGTCCAGATTACCCGTGATCACGTAAATGACGATCATGGCTGGCAGCACCAGCCCTTTTGCCGTGGTGGTCAGGTACACAATATACTTGCGCGCGCCGTCATAGCCCTCGGCATCCTGATGGTGGGCCACAAGGGGGTAGGTACACACGCTCACCACTTCATAGAACAGGTAGAGCGTAAACAGGTTGTCGGCAAAGGCCACGCCCATGGCACCAAAAAGCGTCAGGGCAAAACAGGCGCTGAAGCGCGTCTGGGCATGCTCGTTCAAGCCGCGCATGTACCCTGCCGCGTAAAAAACTGTGATAATCCACAAGAATGAGCCCACAAGGGCAAATATCATGGAAAACGCATCTGCCCGAAAGCTTACCGAAAGCCCCGGCAGGATCGGAAAAAGCGTAAGATGCAACGTGTGACTGAGCCCCATAGGTGCGGGTGCAACATCACCGATCATCGAAGCGATGATGCAGAACATGACCACCGCTGTTACAAACGAAACTGTTTCGCGCACGTTTGGCCAACGCCCCGTCAGCATTATCAGGCATGCGCCGATCAACGCTGTAAGTATGGCGGCCAGGGGTCTGACGGATTCAACAATATCCATATGTGTTCCCCTTAACCTTTGAGGTCTGACGGAGCGTCCGTTTCAACAGATCTGTACAGCCGGTACACCGCAATGATGATGGAAAGCACAATTACCGCTTCCGCCGCTGCGATGGCCATGACAAACAGCGCCGCGATCTGCCCGGTTGCCGTGTCTGGCGCGCAAAACCGCCCAAAGGCCATAAAGTTGACCGATGCCCCGCAGAGGATAAGCTCGGACGCAATGAGCATGCCTATGAATGTGCGGCGCATGGCCATGCCGAACAGCCCCAGACCGAACAGAACCGCGCCGATGACCAGATAGGTTTCAAGAGACTGACTCAAGCTTGCGTAGTGCATCACTTGTCCCTCCCGTGG
Organism: Desulfovibrio desulfuricans DSM 642; assembly: GCF_000420465.1. Lineage (NCBI taxonomy): Bacteria > Pseudomonadati > Thermodesulfobacteriota > Desulfovibrionia > Desulfovibrionales > Desulfovibrionaceae > Desulfovibrio > Desulfovibrio desulfuricans. The sequence goes on along the minus strand of NZ_ATUZ01000013.1, from coordinate 518,670 downwards.
CGGGCCAGTGCGAGCGCCCCCACCATGGCTACCACCAGAACCACGGAAATAAGTTCAAAGCTCATGGAATACGTGCTCAGCAAGGCTTGCCCGATGCGCTCGATGGTTCCCTCAATCTGGGCCGGGGGCGTCTCCGGCCAGGGAGCCACGATGGATTGCACCACAAGCGCCGCCGTGATGGCGCAGCTGGCCGCAGCACCCAGAAAAAGGCTCAGCTTGTTGCGGCGCGGGGCGCGGTTTGCGTCCGATGTTTCGGCCAGCATGATGGCGAATGTAATGGTGACGCACAGCGCGCCCACGTACACAAGCATCTGCATAAAGGCCACAAAGGGGCTGGAAAGGTAGTAATAAATCCCCGCCACGCCAGTGAAGCACAAGGCAAGCCCTGCCACGCGGCGTATGAGAGTGCGCGCCGAGACAGCCAGCACCGCGCCGCTAAACGTCACCAGCACAAAGAACCAGAAAATGCCCTCAGCCAGCGTTTGCATAGTTTCATGACTGGACATCAGGGACGCTCCTTGAGCCGCCGTACAAGGTCAAAGTGATACTCCGCCTCGTCAAACCCGGCCAGATTGTAGTCATGAGAAAACGTCAGCGCGTCTGTGGGGCACGATTCCACGCACATACCGCACAGGCTGCACTTGGTAAAATTCAGTTTGTAGCTCGTGAGGGTCTTCTTCTTGGCCCCATCCAGTTTTTCGCCCGCAAGCTCTATGCAGCCCGAGGGGCAGGCTTTCTGGCACGATCCGCACACAATGCACCTGTCCGTGCCGGTTTCCGGGTCGTATACAAGGTCGATATGGCCTCTGTAGCGCGGTGTTATGGGCAGCACCTCACGCGGGTAGGATGATGTAACCACCGGCTTGAAAAAATAGCGCAGCGTTATGCCCATGCCCACAAAGAGGCTCCACCCGCCTGAAAAGATATTTTTAAAGTATGCGTTCATGCTACAGCACCTTGAGCAACGCGCTGGTAATGATGAGGTTGACGAGCGCAATGGGGATAAGCACCTTCCATGAGAGGTTCAGCAGGCCGTAGAAGGTTGTGCGCGGAAATGTCCAGCGCACCCAGATTACGGTAAAAATGACCGCGTAGAGCTTAATGGCAAACCAGTGCGCTCCCGGCCAAAGCCCCAGCGGGCAATCCCACCCGCCAAGAAACAGCAGGGTCAGCAGACTGGCCCCCACCACAACGTTGGCGTACTCGCCCATAAAATACACGCCAAAACCCATGCCCGAATATTCCGTAAAAGCGCCTGCGATCAGCTCACTTTCGGCCTCGGCCATGTCAAAGGGGGCGCGGTTTGTCTCCGCCAGCATGCAGATGAAAAAGATGATGCACGAAACAGGCATGAGCGGGCTTGCCGAAAGGCGAAACACATTCCAGTGCCAGAATCCGCCCGATTGCGTGCCCACAATTTCGTTGAGGTTGAGCGTGCCCATAACCATAACAAGGCTCACTACAACCAGCAGCATGGGGATTTCGTAGGCCACGTTTTGCGAAACCACACGCGCGGCAGAGATAACGGCGTATTTGTTGCGCGAGCCCCACGCGCCAAGCAGCAGGCCCAGCACGTTTACCGAAGCAAAGGCGTAAATGGCCAGCAGCCCCAGATTAAGGTTACGCGCCACCAGCCCTTCGGTGTAGGGAATGGTCACAAAGCTCATGAAGGCCGGGGTCATGACCAGCACGGGGCCAAGGCAGAACAGTACGCCGTCGGCATCCGTGGGAATAAATACCTGCTTGGTCATGAGCTTGAAGCCGTCCGCCAGCGGCTGCAACAGGCCGTAGGGGCCAACTTCCTTGGGCCCTATGCGCCGCTGTATATGCCCTGCCACCTTGCGCTCAACCCACACCAGATAGGCCGCGTTAAGCGCCACAAAGACAAGGAATCCTACAAGATACCCCAGAAGACGCAGCATTTCGGAATAAAACGTCATAGCTGTGTTCCTTAGCGGTCAATATCCGGAATCACCAGGTCAAGGCTGCCGAGCAGCGCCAGGGCATCGGGCAGCAGCATTCCCTTGCCCGCCTCGCCAAAAACAAGCAGATTTGAAAAACAGGGGGTGCGCCACTTGAGCCGCCAGGGGGTGCCGCTGCCGTCGCTGACGGCGCGAATACCCAGAAGACCGCGCGCCGTTTCAACAGCATGGTAATAGTCGCCCTTGGGCGGTTTGATGGTTTTGGGAACCTTGGCCGCCATAACCGGGCCTTGCGGCAACTGGTCGAGGGCCTGCTCGATGATGCGCAAGCTCTGTTCAATTTCGTCCATGCGCACCTTGTAGCGGGCCATGGAATCGCCCTCGGCATACACAGGCACGTCAAAGGCAAAGCGGTCATAAACGCCGTAGGGCTCGTGCTTGCGCACGTCGTAGGCAATGCCCGCACCACGCGCAACCGGGCCGGTGGCGCCGTATTTGCGGCACATCTCGGCAGACACAACCCCCACATCCACAAGGCGTTGCTGGATAATGAGGTTTTTGGAAACAAGAGAATCATACATGGGCAGACGCTTGCGCATACGCGTAATAAATGCCCGCGTACCTGTTACAAAAGCATCGTCAATATCGTTGTACACGCCGCCAAAGCGAAAGTAACAGTACGTGAGGCGCGACCCGGTAACGGATTCCAGCAGATCCAGAATCTGTTCGCGGTCGTCAAAGGCGTACAAAAGCGGCGAGAACCCGCCAAGATCAAGCACAAAAGCTCCAAACCAGAGCAAATGGCTTGAAACCCGGTTCAGCTCGTTGGTGATGACGCGGATGTACTCGGCGCGTTCCGGCACTTCAATGGAAGCGGCGCGCTCGACCAGGCAGGCATAGCCGTGGTTGTAGGCAAGGGCATGCAGGTAATCCATGCGACCCGTATTGGGCATAAACTGCGCCCAGGTGCGGTTTTCGGCCATTTTTTCGTGCATGCGGTGGATGTAGCCAAGCACAGGCTCGGCCTCCACTATATACTCGCCGTCCATGACCATCTTGACGCGCAAAACGCCGTGCGTAGCCGGGTGCTGCGGGCCAAGGTTCAGAACAAACCGCTCGTCTGTGGGACTTTGGGCAAGATAGTTCATGCGCTGTAGTCCTTGAGCAAGGGGTGGTATTCCGCGTCTTCGGGCAACAACAGGGGGATGAGGTAGGGATGCCCGATAAAGACGATGCCAAAGAACTCGTGAATCTCGCGCTCGTGCCAGTGGGCTATGGGATAAATTTCGGCGATGGTGTGGATCTGCGGGTTGGAGCGCGGCGTGCGCACTCGCAAGCATACCCTGTGGCGGGCGGCATAGAGGTTGAAGTCGTACACAACTTCAAGCTCGTCTTCCTGCGGTATGGATTCCTGCACAGGGGCTTCAGGTGGGGCGGCCTGGCTGGTATCCGGGGCGTCCGCTGCACTGGCAGCGGCGGTTTCGGCAGCCTTTTTTGCTATGGCTTCGGCCTCCTTGCGCAGGGTCTCGCATTCGCCAAGCCAGTCTACCCCTGTCATTCCTTCAAGAAAGTACCCCGCACCGTCCATGATGCCCACGGCGGCAAGCAGGGAGCTTTCCGGCAGCGCCACATCAAGATCATAGCCCACAGCGGCATGATCTGCGGCGCGAACCCTGGCTCCGGGCAGGGCCGCCAACTGTGCGTCAAGGGTGTCTGCTTTCATGACGTATGCCCTCCTGCTTCGTTGCCCGCCTTGGCATCCCCGGAGGCTCCCACAGGGACACCCGCAGCATCCTCGGCAGGGGCCGGGGGCGCTTGCGCCTCCGCCTGCATTCTGGCCGCCTGCGCCGCCGCAGGGCCGGGAAGCCCGGGAGGCGTAACCACGGGCCAGCGCCGGGTGCCTGTGAGCTTTTCTTCCAGCTTCAAGATGCCTTCAATCAGGGCTTCCGGCCTTGGCGGGCACCCAGGAATGAACACATCAACAGGAAAAAGCTTGCCCACCCCTTCCACCACGGCGTACTGCCCTTCATACACAAAAGGCCCGCCGGAAATGGCGCAATTGCCCATGGCGATGACCCACTTTGGCTCGGGCATCTGGTCGTAAAGGATCTGCACAGCCGGGGCCATCTTTTTATTGATGGTTCCGGAAACGATCATCACATCGCTCTGCCGGGGCGATGGCCTGAACACCTCGGCCCCAAAGCGCGCCAGATCAAAGCGGGACGCGCCGGTCGCCATCATTTCAATGGCGCAGCAGGCAAGGCCGAATGTCATGGGCCAGAGCGAATTGGCCCGGCACATGTCCAGCAGCGAATCCAGCCGCGAAAAGTGGACTACCGATCCGAATATATTTTCCGTTGCCACTGGAACACTCCCTTTTTCCACGCGTACAGAATGACGAGGGACAAAATGCCCACGAACAGAAAAACTTCCGCGAACGTCAGGAAATCGCTGATGGGAGAAGCCTTGTTGTAGATAACCGCAACAGGGAAGAGAAAGAGAATATCAACAGCAAATGCGAGGAACAGCAGCGAATACATATAATATACCGCGCCGAATTTGATCCAGGCATCGCCAATGGGGTCAATGCCGCACTCAACAATCTGGCGGGTTTTGCCCACAGTGTTGCGAGTGATGCGAGGGGCAAGAAAAAAAACTATTACAAAAGGCCCCAGAGCAAAGCTCATACCGCCAAGGCAGAATGCCATTATGTAGACAATGTCAACAAGTTCGCTGCTAGACATAAATTTTTCCTTGTAATAGGAATAAAATTTACGAAAAGATATACTTGATCAATCCACAAACAATTAAAACAACAGTTGCTTGTGAATTTATAAATTAATGTAAATACTACTCCGCCAGAAAGTTTGTGTCAATAATTGTTAAAAAAAATACATGCTTCTGTTCAAAAATGTACAATTAAAGGAATTTTTTATTCAATCATATTAGCACATTAATCACTTATCTGAAATTGCGTGCAATCACAAAAAGTGAAAAAAACAATTTTATTTTCATTGCTGGCGGTAAGCAGATCTAATAACTCCCATAAACAAGCTGAAATTATTTACTATTTTTGTTTTGTGCTATTTTATTAATAAAAATAGCACAAAAAATCATAAAAATTGCAGCTTGTCGCACACGGCTGAATGGTGGTCAGGGCGTTGCCGCAGCGAAAAAAGAACTCTGTGGGGGCAGTGGCTTGCGACTGCGGGCAACTGAGAGACCAAGGCTCCAGTGCAAATAAAAAATATCCCCCAGCCCTAGCGGGGCCTACATACAAAAAAGGCGCATTGGGGTAACTCCAATGCGCCGCAGTCCGTTTAGCCTCCTGCAAAACCTTCAGAAAAACTTACCTCAAAATCGAAAGTCCCGCTGACCGCTTTCAATGGCGGCAAGGTATTCCACAGCCTTTTTGCGCACCTTGTCGCTGGGAATTTTGTTCAGTTCCTGCTCTATCATGGCAAGGCCCATCTGCCGGGTTTGCGGCGAGGCGTAGTCCTGCAAATATTCCTTGAGGGTCAGCAGGGCGTTGGGGTGACAGCAGTTCAAAATCTGCTGGCTCTTGCACAGGCTCATAAAACGGTCGCCAGTACGGCCCTCGCGGTAACAGGCCGTGCAAAAACTCGGCACATGCCCCTGCTCCATGAGCCAGCGCACCACCTCGTCCAGCGTGCGGCGATCGCTCACATCAAACTGCGCGGAATTGTCTTCTTCCGGCTCCGGCTCATAGTACCCGCCAACGCTGGTGCGTGAACCGCCGCTGATCTGCGAAATGCCCAGAGGCAACACCTTTTCACGCACGGCCTTGCTCTCACGCGTGGAAACAATCATGCCCGTGTACGGCACAGATACGCGAATACAGGCGCAGATGCGGGCAAACGTATCGTCGCTGATGCCGTTGTCGAACACGTCAGGGTTGATGTCGTCTGCGCGCCGAATGCGCGGCACGCTGATGGTGTGCGGGCCAACGCCCTGCACGGCTTCGAGGTGCTCGGCGTGCATGAGCAGAGCCGCAAATTCATAACGGTAGCCCTCAAGACCGAAAAGCACCCCCAGGCCCACATCGTCAATGCCGCCCTGCATGGCGCGATCCATGGCCTCAGTGTGCCAGGCGTAGTCGTGCTTGGGCCCTGCCGGATGCAGCTTTTCGTAACTCTGCTTGTGGTAGGTTTCCTGAAACAGAATGTACGTGCCGATGCCAGCATCCTTGAGCATTGCGTATTCTTCCACCGTGGTCGCCGCGATGTTCACATTTACCCGGCGGATGGCCCCGTTCTTGCGCTTGATGCTGTAAATGGTCTTGATGCACTCAAGTATGTACTCAATGGGGTTCATGGTGGGGTGTTCGCCCGCCTCAAGCGCAAGACGCTTGTGCCCCATGTCCTGCAAGGCAATGACCTCGCGGGCTACTTCTTCCTGACTGAGTTTTTTGCGGGCGATGTTTTTATTCTGCGAATGATACGGGCAATACACGCAACTGTTGATGCAGTGGTTTGAGAGATACAGCGGCGCAAACATGACAATGCGGTTGCCGTAAAAGTCGTGCTTGATCTGATTGGCAAGCCTGTACACCTGCTCCACTTTCTCCGGCAGCTCGCAGGCAAGCAGCACCGAGGCCTCGCGGTGGGTCAGGCCTTTTTTTTGCGCAGCCTTGGCAATGATGGAGTCAATAAGTTCTGCATCGCGCGCGTGCTCGGTTGCATAGCTCAAGGTATCGAGCACTTCACTGTGGTCAATAAATTCATCTGCGCGCAACGACTGGGGATTGTACATAAAAAACCTCCGGCAAGACCCATATTCTCAGGCGGTGCGGGCGGGTGACCAGCCATATTGGCATAGAGAACTCGACAGGCAGACTGTGAAAAAACATCCCGTGGGAATTGCTTTTTCGCAAAAAGAGAAAATACAGGCTGCAAACTTGACGTTTTTGCTGGCGGCAGGCTCCGCCACTGGATATCTCACCGAAATCAAAAAATTATTTATAGGGCTGTGCACTACGTATGTGAACAGCCCGTGTGCGCTGTTGCGGGCTACCTGATTACCTGAATAAATGGCCAGGGGCAGCCCAGCATTCAAACTGGCCGACACGGGGGGCAAACCGTGTCGGCCGTGGGTCTGGCCTGAGGGGTCTTGGGGTCCCTCAGGTGGAAAAGGCCGTGGCTTTATTCGTACGGATAGGCGGTACCCTCAAACTCCTTGTGGCGAGGGTTGGGGTATTCGCCTGAAGCCGTAAGAGCCTTGAGGCCTTTTGATTTATCAAACCACTTGGTGTGGAGGTTTTCTTCTGATTTATGGCTCAGGGGCTTGCCGAGCCAGGAATCGTAAAGTGCCTTTACCTGCGTATTGTCCTGGCTGGCGCGCTTGGGAAAGGCCGAGTCGGCACTGTACACGGCGGCAGAGCGGTCGCTCATGTAATCTTTGAAATCCTTGGCGGCGGCGTAGGCCTTGTTGGCCATGCGAACCCCAAGCAGCAACCCGCCGGAAAGAATACACGCGCCTTTCAGAAATCCGCGTCTGGTGGTGGCAATGATAGACATGGGCGGCCTCCTCTAGGCTTTGGGCTGGGTGTTGGCAAGACGCTGCTTCAATCCGGCAAACAGGCTTGTGGCCTTGCGTTCCGCGCTTTGCAGCATGTTGGGCATGATGGGCTGCCCGCCGCCGCACACGCACCCGCCGGGGCAGGCCATAAATTCAATGAAATGATACGGCGATTTGCCCGCCCGCACTTCATCGCACACCTGGGCAAAGCGTTTTGCGCCATGCACAACCGCCAGATGCAGTTCAATGCCGTTGACGGTTACCGTATATTCCTTCAGGCCCTTGAGCCCGCGCACCTGCTTGAAATCCCACGATTCCGGCCGCTTGCCGGTTACAGCCTGATAGGCGTAGCGCAAGGCCGCTTCCATAACGCCGCCGGACACGCCGAATATGGTCGCGCCGCCGGTGGATTCGCCCATGAGGCTGTCGCGCTGGCCGTCGGGCAGCTTGTTAAAGTCAATGCCCGCCTGACGGATCATGTAGGCCAGTTCACGCGTGGTCAGGGTGGCGTCGATGTCGCGCAGGTCATTCTGTGCATATTCCTGACGCAGACCTTCGTACTTTTTGGCTACGCAGGGCATGATGGAAACAGTATACAGGCTCTTGGGGTCGTACTTGGCCTTTTCTGCGCCATAGGTTTTGGCAAGGCGGCCATTCATGGCCACAGGCGATTTACAGGATGAAAAATGCGGCAACAGGTCGGGATAGAAGGTTTCCGCATACTTTTGCCAGCCGGGACAGCAGGAGGTAAATTGCGGCAGATCGCGCTTTGCACCGAGGCGCTCCACAAATTCCGAGGCTTCTTCCCAGATGGTCACGTCAGCGGCAAATTCCGTATCCCAGCAGTTGGAGAAACCAAGCTGCTTGAGGGCTGCCAGCATTTTGCCCGTGGTAACGCTGCCGGGGGCGAGGCCAAAGGCTTCGCCAAGAGCGTAGCGCACAGAAGGCGCAGGCATGGCAATGCATTTGACGCTTTTGTCCTGCAATTTCTTTTGCAGCTCCGGCACCCAGGTCTGCACCTCATAGATGGCCATTTCCGGGCAGTGGGTCAGGCACTGGGCGCAGTTGATACATGGTTCTGGGTGGGCAATCTTGTGCGTGAGGCCGGTTTCGCCATAAATGGCGCCGCTGGGGCAGTATTCCTGACAGGAATCGCAGCCGATGCATTTTTCGGGATCAATCTGCACAAAAAACATCTTGTCGCCGTCCGCGCCCTGGGGGGGCACATTGAGCTCGTACGCGATGTGTTCCATTTCAATGCGCGGCATTACAGCCTCCTGGCGGGTAACAGGTTGATTTGTTCACAGCGGCGCGTTTGCGTCCGCCCGGTGATTCTGCAAGTAAATTCGGGCCTAGGCCGATGCGTGAGGCGCGCCAGAAACGGCACAGGACACAAGGCCTGAAACAACATCCTGTGCCGCTGGCTCCTGCCAGCGGGCAAGGGTGTGGCTGCGCCCAGCCCCTTCAATGGCCTTGCGCGCGCCAAGCATGTCCACACGGTTCTTATTGTCGTAAATGCAGTACTGACTGCCGTAAGCTGACGGCGTAAACGAGGGCATGAGCACATTGCCGCCCGCCAGCAGGCCGTTGCGTTGCCCGCCCTGTGCGTCCACCGTTGCCAGTGCCGTAGTGGCGGGAATGTTGGCCCAGGGCATGACAATGCGCATGACGGCCATCACACGCAGGGCGAGCTGCGCGCTGCCCGCAGGATACGCGCCAAGCGGCGTGTCGTGCTGCGGAATGAACGGCCCGGCCCCGCACATGGAAACCCCAAGCCTGCGGGCCAGAATAATGTCGTCTGCCAGCGAGTTCAGGCTCTGACCGGGCAGGCCCACCATAAAACCGGAGCCGATCTCGTAGCCAAGCCGCTGCAAAACACGCAGGCTGGCAATGCGCTCCGCCAGCACATGCCCAGGATGCAGGGCCTCGTAGAGCAATGGATCGGCGGTTTCGTGCTTGAGCAGAAAGCGCACTGCGCCAGCCTCTTTCCACAAGGCATATGCGGCGCGCGGATGCTCGCCCACGCTCAGGGTCACGGGCACGTTGAGCCCGCCGCGCAGGCAGTCAATCACATCGGCCAGCCACATGGGATCAATGGCGTATTCACCCGATTGCAGCACAATGGTGTCTGCACCAAGGGCAACGGCGCGCGTGGCGGCTGCCATGATCTCCGCCTTGGCAAGCGTGTACCGCCGCAGATTGGCGTTCTCGCAGCGCAAACCGCAGTAGCGGCAGTTGCGCCTGCACGAATTTGAAAATTCTATGAGGCCGCGAACATGCACATGCGCGCCTTTTTCTTCTTCCAGCACACGGGCGGCACGTTCGCAAACCGCCTCAAAGGGCTGTGCAAACAGGAGATCAAGTATTTCTTCGCGGCGCATGCTTTACCATCCAATCCTGTGCCATGAACCGCCACTGCCAGCCAAACCAGCACGTGTGCAGCCCGATATGCCCAACGTCCTAAGAAAATGTGTTACAAAATTTAAAAAAGTAACACTAAACAAGCAAGAAACTCCCAAAAAGATCGACCACCACCCGTGTTCGCCCACGCAGGCGTTGTCGCTGTGGGCATGACAGAGCACGGCATGTGCGCACAGTGTTTTGAGCAGATTGCCCCTTGGTAACACTTTTGTCAATTACGTAACAACATTTTATTTAGCAAAAAGGACTCACCTTGCTTTGCCTACAATTTAACATTTGTTAATTAAGATAGTTAGCTTGTTTTGCCCACAACCGGATTTCGGACGCACTGCCCGCTCAGACCTGTGAAACGGCGTCAAAAGCCGTCAGAGCAGCGGGAAAAGGCTCAAGAACCCTGCGCAGCACGCCCTGCACATGCGAGATAGCCAGCCCGTAGTTGGTCATGGGAATCCCCTGCTCATGGGCGCGCCCCAGGCGCGCAAGCATACTTTGCCGATTGAAGGTGCAGGCTCCGCAGTGGATTATGAGCCTGTAGGGGCTGAGATCGTCAGGAAAATCCCGCCCCGCCAGATTATCCACGCGGATGTCGCCCCCGGCGTATTGCCTGAGCCAGCGCGGTATCTTGACCCGCCCGATGTCATCCGCCGAAGGATGATGCCCGCAGGCCTCGGACACCAGCACGGCATCGCCGGGTTGCAACTGGTCGATGGCAGCCGCGCCCCTGGCAAAAGCCGCCAGATCGCCCTTGAAACGGGCCATGAGGATGGAAAACGTGGTCAGCGGGATATCTGGCGGCGTGTCGGCCACAGCCTTGAGCACAATCTGCGAATCGCAGACCACGAGAGCGGGTTTTTTGTTCAGCCGGGCCAGCGCAGGGGCCAGTTCCCGCTCTTTCACCACCATGCAGGAGGCGTCGCTGTCGAGAATATCGCGTATGGCCTGCACCTGCGGCAGTATGAGCCGCCCCTTGGGCGCGCCAAGGTCAATGGGAACCACCAGCACTGCCAGTTCGCCCGCTGGCAGCAGGTCGCCCAGCAGGCGCGGCTCCGCAAACCAGTGTTCCGGCGCAAGGGCCGCCAGAGCTTCACGCACCTGCCCCATGCCCTTGCCTGTCATGGCGGATACGCTCATCCAGCGGATGCCGTCCTTATCCAGCCCGCCAAGCTGCCCGGCAGAAGGGGCTGCCAGATCGCACTTGCCAAAAACCACACCAAAAGGAATTTTGCGCTCACGCAACTGGCCCACAAAAAAATCTTCATACTCGCCCCACTGCCCCGGCTCCACGGCCAGCAGGGCAACATCCGTACGCTCAAGGGCCTTGAGCGTGCGCTCCTTGCGCAGCTCGCCCAGCGCGCCCACATCGTCAATGCCCGCAGTATCAATAAATACCACAGGCCCGAGGGGCGCCAGTTCCAGCGTTTTTTCAACCGGGTCGGTGGTTGTGCCGGGCGTGTCGGAAACAATGGAAACCTGCTGCCCCGCCAGTGCGTTGAGCAGGGACGACTTGCCAACATTGCGCCGACCATAGATGCCTATGTGCAGGCGCAGACTTTTGGGTGTTTCATTCATGCCAGAAGCTCCGGTTGCGTAACTTACCCGCCTGTTGCCCTACCTGTGCCCAAGGGCCGTTGCGGCCTCTGCGCTGAGCAGCTTGTCCACATCCTCCGCCTTAATCAGGCCCCGCTCCAGCACCACCGCGCGCACGCTCTGCCCGTTTTTGTGCGCCTGGGCGGCTATTTCGCCCGCAAGCGCATAGCCAAGCACTGGCACAAGCGCAGTAACCGTGGCAAATGACCTGCCAAGATGCCGGGCGCAGGCGGCTTCGTCAGCCTCAAGGCCCTGCACGCAATTTTCGGCCAGCATGGTATTGGCCTGCGCCAACAGATGCATGCTGCCAAGCAGGCAATCCGCCAGCAGCGGCATGAATGCGTTAAGCTCCAGTTGCCCCATAAATGCGGCCTGGGTCACGGCGCTGTCATCGGCCACGACCCGCAGAGCGGCCTGTGATGCGGCCTCGCAGATTACGGGGTTGACCTTGCCCGGCATGATGCTTGACCCCGCCTGCCTTGCTGGCAGTTTAAGCTCGCCTATTCCCGCCGAGGGGCCGGATGAAAGCAATCGCAAGTCAGCGCAAATTTTGAATAAATTTACTGCATGGGCTTTAAGGATGCCGGAAACTTCAACCAGTGGATCAACATTCTGCGTGGCGTCCACCAGATTTTCTGCCCGCGAGAGGCCCAGCCCCGTGACCTCGCGCAGCTTTTCGATCACCAGAAAAATGTATTTGCGGGGGGCGGTTATGCCCGTGCCCACCGCCGTGCCGCCAAGGTTGACCACGCGCAGCCGCTCCGCGCACTTGAACACGCGCCAGCGGTCGCGCGAGAGGCATTCCGCCCAAGCGGAACACTCCATGCCAAGAGTCACGGGCACGGCATCCTGCAACTGGGTGCGGCCCACCTTGAGAATATGGCGAAAGGCCAGTTCTTTTTCCTGAAAGGCAGATTGCAGGGCTGCAATGGCCAGTTCCAGATCCTTGAGCAGAAACAGGGCGGCAACCCGCACCGCAGTTGGGTACACATCGTTGGTGGACTGGTGAAGGTTCACATGCCGCAGGGGAGCTATGCGGGCGTAAGAGCCAAAGCTGCCCCCAAGCAGTTCTTCGGCCCGGTTGGCAAGTACCTCGTTCATATTCATATTGGTGGAGGTTCCCGCGCCGCCTTGCAGGGCATCCACCACAAAGGCATGAGCCAGACCGCCATGGGCAACCTCGCGGCAGGCATCGGCAATGGCCTGCGCCTCGGGCTGGGGCAGATAGCCAAGCTCCTCGTTGGCGCGGCAGCAGGCCAGCTTGACGAGCGCCATTGCCCGCACAAGCTCCGGCCTCACGGCACGGCCCGAAAGTGGGAAATTTGCCAGCGCACGGGCCGTATGCACGCCCCAGTATGCCGACAGTGGGACATCCACTGCGCCCAGTGCGTCCGATTCCTGCCTGTACGGCTGCGCACTAGGCTGTGCAACGCCCGGCTGCACGCCGGAGTTGACGGAGTGTGCCTTGCCACTACTCATCAGTCACCCCTCCCTGCAACGGGCATTTCCCCCGCCGCAGCTTCAAACAAAGCCCGCCGGCTGGCTGCTACTTGATCGCCCGCAGGGCAAACATGGGCACAGGATTGTAGGTTTCATCGCGGTGGGCGTAGATGCGCGCGCTCAGGCCGTGGTCGCACCAGCAGTCTGAAAAACCGGAGTTGCGCAGGGTCTGCACGTCCCATACCGGGCGGGATTCGGAACTGAGCGGCAACTGGCGGCGAATGTTTTCGCATTCACGCATCATGTCGTCATTTATGCCCACATGCTGATCCGCCAGATCCAGAAAAGAAACCGAGCCGTAGTCAGCGTCAAAATTCAAGAGCACCCCGCCGGGCCGCAGCACGCGGTTCCACTCCCGGTACGCGGCGGCGGCATCCTGAAGCGTCCAGGTGAGGTTGCGCGAAATCACAGCGTCAAAACTTGCGGATTCAAACTCAAGGCAACAGGCATCCATGCGCTGAAAGGCCACATCGCACCCGGCTTGCCGGGCAAGGGCCGAGCCTTCGTCCAGCATGGCCTGGGTCATGTCCACGCCGCAGACGCAATGGCCCTGTTCTGCCAGCAGAATGGCAAAAAATCCGGCCCCGGTGCCCACATCAAGGATGCGCAATGGCCTTGCCTCTGGCAGATGGGGCATGATTTCCGCCAGCCACAGGGATTTTTTCTCACAGGCAAGCTCATGACGCCGTATTTCGCCGTAGCTTTCGGCCCGGCGCGACCAGTAGTTTTCTATGCGGCCCGTGAGCGTCGGGCCGGGGACGGACATGGCATCCGGAGTGGCGCAGGCTGTATCTGTAGCGTATTGGCTCATAAAGACTCCTTGAATTTTTGCCGGATCAATACCGCTCAGCCATTCCAGGCCGAACGAAACAGGATTGCCGAACTCACCAGTTTTTGCGCATAGGGGTGCGAAACGCCAGCCAGCCCTGTGCCCGAGGCCTGTTCCACAATGCGGCCCTGATGCATAAAAAGAATATCATCGCACAGATAGGTCACGGCCTGGAGGTCGTGCGCTATGAAAAAATAGGTCATGTTGCCCTTGAGCTCGCGCAGCAGGTCAAGAATGCGGGTCTGCACCGAAACATCCAGCGAGCTGATGGCCTCGTCAAAGACCACAAAGCGGGGATCCGTGGCGATGGCGCGGGCAATGCACACCCGCTGCAACTGACCGCCGCTGACCTCATGGGGCAAGCGGTCTGCAAGGTTTGCGGCAAGGGCCACGCGGTCCATGAGCGCAAGCACTGCCCTGTCCGACCCAGCACCTCTGCCGCAGGCCAGCAAAGGCTCACGGATGATGCCGCGGATGGTGTAGGCCGGATTGACCGAGGTTGTGTAATCCTGAAAAACCACGCTCATGCGGCCAGGATTGCGCCGCAGCCACTGGCCCACACTCTGCCCTTCTAGCAATACCGTGCCGCTGCTTGGGCGCTCCAGCCCGAGAACAATGCGGCTCAGCGTGCTTTTGCCGCTGCCGCTCTCGCCCACCAGCCCCACGGTCGCGCCCACTGGTATGTGAAAACTCACGTCATGCAGAACAGATTTGGGCTGGGGATTCCACAATCCGCCCTTGCCATAGCTTTTGCAGATATTTCTTACCTCAAGCATGGGCGCGCTCCAGCATGGCTTCAAAACCCCGCGTCAGCGCAAGCCTCGTGCGGATGAGATACTGCGTATATTCGTGCTGCGGCGCGTTAAACACGGTTTCCGCAGAGCCGTATTCCACGCAGCGGCCATCCTTCATCACAAGTACGGCATCTGCCAGACGCTGCACCACGCCCAGATCGTGCGAAACAAAGATCATGGCGGTATTGCACTGTGCCCGCAGTTCCAGAAACCGTTGCACGACCTCAAACTGCGTTTCCGCATCCAGTGCCGTGGTGGGTTCGTCGGCAACGATGATCTGCGGCTCAAGGGCCAATGCCAGAGCAATCATGCAGCGTTGCAGCATGCCGCCTGAAAGCTCGTGCGGGTAGCTGCGCAAAACTTCCTGCGGCGCGTCAAGGCGCACGCGCCCGAACATGGTTACGGCCAGATCATCTGCCTGCCCGGCGGTGTACGCCCCATGCGCAGTCAGGGTTTCCCTAAACTGCGCCCCCATGGTGTACAGGGGGTCAAAGGCTGTCATGGGCTGTTGCAGCACCATGGCAATCTTGCTGCCCCGGAGCTGGCGCATCCGCTCCGCCGGGGCATGCACAAGATCAATACCGTTAAAAACAGCCGTGCCCTCACCCGCAAGCGTGGGCGGCAAAAGGCCCATGATGCTGCGGCAGGTCAGGGTTTTGCCGCTGCCGCTTTCGCCCACAATGCCAAGGCAGGCCCCGGCGGCAAGCGTAAAGTTCACGCCGTGCACAAGCGCCTGCCCGTTTGCGCGCTGCACCACGCGCAGATCGCGCACATCAAGGACATCGGGCACATGGGGTGCTGCGCCGCAGGACGGCTCCTGCTTCTGGCAATCTGTATTGAACGCGCTCACAGGCTCACCCCCTGCAGGGTGGTGTGGGCTGGGTCAAGGGCATCGCGCAGGCTGTCGCCCAAAAAGTTGAAAGCCGCCACAACCAGCAGGATTGTCATCCCTGCGGGCAGCATCTGCTGCGGATACATGGACATGATGTCCTTGGCGTCGCTGAGCATGGCTCCCCACTCCGCCGTGGGCGGCTGCACGCCGAGGCCCAGAAAGGACAAAGCCGAAACCGACAATATCACCGCCCCGGTATCGAGCGTTGCCAGCACAATGATTTCGCCCAGCGCGCCGGGCAGCAGATGCCTGCGGAAGATGTGCCACATGCCGCAGCCCGCCACGCGGGCAAAGCGCACATAGTTGACGTCCGTATACTGCATGACCACAGAGCGAACCATGCGCGTGTACCAGGGCCACTTGGCAATCACGCTGGCAATGACCACATTGCCAAGCCCCGGCCCAAGCATGCCCACAATGGCCAGAATGAGCACCTCGCTGGGAAAGGACATCATCACATCGCAAAAGCGCATGATGGTTTCGTCAACCTTGCCGCGACAGAAACCGGCCACAATGCCCAATCCGCTGCCGATAACAAGGGTTATGCCCATGGTGAGCAGCGAAAAGCCCAGGGTGGCGCGCCCGCCCCAGATGAGCCGGGACAGCACGTCCCTGCCGAGCTGGTCGGTACCAAGGGGATGCGCCAGCGACCATGCTGCAAATTTGTTTCTCACATCAATGGCCGTGGGATCCCACGGAGCCGCCAGGGGCGCGCACAGCGCAAGCGCCGCCACGGCAAGCAGAAAGCACAGGCAGACCATGCCCACAGGGTCGTTGCGCAGCCGCCGCCATACCCTCATGCCTGCCCCCTGGCGCGCAGGCGCGGATCAATGACTGCGCACAAGATGTCCACCAGCAGGTTGCAGCCCACAAACATCACGGCCATCAGCAGCACATAGGCCTGAATGACGGGGAAATCGCGGTTAAAAATGGCGGTGACGCACAGCCAGCCGAGGCCGGGCCAGGCAAAGATGGTTTCTACCACAAAAGTTCCGGCCATGAGCTTTGGCAGCGACATGCCAAGCCCGGTCAGGGTGGATTGCAGGGAATTGCGAAATATATGCCGCCAGATCATGCTCCGCGTGAGGCCCCTCGCCCTAGCATAGAGCACGGAATTCTTCTGCTTGTTCTGCACCATGCTGTTGCGCAAAAGCCGCGCATAGGTGGAAATGTAGGACAAAGAGAGTGTCGCTGCTGGCAGAATGACCGAGCTTGCGCCCTGCATGCCGCTGGTGGGCAACCAGTTGAGCTTGACGGAAAAAAGCCACATGAGCAGCAGTCCGGCCCAGAAACCGGGCGTGGCAGTGCCAAGAAAAATAAACCCGCGCAGCAGGTAATCCACAGTGCGTCCCTCGTACATGGCGCACACAAAAGCCATACCCACGCTGCACACCGCCATAAAGAGCGTTGCCGTCAGCGCCAGCCACACGGTGGGGGGCAAGGCCCGGGCCAGTTCCTGCGCAACGGGCTTGTTGTCCACATAGCGCCTGCCCAGATCACCCTGCGCAACGGCGCACATCCAGTCCGCATAGCGCGTCAGAAAAGGCTTGTTGAGGCCAAGCTGCTCACGCGTGATAGCCAGCACTTCATCCGTGGGCTCGATTTCATTGACGCGGACTGCCACCTCGGCCGGGTCGCTTGGGCTGAGCTGGATGATGACGAATGAAACAAAGGAAATCCCCAGCAAAAGCGGGATTGTCAGCAGGAGGCGGCGGAGAATGTATGCTTTCATATATGTGGAGCATGGGGCGCGCCCTTGCGACTGTGCAAAGACGCGCCCCTGAACTGTGCCTGCTGCCTAGCGGGCGGGTGTGTTCTCGAAATACATTTTTTCAAAAGGAATTTCGTACTGCGAAACAGCGAATCCAACGCCCTGCAATGCTTTGGAATGCACAGCCTTGGTGCGCGAGTACGAAATGGGAATATACACGCCCTCGTCATGTACATAGGTGAGAACTTCCCTGTACATGGCCTTGCGGGTCGCTTCATCCGGTTCAATCATGAGCTGGCTGATGGTTTTATCCAGCCATTCCTTGCGCTCCATGCCCACCTGGGCCTGATAGTCGCCGTGCGCGGGTTTGCGCCACGATGAAAGGTAGGACTGCGGGTCGTAGGGGGTTCCCCACGAAAGCGAGTATTGCAGTTCAAAATCGCCAGTGCGCTGGCGGTCAAGAAATGCCTGCTTTTCTTCACCTATGATCTTCATTTCTATGCCGACCTTTTTCAGGTCGCTCTGCACGTATTCGGCAAGGGTGCGCTCCTGCGCATTCTGCGAATTGTAGTACAGGCGCACTACGGCCTTTTGCCCGTCCTTGGCGCGCAGGCCATCGGGGCCGAGCTTCCAGCCAGCGGCCTCAAGCATGGCTGCGGCTTTGGCCGGATCATAGCCGCGCACGGGCAAACCAAGGTCGCAATAGGGTACCGTGGGCGAAATAAGCGTGTCGGCCACGCTTTCCGTGCCGTTCAGAACGCCGTCCACAATGGCCTGCTTGTTGACCGCATATTGCAGGGCCATGCGCACGGCGCGGTCTTTGGTCACGGGCTGGTGCGCATTGAGCAGGATGGCGCGCGAGGCAATGGGCTTGCTGATAAGGGTGGCGTACTTGCCTTCCTTTTGCAGCGCGTTAAAGGCGTCCATGTTCAGCATGTCGCCGTCTGCACCAAAAACCAAATCAATTTCACCCTTTTGCAGGGCAAGCATAATGGTCTGATGGTCAGGCATGACGCGCCAACGCACGGCCTGCAGCCTGGGCTGAGCGCCCCAGTAATTTTTGTTGGCCGTAAACAGCGCGTACTGCTTTTCCTTGTGTTCAGTCAGCACCCAGGGGCCGGTGCCCACATAGCCGGAAACACCGTCCTTGGTCTGACCGTTAATAAAGCAGTTGGGCGAAATAATACGGAATGGCCGCACAAGCCCCAGTTCCACCAGGGTGGGATAGTACGGATGCGTGAGCACAAGGCGGTACGTGTACGTGTCCACCACTTCGTTGCGCTCAATCTCGTTAACCATTTCAAATCCATGCCGCTGCCTGTTGGCAACAATGGCGTCCATGTTCAGCTTGACGGCGGCGGCATCAAAGGGTGCGCCGTCTGTGAATGTCACGCCCTTGCGCAAATGAAATGTGTACACCCGGCCATCGGGCGAAATTTCCCAGCTTTCGGCAAGGCAGGGCTTCACACCCTCGGGGGTGTTCACCACCAGCGGTTCAAACACCATACTCTGGGCGGCCATTTCCCCGGAGTAGAGATGGGGATTGATGATGCGGATGTCCTTGGTGCTGGCGTAGACCATTTCAGTACGCTGCGCCTGGGCAGTGGATTTTTCATCATTCTGGCAGGCGGATATGTTCAGGCAGCAGATCAGGGCCGCCAGTACAAAACCGATTTTTCGCATATCGCGCTCCATGCGGCGAGGCAGATTTAGGGGTTGACAATAGTAGCACTTTTTCTGCAAAGATAACATCGCCGTTGCAAGCAAATCCAGTAGCACGAACTTATAAAACGTGTCCATATGAAATCTTACGTCACTATCGGGGGAACGATGCGGAAAAAAGTTTTATCGCTTCTGGCTGTCGCAGCCTTGCTGCCTGGCCTTGCCGCCACTGCGCAGGCTGTGGACTTCAAGACCAAGGGCGTCTGGATCATGAATTTTGAATATGGCGGCGGCGGCAATTTTATGGAACGGGGGCGCTCAGTAAACGGCACGCAG
This sequence comes from Desulfovibrio desulfuricans DSM 642, assembly GCF_000420465.1. NCBI lineage: Bacteria > Pseudomonadati > Thermodesulfobacteriota > Desulfovibrionia > Desulfovibrionales > Desulfovibrionaceae > Desulfovibrio > Desulfovibrio desulfuricans. Next base: position 499,478 of record NZ_ATUZ01000013.1, on the reverse strand, counting down.
GCCAACCGCACCACGGGCTGGGGCCGTTATAATGAAGACCAGTTCGAGGCCAAGTCGCGTGTGCGCCTTCAGCTTGACGCCGTGGCATCAGAAGCGCTTTCCGGCACCGTGTATTTTGAGATTGGCCGCCAGTACTGGGGGCAGGCCGGCAACAAGTCCGGCGCGGCTCTGGGGGCGGACGGCAACAACGTCATCAAGATCAAGCACAGCTACCTTGACTGGACCATGCCGCAAACCGATGTAAAGGTTCGCATGGGCATTCAGCGCATCTTTTTGCCGGACTACGTGACCGAAGCCTCGCAGGCCTTTGACGCCGACACCGCAGGCATAACGGTTTCCGTGCCGGTAAACGAACACCTCTCGCTCACAGGATTCTGGGCGCGCGCCTACAATGACAACTGGGCCGGAACCGGAAATTCCCCGCAGAGCTATCTGGACAACTTTGATCTTTTCGGCCTTACCGCTCCCCTGCGTTTTGAAGGCGTCAACATCACCCCCTGGGGCCTTGTGGGCGCGTTTGGCAGCAATACCTTTCGCAAGAACAATGATTTTTACGGCAAAAACAACGATGGCGCGGGCGCGCTGGGCGTAGCCCCTGCTACGTATGCCCTCAATGACGGCAAGGTCGGGCGGCAGATCGCCAATGCCTACTCCACCATTTTCTGGGCAGGCCTGACAGGCGAAGCCGTGGCCTGGAATCCCTTCCGGCTGGCGTGGAGCTTCAACTACGGGCAGTCGGACACTGGCGTTGAAACCCTGAACCGCAAGGGCTGGTACGGCTCCCTGCTGGCAGAATACAGTATGGATTGGGGTGTTCCCGGTATCTACGGCTGGTATACGAGCGGCGACGACGGCAACGTGAAAAACGGCTCCGAGCGCATGCCCACCATTGAAGCCAACAACGAAAGCACCAACGGGCTGGACAGTTTCGGCACGCTCGGCACCCTCACCCTTGGGCGCGATACCCTGCTTAGCTCCACCTTTGTGGGAACCTGGGGCGTGGGCGCGCGCGTGAAAGACGTGAGCTTTCTGGACAAGCTCAAGCACACCTTCCACGCCAACCTGCTTGGCGGCACCAACAGCCCCACCATGGCCAAGTACATCAAGGGGCAGAAAGATGTGGACGGGCAAACCCTGTTCCGCCCCGATGTAACCCCCGGCAGCATGGGCGATTTCAACACGGCCAACTACTACGGCCTGTACCTGACCTCGCGCGACTACGCTGCGGAATTTGGCGTCACCTCCACCTACCAGATGTACGACAACTTCAAGATTGTGGTGGAAGCCAACTACATTGCCCTGTGGCTTGACCAGTCCAAGGATGTCTGGGGCGGGTACACCACCACAAGCGGCGCGCGTATGGGCGGCGTCACCACCCAGGACGCCTGGAACGTCAACATGAGCTTTATCTACAAATTCTAAACGCCACGCGCCAAGCAAATTCCCCCGAGTCCGGCGGGGAGGCTGATCTAGCAGCTTCCCTGCCGGGTACAATCCCCCCTCTTTTGCCAGCATACCACACGGGCATTCTTGCAGATATTCATGGTATCACCAGCTTGACTGTATCGCAGACAAACTATAGTTTGTGTTACATTTTTTAAAAAAATAACATAAATCAACAAGCTGGGCGGCATCCTTGCGCCCTTTTGCTGTATTTGTCGCCCGCACGGTAACACTTTTTTGTATTACATAACACTCTCAAAAGGTTGTGCAGCAATCCCCTGCGAAAAGCCCACGCGCACCCCGCGCGACAGGTATAAGAAGGAGGAAGACGTGTAATGAACAAGGTTTCAGCAATTGTGGCGGCTGCCGTGCTTGCAGGCCACTGTCTTTGCGTTCAGCCGGGCTGGGCTGCAGAGACTCCACCCGAAACAGGAGGGCAGGAGGCCCCTGCCTCAAAGGCAGACCTCACGCAGGGCAGCCTGACAGCGTATGACCTGCCCGCCGTAACCGCTTTCGGCGTGGCCGATCAGGCTCCAACTGTTCCAGTGCAGACGCGGTTTGGCACCCAGTACAACGTGGTGACTGAAGAGCAGATCCGCCTACAGAACTCTCTTGATTTTTATGACGCCCTGCGCAACGTGCCGGGCGTCATGTATCAGAAAAAGAACATCATCGGCGGGCAAACCAGCGCGAGCCTTTATGTGCGCGGGCGCGGCGCAAGCCATCCAAGCCCTGACATCAATATCTTTTTTGATGACGTGCCGCGCAGCGGCGTGCTGTACGGGCAGGCCTTGGCCGACGGCATCCCGGTTTACGCCCTCGGGGGCATGGAAATTTACAAATACCCCCAGCCGTCGCGCTTTGGCACCGGTTATGCCATGCTGAACTTTATTCCCAAATACATGACCAAGGAAGGTTATGAGCTGCGCATTGGCGCAGAGGGCGGCAGCTTTGGCACCGTAGCCGAAAACGTGGGCATGGGCGCAAAAAAAGACAATGTGGATATTTATGCCGCGCAAAGCCTTGTCAGCACGCTGGGGCACAAGGATCACACAGCGGCCTACCAGGCGAGCTACTACGGCAACATGGGCATAGGCCTGTCTGACAACTGGTCGTTGCGCATGATGGCCAACCGGGTGGATGCACAGACTCAGGTTCCCAACAATCCCATTACCAATACCCGCACCACAGACCGCTACGATACACAGACAAGCCTTGCCACGTTGAGCCTCATCAACAAGTACAACAACGCCAATGGTTACCTCAAAGGCTATTACAACGACACGCTGTTTTATCTGCGCGGCGAAAATTCCAACACAACCACATCGGTGCAAACCAACAATCTGTACGGATTGCGAGGCCGCGAAACCTATTCCATCTGGGAAGGCAGCGAGATCGTCAATGGCTTTGATCTTGATATCAGCGACCTGCGCAACGATCAGCGGACGTATTCCACAGATTCCACAACATCGTGGGAATTTCCGCAGCACAGGATGTTTTCGCCCTACGCTGCCATCAGCCAGATGTTTGGCAGCAAGGAGAGCTTTCACATTACGCCTTCCGCTGGTCTGCGCCTGTACACAAGCAACCTCTTTGAAGACAAAACCGCCCCTCAGGCGGGCCTTGTGCTTGGCTACAACAACACCAATCTTGGCCTCAACTACGCGCGGGGCGTCAACTATCCAAGCCCTGTTATCCTCCAGGGCCTGCTGACCAACAAAACATCATTGCCTTCCGGTCTGGACACCAAGGATATTCGCCCCGAAGTGGTGGACCACTATGAAATGTCGCTCAGCCACACCCAGCCGGGGCTGTTCACGACAAGCGCCACGGTCTTTCACGATGACGGCCGCGACAGGCTGCGCGCCTATATGTACGGGAACGCCAACCCCACCAGCGACTTTTTCACTTCGTCCGCGTCTGAATACAAAATTGACGGGCTTGAACTTGCTGGCAGCGTCACGCCCACAGACAACCTTGAGCTCTTTGTGGGCGCAACATGGCTGAAAACATGGGCCAAGGGCGATGACGGCGAAACTACAAGCAAAATGCCCTACACGCCTGCCTTTGCCCTGCAAACCGGCTTCAAGTGGAAGTTCTTTGATAACTTCCAGCTCAGCGGCGATTACCAGTACCTCAAGGATGTTTACGCAGCCAACTGGATGCGGACGACAAACCCCAAAACGCCTTCCAGCAACGTAACCACACTGAATGAAAGAAATCGTCTGCCCGACATCAACGTGTTTAACGCAAGGCTGGACTATACTTTCAGCTACGATGACATGCACATTGAAGAAGGCAAGGTCTTTGTGGCGGTAAACAACATCTTCAATACGCCATACGCATACAGCATGGAGCTTTCCGGCAACAACCGGGGGCTTTACAACATGCCTGGCACAAGCGTCATGGTTGGCTTTGACCTCAAGTTCTAATCAGTATTGCGCCGCCTTGCGTGCAGGGCGGCGCTTTTTCAGGAGGCAGCATGATCAAGAACTCTGCACAACAGGCTGAAAGAGTGGATTTTTTCAACGCGCACGCCACCGGATGGGAGGCCCGAAACTATCCGCCGGAAAAACTCCGGCAGGTTGACCAGCTGGTTCAGGGTCTGCCCCTGGCGCATGCCCAGGTTATTCTGGATGTGGGCTGCGGCGAAGGTGTGCTGCAGCCTTTTTTGCAAAAATACGCCCAGACCGATGCGTCATTCCTGGCGCTCGACCCTTCCGCAGCAATGCTCAAATGTCTTTCCGCGCGCTTTCCCCATGTGCGTGCATATCAGGCCGAGGCAGAATGCATGCCCTTGCCGGACGCCAGCGTGGACATGGTTATCTGTTTTTCCGCCTTTCCGCACGTGGTGGACAAAAAAACTGCGGCTCTCGAGTTTTATCGCGTTCTGCGTCCCGCAGGACGGGCCTATGTGCTGCACATAGATGGCCGAGAAAAACTCAATCAGCTTCATGACAGCCACCATGCCGTTGAGGGCGATCATCTGCCCTGCCCCACGGGCATGCGCATCATCTTTTCCGAGGCTGGTTTTACGAACATTGAGGCCAGTGAAGGGCCGGATTACGTTCACTTTTGCGCTATAAAATAGCTGGGATACGCCATGAAAAAATTTGCCGCCCTTCTGTGGCTTGCACTGATCCTCATTCCCCTTTCCGCAACAGCGGCGGAACCGCTGCGTGTTGTGGCCGGAACTTCGCTTATTTCAGATATTGTTGCCGACCTGACAGAAGGTAAAAGCGAAACGCTCACCCTGATCCAGGGTTCAAGTTGCCCTGGGCATGAGAATGCAAGCACCGGGGATTATGTTTTTGCCGCCAAGGCAAAACTGCTGCTCGTTCACCCGTTTCAGCGCCATCTGCAGCAGGTCGATGCCATGCTTCAGGCTGTGGGCAATCCTTTGCTTGCTATTGTTGAAGTAAGCCCGCGTGGCAGCTGGCTCATACCCGATATACAAAAGCAGGCCGTGCGGGAAATTGCGGCGGCGCTTGAAGGCGCAGCCCCTGAGCTTGCGCCGGTTATCAGGCAAAGGGCGCTGCAAAGGCTGCAAAAGATTGACGCCATTGCCGCAGAATGCCGCTCCGCGCTTGCTGCCACGCAGGGCTTGCCTGTTATCGCAGCCTACATGCAGGCAGAATTTGTAAAATGGGCGGGCTTTGACGTGATCCGCACCTTTGGCAGGGCTGAAGACGTTAATGCGCGTGGGCTGGCTGAAATTTTGTGCGCAGTCAAAGACAGCCCCGTGGCGGGTGTGGTGGATAATTATCAGAGCGGGCCAGACGCGGGGCTTCCGTTGGCGCTGGAGCTTGGGGTGACGCATGTGGTGCTTTCCAATTTTCCAGGTTCCAGCGACGACGCGCCGGACTATTTCAGCCTGTTGCGCCGTAACGTGGCGCAATTGCAAACCATAAAGGCAAAGCCGTGACCCCGTGCCTGGCCGAACTGCGCAACGTCAGCGTTCACTACGGCAAGCGATGCATCCTGAACGGCATAAACCTGCGCATCGAAAAGGGTGATTTCTGGACGCTCATCGGCCCCAACGGCGCAGGCAAGTCCACTCTGATGGGCCTTTTTAACGGGCTTACGCCACACAATGGCGGCACCGTGTATTTCAAAGGTAAAAGTGTAAGCCCAGACATGCTGGGCGAGGTACGCCGTCAGGTGGCGCATGTTTTTCAGGCTACCGACCTTGATCCCAAAATGCCGCTTTCTGTCTTCGCCTCCGTGCTCAGCGGCACCTATGGGCGGCTGGGGCTGTTTCGCTGGCCGGGAAAAAAAGAAAAAAATCTTGCTATGCAATCACTTGAAGTCGTTGGCCTTGCGCACCTGGCCCAGCGGCCTATCGGGCATCTTTCGGGTGGCGAAAGGCAGCGGGTGGCGCTTGCCCGCGCCCTGGCGCAGGAGCCGGAACTACTGCTGCTTGACGAACCCACAGCCGCGCTTGACTGGCGTGCGCAGCGGGACATCTGCAATGCTGTTGCCACACTGCGTGAAGCATTCAACCTCACTGTCATCATGGTTACACATGACCTCAACGCTGTGTTTGCGCTGGCTCAAAAGGTTGCCATGCTGCGGGCTGGCGGCATGCTCTGGCAGGGCAACGCGCAGAATGCCGTCAATGCCGAGCTTTTGAGCAGACTGTACGATGTGCCCATTCAGATAGCGCACAGCGGCGAGCGCAGGGCGGCCTTGTTTTAAGCAGGGCGGCCCTGCACGACAAATAACTGCGGGTGAAATATGGATGACTTTTTTCAGTACGCCTTTTTGCAAAGGGCCTTGCTTATGGCCTTGCTTGGCGGTTCGGTCTGTGGGGCAATGGGCGTCTTTGTGGTGTTGTGGCGCATGAGTCTGGTGGGGATGTGCGTTTCGCACGCCGCCTTTGCCGGGGCGCTGCTTGCCTTATGGCTTGGCGCTCCACCGCTGGCGGGGGGGCTTGCAGCCAGCCTTGGGGCTGCCTCTGCTGTGGGGCCGCTTGCCGAAAAACCCGGATTCAGCCTTGATACCGCCATGGGTGTTGTCTTTTCGGTGGTGATGAGCCTGGCCATGCTGGCTTTGGGCCTTATGCCCGGCGCGCGGACAGAAGGCCTCAGCCTCATATGGGGAAGCCTGCTCACGGTCACACGCTTTGACCTGCAACTCATGGCCGCAACCGCCTTTCTTCTATTTGGCTTTGTCTTTCTGTTTTTCAAGGAAATCGAGGCAATCATGGGGCAGAGGCATGCGGCGGTCGCTGCGGGTATCCCCGTCAAGGGCATCTACTATGCCTGCCTCATTTTGATGGGGCTGGTGGTGGCTTGTGCCCTCAAGGCCATCGGCGGCTTATTGATCTATGCGCTTATTGTTACACCAGCAGCCACGGCATTGCAGATCACCTATCGCCTGAGCCGCATGTTTCTGCTGGCCGCCCTGTTCGGCGCGGTAGCTTCCGTTGCGGGCCTGTGGCTTTCATTCCATTGGGCTGTGCCGCCGGGGGCCGTTATTGTGCTGGTTTCTTCCGCCATACTTGTTGCAGCCATGATCTTTTCGCCCAAGAAGACATGCCGGAGCGAGCAGACATCTCCTGTCGAGAGAGCAATCAGGCCTGATCGCTAAAGCCCCTTGAGCACAAAGAGCATGGGAATACGCACCACACAGGGGATAGCTTTGCCCTCCCGCTGGGCAGGCTTGAACGATGACGACTGCACACAGGCCAGCGCCGCATCGGCAAAATCTTCATGATCAGCCTGCAACACTCGGGCGCGGAGCAGCTTGCCCTGCATATCAAGATAGGCTTCCACAACCGCCTTTCCTTCAAGGTTACGGCGTTGGGCAGCGCGGGGGTACCGCAATGGAGCCTGCCGTAAAAATCGTGGCCCGCCCTGAGCATTCCAGGGCATAACCTGCGGATGGGGGGAACCATCCCCCTGCACAGCGCCCGTGGCCTGCTCCAAAGGGCCAGAGCCGCTGCTGGCAGAGCCTTGACCGCCATCACCGCCAGATTGAACTGGCAGGCCGGCTTGGGCAGACTGCCCCGCGGCTGTGGTTACCTGCTGGGGCTTTGGCTGGGCCGATTGCTCCTGCCTGTGTTGCGAGGGCTGCGCCTTGTAGTTGCCAGCGGGCCTTTCTGCCTGCTTCGGCTTGACAGAATGCTTTTTTACAGGAACAGCCGCCTCAGACACCGTTTGCTCGGCTTTTGCTGCTGTTTCTGTCATTGGCTGCATAACTGGAACATCCTCAGCCATGCCGCCCGCAGCCTGTGCCTGCAGCCCCACCACTCCTGCCAATGAACTCCCCACACCTGAGAGACTGACCATCACTGCCCCGCCTGACTGAACCGGAAGATACCGGGGCAAGGCGTAGGCCCCTGCAAGCAGGCATGCCGCGAGCACAGCGTGCAGAATGGCGGAATACCCCAACCAGCGGGCAAACAAACGTTTGCTGCGCCGAGGCGGCGGGTAATCAAACGGCAACACGGGAACCTCCGGGACAGTACAGGTCAGGAAGATATAAAATTTGACTGCAATTCTGGCCCAAATTGTGAACACGAACTTCTAAATCATAACACGAAGAGTAGTAGTACAAAAAAAATAAATATGCCACTACCACCCCTTGCGCCATACCTCCCAATCCAAACCAGCTCGGGCTATTCGAAAATTATATTTTTTTATACTTAAAAATAAGAGTGTTAATGTATTAAAAATAAATTGATAGCGATAAACACTATATCTTACTTATTATTACACTACTATCCACTATCACTAACTGACTAAACAAATGCGAAATAAATAATTGTAACTAATTAAAATATAATAATATATTCAATTTACATTAAAATATTTAATACAAACAGCAACTTGATTGATACGCTCTCAACAACGTTATTGTCTTTTGCCTTAATTATGCTACTACAAACGTTAAATCCTTTGTAAAAGTCGCAACACATTTATTACATACAATTATTAGCTTGCTATAGAGATGCCATAGAACGCAAGCGCATCACCCGCAAATTGAGTAAGACAACCGTTTTAAGGAGGAAGCCACCATGCTTGCCGATCTCAAGATTGCCCGAAAACTCAGTCTTCTGCTCGTATTGCCCATGGCGACTTTTCTCTTCGTTGTTTCTGCGGAAAACATTCAACGCTGGAAGACGATAGACCACCTTAAAGCCATAGAACGCTCGCTGGTTGTCAGCCTCTCTGCTGGTGAACTTATCCACGAGCTGCAAAAAGAGCGTGGTTACACGGCTGGATTCCTGGGCAGCAAGGGCAAAAGGTTTTCTTCCGAACTGGCGGAACAGACAGATAAATCCAATTCAGCCTATAAAAACTTTACTGCTGTACTTGCTGGCGCTGATAGTCTGGAAAATGACTCTCTTGCAAGAATATTTGCGACATCTACCCAAAACTTTACAGACCTTTCTACAACCAGAAACGCTGCCAAAGACGCCCGCATTGATGCCCTTCAGGCCATTGCAGCGTACAATACCAGTATCAATGAATTGATCGCTGCGATTTCTGAACTGAACGCCCGCGCCGACCTTGCCTTCACATCAATCATTCAGCTTTTGCACGGCAAGGAGATTGCCGGGCAGGAGCGTGCCACGCTCAACGCCGCCTTTTCTGCCGGAACCTTCAGCAAACAGCTCTACCGCGACTGGCTCTACAGGGTCAGCTCACAAAACACCTATCTGAGTTCGTTTGCGGAACTGGGCGGCAAGGCGGCGCTAAACCTGCTGCAAAGCAAAATGCAATCTGTTGATGAAGAAGTGACGCGATTCCGCGATACTGCCTACGCCAACCTTGAAAAATCCAGCCTGGAGGCTGATCCGCAGCAATGGTTTGCAGCGTCCACGCGCCGCATCGACAAGCTGATGGAAGTGGAAAAAGCTTGGGGAGATCAATTGCTTGGAAACGCTCGCGAAGAAGTGCGTCTGGCCCAGAGGAGCCTCTTGATCGCTGTTTCTGCCGCGCTTCTGGTGGCCTTTTTCACCATTCTGCTGGGTTGGAGAATCTGCATCACTATTGGAAGGCCAGTGCGCAGCACCCTGCGCTACGCCCAAGGCATCACGCACGGGGATTTTGATTCGGTTCTGACAGTCAAACAGAATGACGAGATCGGCGGCCTTGCCGATGTGCTGCGCGAAATGGTCACCCGCCTGAAAGAACAGATTCAGACGGCCCAACAACAGCATGCCCTTGCTGATGAACGCGGCAACCTGGCGGAACAGTGCAGAATAACAGCCGAGCAGGCAGAGAAAGAAGCAAATACAAGAGCCAGCACCCTTGCAACGGCTGTAGACAAAATTCACGGCGTTGTGGAATCGCTTAATCTCGCCCTCAACAACCTTGAGGAACAGGTGCGCATTTCTACGCAAGGCGCAACCAGCCAGTCCAACAGGCTTGATACCACAACCAGCGCCATGCAGGAAATGAGCACCACTGTCATTGAAGTTGCAAAAAATGCTGCTGATGCCGCCCAAACGGCAGATAATTCACACACCAAGGCAAGCGAAGGCTCCACAGTTGTTGAAAATGTCATTTCTGCAATCGCTCAGGTGCAAGAGCAGTCCAACAAGATGAAGGTCGATATGGGCCTGCTCGGTCAGCAGGCCGAGGGCATTGGGCAAGTCCTGGATGTCATCAGTGATATTGCCGACCAGACCAACCTTTTGGCGCTCAATGCTGCCATTGAGGCTGCGCGCGCAGGCGATGCAGGCCGGGGTTTTGCCGTGGTTGCGGACGAAGTGCGCAAGCTGGCCGAAAAAACCATGACAGCGACCAAGGAGGTGGGAGAAGCCATCCACGCGGTTCAGGGCGGAACACGCAAACATATCTCGCACGTGGAGCAGTCCGCTGCAACCATTGAGCAGGTCACGGTTCTGGCCCGGCAGTCTGGCGAAGCATTGCAGGCTCTTGTGCAACTGGCAAACGCCTCTACCATTCAGGCCCAATCCATCGCCACAGCTTCCGAAGAACAGTCCGCCTCCAGCGAAACCATCCACAGCAGCCTTGAAGATATCAATCAGCTTGCCCTTAACACCGCAAACGCCATGGATCAGGCGACCTCAGTTCTCAACGAACTGCGCACGCAGACCGACATTCTGGTCGGCGTTATGGCGGATTTAAAAAGTACCGGCATCAAGAAATCTGTTTTGATGTAAGGAGGTCAGCCAGGGTACATTTGAAATCTTGTACTTTCAACAGTATACAGGCGCAAGGAGTACTGATATCTATTAACTGTGTCGGGTATCCATCAACCACCCTGCAACCATGTTCTTCTCGAGGTACTTATGGCTCATCTCGAAACTACTGAACAAGCCTTGCGTAATCGTGGTGTCAGCCGTCGAGATTTCATGAAATTCTGTGCGCTTACAGCCGTTGCCATGGGCCTTGGCCCTGGGGCGGATCTGGCCATCGCACAGGCATTGTCCACCAAACCGCGCGTCCCAGTGCTATGGATAAATGGTCTTTCCTGTTCGTGTTGTACCGAATCATTTTTGCGTACAGCCCACCCGCTGGCGACCGACATTGTGCTCTCGATGATCACAATGGACTATCAGGACACCATCATGGCCGCCGCTGGCGATCAGGCCAATGCCGCCTACGAGGACGCCATCAAAAAGTACAAGGGCCAGTATATTCTTGCTGTTGAAGGCAACGTGCCGCTCAACGGCCAGGGCATGTACTGCATTGACGGTGGCAAGCCTTTTTATGAAAAGCTCAAGGAAGGTGTGGAGCATGCCAAGGTTCTCGTGGCCTGGGGAACCTGCGCCTCATGGGGCTGCGTGCAGGCTGCCCACCCAAACCCCACGGGCGCTACCCCGCTGCACAAGCTCTTTCCCAACAAGCCGCAGATCAAGGTTCCCGGCTGCCCGGCCATCCCTGAGGTCATGAGTTCAATCCTGACCTATATCATCACATACGACCGTCTTCCCACTCTTGATTCGCAGGGCAGGCCGGAAATGTTTTACGGCAAGCGCGTGCACGACCACTGCTACCGCAGGGCCCATTTTGACGCGGGTGAATATGTGGAATCGTGGGACGATGCGGGCGCTCGCGCTGGCCTGTGCCTGTACAAGATGGGCTGCAAAGGCCCCACCACCTACAACGCCTGCCCTTCCACACGCTGGAACAACGGTGTCTCCTTTCCCATTCAGTCCGGGCATGGCTGCATAGGCTGCTCGGAACAGAACTTCTGGGATCAGGGCTCGTTTTATGACCGCATCACCACCATTCCGCATCTCGGCACCAACGCAACGGCTGAGACCGTGGGCGTTGCCGCTGTGGCGGGCGTGGCCGCGGGTGTTGCCGTACACGGCGTTGCCAGTATGGTGCGCCACGCAGGTAGCAAAAACACCAAGAACTCCTCCGACACCGACTCCAAAAACTGAGGAAATACCCCATGGCATACGAATACACTACTTCTCAGGGTTATGCCGTTAAGGACTCGGGCCGCCGCGTGGTTGTAGACCCCGTTACCCGTATTGAGGGGCACCTGCGTTGCGAGGTGAACCTTGACGACAGCAACGTCATCACCAATGCGGTTTCGTGCGGCACCATTTTCAGAGGTATTGAAATCATCCTCAAAGGCCGCGATCCGCGCGATGCATGGGCCTTTGTTGAACGCATCTGCGGCGTGTGCACGGGTACGCATGCCCTTTCCTCCGTGCATGCGGTGGAAGATGCGCTCGGCATACAAATACCAGACAACGCCAATATCATTCGCAATATCATGCACCTGTGCCTCATGTACCATGACCATCTGGTGCATCTGTACCATCTTGCGGGCCTTGACTGGGTGGACGTTGTGTCTGCCGCCAAGGCTGATCCCAAGGCAACATCGGAGCTTTCGCACAAGCTCACCCCCTGGCCCAATTCCTCGCCGGGCTACTTCAAATCCATCAAGGATCGCCTCAACCGCGTGCTTGAATCCGGGCAGCTGGGCATTTTCACCAACGGCTACTGGGGGCACCCTGCCTACAAGCTGCCGCCCGAAGCCAACCTGCTGGTGGTGGCTCACTATCTGGAAGCCCTGGATTTCCAGAAAGACATGGTGCAGATACACACCATCTTTGGCGGCAAAAATCCGCACCCCAACTGGCTGGTAGGCGGCGTGCCCTGCTCGCTGAACCTCGACGCGCATGGCGCTGCCGACGTTATCAATCAGGAACGTCTGGAACTGGTGTTGCAACTTATTGAGCGTTGCCGTGATTTTGCCCAACAGGTTGTCATACCGGACACCCTTGCGCTGGCCGCCTTCTATAAAGACTGGCTGAACATAGGCGGCGGACTTTCCAAGCTTTCCGTGCTTGCTTACGGCGCAATACCCGACATTGCCAATGACTACTCTGAAAAAAGTCTGCTGCTGCCCCCTGGGGCCATCATCAACGGCAACTTCAACGAAGTGCTGCCTGTTGACCTGCGCAATCCTGAAGAAATTCAGGAAAGCGTGTCCCACTCCTGGTACAAGCCCTACCCCGGCGGCAAAACCGGTCTGCACCCCTTTGACGGCATGACCGAACCCAACTACGCCCCCGGCCCCAATATCAAGGGCACGCCAACAGATCTCAAGCAGGTGGACGAACGCGACAGGTATTCGTGGATCAAAACTCCGCTCTGGCGCGGGCATCAGATGGAAGTGGGCCCGCTGGCGCGCCTGCTGGTGGGCTATGCCAGGAAGGACACCGAGATCAAGGGCCTCATTGATGAATTCCTTGGTCAGGCCAAGGCGCCGGTCTCTGTGCTGCAATCCACCCTTGGCCGCATTGCAGCCCGCTCGCTGGAGCTGGCATGGTCTGCCGACAAGATGCGCTACTTCTACGACAAGCTTGTGACCAACCTTAAAAACGGCAATCTTGCAACAGCCAACACCAAGCTTTGGAAGCCCGAAAGCTGGCCCACCGGCACCCTGCGCGGCATTGGCTTTACGGAAGCTCCGCGCGGCGCTTTGGGGCACTGGGTCACCATCAAGGACAGGAAGATCGAGAACTACCAGTGCGTTGTTCCCACCACCTGGAACGGTGCGCCCCGCAGCCCCGATGGACAGCTCAGCGCCTACGAGGCCTCGCTCATGGGTACCAAGATGGCGGTTCCCAACCAGCCCCTTGAAATCCTGCGCACCCTGCACAGCTTTGACCCCTGCCTGGCCTGCTCCACGCATATCCTCGGGCCGGACGGATCAGAGCTCATCTCGGTGCGGACAGACAACTGCTTCTAGCGTTCGGGCAATCCGAGACGCGGGATACAAGCCTTCCGCCGGGAGAACGTCATGAGCGAACAACATCTTCTGCCGCAACTGCCAATGGGCAAAAGCATATACGTCTATCAACTGCCCATACGCATCTGGCATTGGGTTATGGTTGCCTGTGTCATTGTGCTTATTGTCACTGGCTACATTATCGGCAAACCCTGGCTTTCCGTCACTGGTGAGCCGTACGAAACCTTTTACATGGGCTACACCCGCATGGCCCACTTTATTGCGGGCTTTGTGCTGATTATTTCAACAGTGCTGCGCTACATATACGGCCTTGTGTGGGGCAACCGCTTTTCGCGCGAGCTTATCATCGTGCCGGTGTGGAGCAAGGACTGGTGGAACGACCTGTGGCAGGACGTACGCTGGTATCTGTTCCTGAACAGGGAATGCGCCGCGCATGTGGGGCATAATCCGCTGGCGCAGCTGGGCATGGGCACGGGCATGATCTTCATGCTTGTCATCATGCTCACGGGCCTTGGCATGTACGCGCAGGACAGCCACGTGCCGTTTATCCGCTTTTTCGCCTTTGTGCAGGACTGGATAAACAACTGGTTTGGCGGCAACGGGCAGATGACCCGCAGCCTGCACCGATTGGGCATGCTGCTGCTCATCACCTTTGTAACCGTGCATCTGTACATGGTCATTCGCGAAGAAATCATGGGCAAGACCACCCTGGTTTCGTCCATGTTCAGCGGATTCCGCGAACGCCGCAAGCCATAACCTGAGGTAGCTTTAGAGTTGCGTGAGGCGGCCCAACCGGGCCGCCAAACAGATAACAAAAACACGCCTGCGTGGCTTGCCCGCCAAAGGCGGCACTACTGCCGCAAAGGTGTATGGAAATCTCATGGAACAGATCGTCATTCTTGGTCTTGGCAATATTCTGTACGGCGATGAAGGCTTTGGCGTACTTTTGGCGCAGCGGCTTTACGCCCATTGGGATTTTCCTGAAAACGTGGAGGTTGTGGACGGCGGCACCCAAGGGCAAACCCTGCTGACCTTTGTGGAAAGGGCCGACAAGCTGCTGGTGCTGGATGCGGTCGATTTTGGGCTGGAACCGGGCGAACTGGTGCTGCGCGACAATGTGCCGGCATACCTGACTGCGCAAAAGATCGGCCCGCACCAGAACAGCTTTTCGGAAGTGATGGGCCTTGCCGCCCTGCGCGGCACAGCCCCGGAGCACTGCGCCCTCATCGGCGTGCAACCGGCGGCCATGACGCTGGCAGCTCCCCTGTCCACTCCGGTCAGCGAAAGTTTTGAAGCAGCCCAAAGCATGGCGCTGGATGTACTGCGGCAATGGGGCATTGACCCTCAGTTACGGGCGCAGCCGCGCCACCTTTCCGCAGCTGTGCTCGACAGCCTTGTTCAGGGCTGCGTGTAAGGCGCACAAGGCAGCAAGGCCGAGGGTATGGCAAACGCGTACAAACGGCTTGTCTGACTGCTTGGCAAAACGTGCCCTGACAAATCTGTAACAACCTTTTCTTATCAACCAGAAGACACGCGGGCAAAATTAACGCAAGCCCGCGTGTCTTTTATTTTTTACCTGCAAGGGGTATGGTCTGCGCCATCACAAATGCGGAGGACATATGGCCCGGATCAACATATACACGCAGCAGATCACGGTTGGGCAGGATGATATCGACATGCAGCACCGCGTCAGCAACCTGCGCTATATGGCCTGGATGCAGGATGTGGCTGTTGCGCATTCCGCCGTTTGCGGCTGGCCTATGGAGCGATACGACAGCATTGGTCAGGGCTGGGTGGTGCGCCAGCACACCATCACTTACAAACGCCCGGCCTTTCTGGGTGATGTGATTACAGCCGCCACATGGATTGCATCCTACGCTTCGCGTCGCAGCCTGCGCCGCTATGCCTTCTGGAATGCAAAAGAAAAAGCTCTGCTTGCAGAGGCGGAAACCCAGTGGGTCTTCATTGATATGACCAGCGGTAAACCTGTCAGTGTGCCGGGCGAGCTACAGGAGTCTTTTCCCATAGTAGACGAAGATGCGCCGGGCGTATTCCGGCGCTTGTGCGTGTAGCCTTAGCCCATAAGCACAGCAAAAGGCCGTGGAGTTTGCGAACCCCACGGCCTTTTGCTGTGCTGTAATCAGTTTATTTAAAGAGTTCCTTTTCCTGCACCTTGCGGTCAATGCGGTCTTCAACCTCCACGCCCTTGGGCGCGGTAAAGGTGAAGTCTGATTCTTTCAGCGAGGTATCGGGCTTGAACTGCGTAAAGCGCACGTCGTTGGAATTGCCGTAAAAGTCAATGATGCTGGCCCGGCGGATATAGCCGGTGGAAGGCTCGACCCACAGAAGCGCCTCAACCATCTGCGGGGCTGGTTCCTTGGGGTAAAGGTGCAGCTTGGCGAAGCCGTTTTCCTGCCCGGCTTCCTTGACGTCAAAATCTTTGGTCAGCGCGGCCTGCCCGGTTATGACCTGAATGATGGTGCGCGAATCGCGCACCAGTTCCAGGGGGTAGCGGTAGGCAATTTCTTCATCCGCAAGATAATCCCAAATTTCCTTATGAGTTACCACAAGGGTTTCTTCATGGGGTTTATCTGTCTGCCAGCGAATGAGCAGGGGCTTCTGGAACAGCAGGCTGCCCTGCCGTTTCTCCACCGAGCCGCTTTCCTTATGGGTCAGCGTTTGCTCAAACGTGGCAGAAAACGTGCGCAGCTTTTCATACCGCGCCTGGATGGTCGCCGCTATATCCGCAGCCTGCGCGGCTGAAGCCACAAGAAGAACAAGCCCGGCTGCCAAGGCCAGCATGCCATTTATGCGCATAACACCTCCACGGCATAAGCCGCCAGTTGTGCTGTTTGATTTATTTGACCACAGCGCGCGGCTTGCTGCCGTCTGCCGGGCCGATGATGCCATCGTGCTCAAGCTGTTCAACCAGACGCGCGGCACGGTTAAAACCTATTTTGAAGCGGCGCTGCACCAGCGATATGGATGCGCGCCCCTGCTCGCTCACAAAGGCCTGCACCTCGCCGTACAGGGGATCCTGCGCGGCATCGCCGCCACTGCCGCTACCACCGCCGCTCACAGAGTCCAGCCCCCACTGTGCAAAGTCCACCTTGTAGGAGGGGCTGAGCTGCCGCTTCCAGTAGCTCACCACGGCCTGCACATCTTCATCGCTGAGGAAGGGGCCGTGCAGACGCTGCAAGCGCCCACCGCTGGGCTTGAAGAGCATATCGCCCCGGCCAAGCAGGTGCTCAGCGCCCACCTGATCAAGGATGGTGCGCGAATCGTGCTTGGATGTGACCTGAAAGGATATGCGGCACGGAAAGTTCGCCTTGATAAGCCCTGTCACCACGTCCACACTGGGGCGCTGGGTAGCAAGAATCATGTGGATACCGGCGGCGCGGGCCAACTGAGCAAGGCGCACAATACTGGTTTCCACCTCGCGGGCAGCGGTCATCATGAGGTCTGCCAGTTCGTCAATAACAACAACAAGATATGGCAAAGGCTCAAGGTCGGCAAAATCCGGGGGCAGATCATTCTTGCAGGCGGCCAGCTTCTGGTTGAATCCGGCCACATTGCGCACCCCAAGGCGCGCCATTGCTTCGTAACGGCGATCCATCTCGTGCACGGCCCAGTCAAGGGCGTTCTTGGCCTCGTTCATTTCCGTGACCACAGGATGCACAAGGTGCGGTTCATCCGCATACACGGCCATTTCAATGCGCTTGGGGTCAACCAGCAGCAACTGCATATCCTTGGGCTGGGTGCGGTACAGCAGGCTGATAAGAATGCCGTTAAGGCAGACGCTCTTGCCCGCGCCCGTAGCGCCAGCCACAAGCAGATGCGGCATGCGCGCGAGGTCGGCCATTACGGGCTTGCCCGCGATGTCCTTGCCCAGAATCATGGTCAGGGGGCCGCACCCTTTGCGGAAAGGCTCAGAGGCAGCAAGCTCCCTGAAATTGACGGTTTCGCGGTTGTCGTTGGGTATTTCAATACCCACCGTATCCGTACCGGGAATGGGCGCCTGAATACGCACGGCAACGGCCTTGAGGGCCAGCGCCAGGTCATCGCTGAGGTTGGCGATACGGCTCACGCGGATGCCGGGGGCAGGGCGCACCTCGTACATGGTGACCACAGGCCCAGGCGTGACATGCACAAGCTCGCTCTGGATGTCAAAATCCCTGAGGCAGGCAATAAGGGCCTTGCCCCGCGCCTCGCGGTCTTCCTTATTGTTGTTGCCCGGCACTTTGACAGGCGGGGCCAACAGCTCAAGCCCCGGCAGCGGAATGGCGGCCTTGCGGCCTGTCATGCCAGCAAGCAGCCCGGTCAGGCCGCCCTGCTTTTTGGGGGCTTCGGCAGCAGGGGCGGCAGCACTTGCTGCCTTGCCGCCAGTATTCGGGGCAGAAGCGGCAGGCGAGGCAGCATGCGCCGCGTCATCCTGAGCCAGATCATGCGCACCATCGTGCACAGGATCGTGGGCCGGGGCATTGCCCTCCTGTTCGTCAGCATAGGCCGCGCCTGCAGAAACAGCAGGCGAAATGGGCATGCCGTTGATGTCTACCGCCACGGCAAAGGGATCGTCAGCATCCACTTGTGCTGCCGGGCGTTGTGCCCCTGGCTCATTTGCCTGCGCTCGGGCCGCTTTGGTCTTTTGTTCTTCAAAGACATCAGGCAGCGAGTCAGCCGTGGGCTGAATGTTGCCAAGGCGGTCGCGCCAGCGCTTCCAGAATTCCATGGAAGGCAGGCGCAGATCAAGCAGCGACCAACGCCGCTTGCCGTCTTCGCCTTCCGGTTGGCTTTCTGCAACAACAGGCCCGGTTGCGTTGCCCGCACGGGCGGCAAGCCTCGCCTGCGCCCAGTGCAGCACACGCGCCGCCACATTGAACCATGAGATATTGCCCGCAAGCTGCATGCCCACAAGCGCCACAAATATCCATACCAGGGCAGAACCGCCCGGGCTCAGATATCGGCTGGCATTGAGGTGCAGGGCATTGCCCACCATGCCGCCGCCCCACATGTCGCCAAGGGTGATATCCGAGGCGGAGCCTATGACAAGAAGGCAGACGGTGAGCAAAAAGAAGCCAAGCCAACGCGACCAGTGCAGGCTGTACGAAGGAGAAACGTAGGCCGCCCCCAGCGCACCGAAAACCAGTGGGCAGAGATAGGCGGCCACGCCAAACACATCGTTAAGAAAACCCGCAGTGTACGCGCCGAAAAGGCCAGCCTTGTTCTTTACCTTGACAACACCGCTGACCACATGGTTAAGGCTGGGGTCGTTGGCGTCAAAACTGAGCAGGCTGAGCAAAAGCAACAGCGCCCAGAAGATAAGAAAAAGGCCAAGAAGCTCACGGCTGAATTTATGGGCGTCCGTAGGGCTACCCTCCCGAACCGGTCATCATTCCCGGCCCAGGTATTCCTTGGTGCGCGTGTCAACCTTGATGCGATCGCCTTCGTTGACAAAAATGGGCACCTGAACCGAAATACCGGTTTCAAGCTTGGCAGCCTTGGTGACGTTGCTGACAGTGTCGCCCTTGGCGCCGGGCTCGGTTTCAACAACCGCAAGCACAAGGCTCAGCGGGATGTCGATATCAAGGGGGCTGCCCTTGTACAGCAGCACGCGGCATTCCTGGCCGTCCTTGAGAAAGCCTTCCTTGCCATCCGTGGTGGTGATGTGCATCTGGAGCTGTTCGTAGGTGGTCATATCCATGAAGATGAGATCATCGTCCTGACGATAGAGAAACTGCATGTCGCGGGTTTCCAGATCGGGCTTGTTGACCTTTTCACCGGAACGGAACGTTATATCCTGCATGCGGCCAGTAAGGATATTGCGCAGCTTGGTACGAACCATAGCGCCACCCTTGCCGGGCTTGAAATGCTGAAAATCAACGATTTCGTAAGGGGTGCCTTCGACTTCGATCTTCAGACCCTTGCGAAAGTCTGTGGTAGAATACATTTGTCCTCCTAACATGTCGCCGCAAAATGGCGCAAACGGGCGTAAGGCCGATCATTTGCCAACTGCGGCAAGAGCGGCTACCTTAATACGGAAGTTGGCTGAAAATGTCAGCCCTGAATTGAAAATATTTGCTGAAAGATGCTTGCTTGTCAAGACACAAAGTTAAAGTATTACATGAGGTTTATCATGAATCCTGTTCTTACCCTTGAAACTACAGCCTATACTCTTGAGCAGCTCATATCACTGCCCGAGGCGCAGATAGCCCTTGCGGGGCGCTCCAATGTGGGTAAATCATCGCTTATCAACGCGTTGGCTGGCCGCAAAAAACTGGCAAAAGTCAGCTCCACGCCCGGCAAAACCCGCTCGGTGAATTATTACCGCGTGACACCCCACGACTTTTATCTTGTTGACCTGCCGGGTTACGGCTATGCCCGCGCAAGCCATACGGAACGCGAAAAATGGGCGCGCCTGCTTGAACGGTATCTGGTGGAATGCGCTGGCCTCAAGGCCCTGGCCCTGCTGCTCGACAGCCGCCTTGAACCCCAGAAGCTCGACAAGAATCTGGCGTCCTTTGCCCGCACCAACGGCCTGAATATTGTGCCGGTGCTGACCAAGGCAGACAAGTGCAGCCAGCGGGAGCGCGCCAACCGCCAGAATGAATGGCAGGAGCTGCTCGGCACCCGCCCCATTGTCACGTCTTCCAGCAACCGTTACGGCATTGATAACCTCTGGCGCGCGCTCGTTGAAACAGCGGTTCCCCAGCGCCTGGCCCCCGGCACACTCAATGCCGCAGACGCGGAAGCTGAGCCGCATGATGGCGCTATTGCTGAGCAGGAGCCGCAGGAACAGGCTGAAAACCAGAATTGATTCACAGCAAGAAATCTGCCTGCTCCACTTTTGTCAAAGCCCGCTACAGAGTGGAATCTCCCCAAAAACAGGATTATGGCGCTGATTACAACAGCGCCGTAGTCAAGGCTGAAATCAGCAGACAGTTGCGCTGAAAGGGAGCGGCGGCGCGGTGATTTTATTAAGCCACATGCCCGCCAGATGCACTTGGACTGTTATGCCGCAGGGGTATTTGACACAACCGCCGGTTCCATGTGGATGCTCAGACGCCCCAGTTGAGGCACTGCGGCACGAATGCGCTTTTCAAGGCGCGTGCAGACGTTGTGCGCCTCTTCCACAGACAGCCCCACACTCACATTGCAGTGGAATGAAATGCAGACACCCTGCTCTGGCAGCACATAGGTAGAAAACTTGTGCGGCATGGCCGCCAGAGGCTCATTTTCCACTGCTGCCTTGATTTCACGCCAGGCCATCTCGGAAAAAGGAACGGAAACCGAAGCGCCCGGTTCCAGCGCAGCGCTTGGGGCCTTGGGCTCCATGTGGCTGACGATTTCAACACCCGGCAATGCCTCCCGCAGTGTATCCTCAAAAGCCTTGACCCGCGCGTACGCCCGGTCAAAGGGCATCTGGCCCGGCAGTTCAACGTGCAGCTCAATATGGCAGGCGCTGTCTGCGCTCAAAACATGCACATCATGAACCGCAAGGCCGTGCTCAGATGCGGCAACCTGCACCAGGGCAAAGGGGTTGTTTTCATCAATGCGGCACGATTTGCGAGGCTCCACGTGCACGGTCACATCCGCACCGGGTAGAACGCCGGACACAGCTTCTTCAGCCTCATGCGCGAGGCGGTGCCCATCGCTTACCTTCAGGCCCGGTGCAACGCCAACAGTCAAATCCACAAAACTCTGGGGCCCACTGGTGCGCACACGCACCCGCCTGACCTCGGAAATGCCCGCGATCTTTCGCACGGCTACCACAATGGCTTCGCTCGCCTGTGATGAAGCAGAATCCATCAGCATATTCACGGCATCCGAGGCCATATGCATGCTTGCCCGAAAAATAATCGCAGCTACAAGCAGGGCCGCCACCGTATCTGCCTGCGAAAGCACACGGCTTATGGGCGCAGGCAGTTGCAGGGCCTGCGCAAGCCATACAGCCAGCACCCCCACAAGCACTACGGCAGAAGAAAGAATATCTGTGGAAAAATGCAGGGCATCAGCTTCAAGAGCCTGACTGTTAAAATTTTTGGCAACCCGTCGCAAAACGCGTACCCGGTTGATGTCAACAGCCATGGAAATCGCCATAACGCCAACACCCCAGAGGGAAGGCACAACAGGGCTTGAGCCTGAAGCGAGGCGCTGAACGCCCTCGTACACCACCCACGCGCAGGTGGCGAACAAAAGCACCGTTTGCGCAAGAGCCGAGAGGTTCTCGGCCTTGCCATGCCCGTAAGGATGCCGTGAATCAGCAGGCTTGGCTGAAATTCTCACCGCAGCAAGGGTAAGGGCAGCCGCCAGCAGATCAAGCCCGCTGTGCAAGGCTTCAGACAATATGCCTAGGCTGTTGGTATACAAGCCGACCGCAAGCTTGATGCTGGTAAGCCCCAGTGCCGCGAGCAGCGAAAACATGGCTGCGCGGCTTTTTTCGCTGGCGCCGTTATCCATAACGTTCATGGCGAGTTTCCTACAGAAAGATTACTATGCAGAATTTGCGAGGTTGACGCGCAACACGCGCCAACTGCTAGCGTATTCAGAATATTGTAAAGGGGCAATGAGAGACAAACCGGCTGTTTTTTGCAAAACAGCCGGTTTGTAATAATCTGATAACCTTCAGGAAAAAACGTTACGGATTGTTACAGCCAGGTAAACCACCGCTTCCAGCTGCCTTCACGCTTTTCGCGAACTTCCTGCGACTGAGCCTCACGGTAATTGTGATAGGCAGCGAGGCTCTTTTCCTTGGCATGATCGGCAACTTCAGGCACATCCTTGAAGTTATTCATAATGTATTCATAACGATGCCAGGCCGGACCGTACTTTTTCATGTGCCAGAACACATCGGCAATATACAGTTCGTGTTCTGCCATGAGCTGACGGCACGTGCGCATATGTTCTTCCGCGCTCTTGGAATAGGGCGAGTCGGGGAAGGTCTGGCGCAAGCGGTCAAAGTAGTCGTAAGCTTCCTTGAGTTCTGTGGTGGCCCTGTCGATGGAGCGGAACTGCTTCATGAGCGACATGCCAGTCTGGTACAGAACATAGGGAATGGCTTCGTGACGAGGATGCAGCGACTCGAAATCCTTGTAGGTTTCGGCAGCAAGCTCATATTCCTCGTCAAGGAAGTAGGCATCTGCAAGCGACAGTTCCGCATCAACCGTGTACGGGCTGAAGGGATATGTATCGCGAAGTTTGTTGTACAGCTCCACGGCGCGCACGTAGTTTTTCTCACTCATGGCGTCATTGGCGGCTTCAAAAACCTCCTGGGCGGTGTCTTCCGCCGGCGGCAGGTAGATCATATCAATGATGCCGCAACCGGAAACCGCAAACATGCTTATGACAAGCAAAATGGAGCGAAGCAGTTTTTTATGCATGGAGCTGTTCCAAAAATACAAACGCCGCCTGCGCGGCAGTTGCGCCGTCACCGGCGGCAGTGATTACCTGACGACAAAGCTTGGAGCGAATATCACCGGCTGCAAAAACGCCCGGAATGCTGGTACGCATTTCCGTATCGGTGATAATGAAACCTTGTGCGTCACGTACGACCTCTGCGGGCAAAAAGCCGGTGGAGGGTTCATATCCCACGTAGACGAAAAGCCCGTCTACGGGCAAATGGCGTTCCTCTCCGGTCTTCAGTTCCTTAACCGTCAGACCTGTCAGCTCGTTTTCGCCGTGCAAACGGCTCACAACGCTGCTGCGCAGGATCTCGATCTTGTCGCCATAGGCGTCAAGCTTATCCTGATAAATCTTGTGCCCGCGGAATTCATCGCGGCGATGGATAAGATAGAGCTTTCCCACAATCTTTGCAAGATAAAGCGACTCTTCCAACGCCGAATTACCACCGCCTACAACCGCCACGGTCTGATTGCGAAAGAAATTGCCGTCGCAAATGGCGCAATAGGAAACGCCATGGCCGCGCAGCCGGTCTTCGCCCTCAAGCCCAAGCGGCTTGTGGTGCGCTCCGGAACAAACAATGACCGTCTTGCCGATGTAATCCACGCCGCCAGCGCGAACAGCAAAACGCCCAGCCGAACCGGTTACGGATTCAACAGATGCAGCTTTGCGGTCAACATCAAGGCCGGTCAGGTGCGCTTCAAAAAGATCCGCCAGCTCGTAACCCTTGATGCCCTTGGGAAAACCGGGATAGTTTTCCATGGCCTCAGTTTGCAGAATCTGACCCCCCGCTGCCAGTTGCTCGGGCATAAGCACCGAGCAACCAGAGCGGGCCAGATACATTGCTGCCGTAATGCCAGCGGGGCCGCTGCCTATGACTACGGCATCATATTCTTTCATGCCAGAGCCTTTGTATCGATAAGGTCTTTCAGGGCAGCCTTGGTCACAGCACCTGTGATCTGCTCTACCGTTTCACCCTTTTTGAAAAGGACAAGAGTCGGGATAGCGCGGATGCCAAACTTGGTGGGCGTGGCCGGATTTTCGTCCACGTTCATTTTTACGACATGCACCTTGCCGTCATACTCAGTGGCCAGTTCGTCAATGATGGGGCCAACAGCGCGGCAAGGACCGCACCAGGGAGCCCAAAAATCGAGCAGAACCGGAAGATCGGACTTGAGCACAACGCTTTCAAAGGTGGCGTCAGTGACCTGTTCAGCCATAACTATCTCCTTACGTTGCTTTGTATCGCTCCACGGCCACTATTGGCCTGTGACGCGAACAGAAGCGCATTTAAAGTGTATGCTTCTGTATTGACTAAGAGTAGATACCAATGTGCTCTCTGTCAAGACAATCTCTTGTTTTGCAAGGTCTCTTGACACTTTCAGCACAAGCTGCACAACATGTCATCGGGAATGATTTTGCCGCGGGGTATGGTCTCCATACGCAGATCATGGCTGAAACCCCTTGCGCCCAAGAGCCAGCCAGCATGGGCAATCATTGCAGCATTATCGGTACATAACAGAGGGCCGGGAATATAAGCCTGGCCTCCCCTGCCTTGCATGAGCAGTTCAATTCGTTCACGCAGCAGTGAATTGCAGGCAACCCCACCCGCCATCAGCAGTGTTGTAACACCGGGGTTGCGGTCAAGCGCCCGAGCCATCTTGGCGCACAAGGTATCCACAACAGCCAGATTGAATGAAGCGCAATAATCTTTAAGCGCTTGCGGCGCATGGGCAATGTCTGTCAGGGGACGAGGCCATTCCTGCCCCGCCAACTGATGCGCGGCAAGCCCGGTGGCGGCTGTCTTGAGGCCGCTGAAGCTGAAATCAAGATTGTCATTATCAAGATAAGGCCGGGGAAACATGGCTGGCGTGGCGTGCCCTGCCCTGGCCAGAGCATCCATAAGCTTGCCGCCAGGATAAGCCAGACCCAGGAATTTGCCAACCTTGTCAAAAGCTTCACCAGCTGCGTCATCAAGGGTGCGCCCAAGGAGGCGGCAATCCCAGGACGATTCAAGCCTGTAGATGTGCGTATGCCCGCCCGACACCAGCAGACCAAGGGCCGGAAAGTGCAATTCCTGCTCCAGCCCTACTGCCAGAAGGTGCGCATGCAGGTGGTTAACCCCAAGAAAGGGTTTGCCAAGACCAAGGGCCAAGCCTTTGGCAAAGGCAACGCCCACCAGCAGGCTGCCAAGCAGACCTGGGCCACGCGCCGCTGCCACAAGATCAATATCAGAATTGACCTTGCCGCTACGCCGCATCAGCTCGTCAAACAGCGCGCCCACAAAGCGGTAATGCTCGCGCGAAGCCAGTTCCGGCACCACACCGCCAAACAGGGCATGCACATCGGCCTGGCTTGCAAGCACGGCATCCACGAGCCGCCCGTCTTCAACCAGCGCCAATGCGGTTTCGTCGCAAGAACTTTCAATTCCCAAACACAACATGCGGTTCGCCATTTACGGTCAGAGGCCGGTACAACAAGGCAGCCGCCGCAAACACGCGGGGGTTGCCGCAAAAGTTATCTGCCCGCGTGACGGGCGTATATTTTTTCCACAGCCTCAACATCCAGCGTCGAGCCGATGTACAGGGGTGTGCGCGCATGGAGTTTGTCCGGCACCCTTTCAAGTATGCGGCCATGCCCGTCGCTCGCCTTGCCGCCAGCCTGTTCTGCAAGAAAAGCCAGGGGGTTGGCCTCGCACATCAGGCGCAACTTGCCATTGGGCTTGTTGGCATCGGGCGGATACATGTAGATCCCACCGTTGATGAGCGTGCGGTGAAAGTCGGCCACCAGCGCGCCCACATAACGCGAAGAATAGGGCTTGCCATCCGAAGTTTCGCAACCGTGGAACCAGTTGACGGCATCGCGGGCTGGCGCATCCCATTTCTTCCAGTTGCCTTCGTTGACCGAATAAATATGCCCCTGTTCGGGAATGCGCATATCTGGGTGAGACAGCAAAAATTCGCCCACACCAGGATCAAGGGTAAAACCGTGCACGCCCTGCCCAGTGCTGAGAACCAGCATGGTGGACGGGCCGTACAGAATATACCCAGCTGCTACCTGCTTGATGCCGGGTTGCAGCACTTCATCCAGCGTTACCTCGCCGGTATGGCCTTCGGGCCTGCGCAAAATAGAGAATATGGTGCCGACATTGATGTTCACATCAATATTGGTCGACCCGTCAAGAGGATCAAAAATGAGAATATAGTCTCCGCGCGGAAAATCCTTGCTCACGCGTACAAGTTCAGCTTCTTCTTCCGACCCCATTGCGCAGAGAGCGCCGCAACGCTCCATGCGATAAAGCAGGATGCGATTGGCGATGGAATCCATCTTCTGCACATCTTCACCCTGCACATTCACTTCGCCCGTGCCGCCGAGGATATCAAGCAGGCCAGCTTTGGCGATACGACGGGAAATGCTTTTTCCCGAAAGGATCAGGTCGTACAGAAGACCAGTAAACTGGCCCGTTGCCTGGGGGCTACGCTTCTGATGCAGCAGCAGGTGTTCCGTAACCGTGATGTCAGCCATTGGGGGCTCCTTACACATCCAGAAAATTGAGAGGAACAATTGAGCCTTTACCCCTGAAAAGGAAAACCCGCCAAGTCAGCAAAAAACTTTACGAATCTTCCGCCGCAAAAAAATTGCATGACAAGACGGCTTGCCAGCATGCGGACTTTTCAGGATGCACATCTTCCAAAATACTTGCGCCGCCTCGGGGCGGCGCAAGTTTAATCCAGAATGCGTCAGTTCCGTGGCCCGAAGGGGCTTGGCCGCCCGCCCGGCAGTGCCGCTGGCTCTTCGCCAGCCGGAGCAGCGGAATCAGGCTTGGCGGTTGCCGGGGCAGCAGATGGCGCCTCAGCGGGGGCGTCGGTCTTGCCGCTGCCTGCGCTGCCGGAGTCGGCAGGCTTTGCAGCATCATCGCCATCCTTGGGGCCAAAGGGGCTGGGACGACCGCCCGGCAAGGTTGCGGCATCTTCATCAGGCGCTATGCCAAGGCCGACAGGCGGCTTTTCCTTGCTCTTGGGTGCAGAAGCGCGGGGTGCGCGGTCAACAGAGGCATTTTCACCTGCAAGCTGACGTTCCTGCACCTTGCGGCGCTCGGCATTTTTACGCTTGAGCAGTATGCTGTCCTTGCTACCGGGTTGAATGTCCGCCCCGCCAGCAGGCTTGGCAGAGGGCTGATCAGCAGTGGCTGTGGCCTGTTCAGGCGTAACGTCCACGTTCAGGCCTTCTTCAAAGCGGTTCTTGTTCTTGCGCACTTCGTGAGGCGGCGGGGTAAGCTTGGGACGATCCTTGGGGAAGAATGCGAGCCCCTGCTCCACACTGCCATTGCCCTGCGGGAAATTGCCCGACTCGGCCACAGCAAAGACCAGAGGCACATTACCCAGGAAGCGCACGTTATAGTAGAAGGTGCCGTTCACGTTGGTGCAGATGCCGGAAGTGCTCTTTGCGGTAACTTCGTCCCAGTTCACGCCAGCAAGCGGGGTCGAGGCGAAATCATACTTTCCGGGCCAGAGCAATGCCTGCGGGGAAAGAATGACCACATCCTGCGGAGTGTGGGAGTATTGCATGAGCGAACGCATATCGAAGTTGGTAACAACAACACCGAGGAATTCCGTCCCGTCATAGAGCGGCGAGGCAAGCAGAATTTCAGGCCCAAAGGACGAGTTCTGCACATCGGCGCGCAGGGCGCGTGTGCTCTGCTTTTTGTCCTCGTAAAGCAACGGAATGAAATCCAGCGGCTTCATGGGATTGGCAGGTTCCTGACCCAAAATGGTGCCATCGTACTTCACCCCTGCAAAACCACTGACCCAGGGGAAGGAGGTAAGGAAGGAAGCAAGCCACTCGCGCGTTGGCGGCTTATCGGCATTGAGCATCGTCCGTTCAAGGCGGCTCAGCTCAACGTCAATACCCATCATGCTGTGCGTGAGGGAAAGCGCCTGGGGCGAAAGAGTGCCCTTTTCTTCAAAATCCACGGTGGCCGGGGGGCTCACATAGGTGTTCCACAATGACTTTGTGGATTTCCAGACGTTCTTGGTGGGCTGGTATGAACTGCAACCCGTTACAAGAGATGCAGCAAATGCCAGCAAAAAGAAATAACGCACATATGATTTCAACACAGTGTTCTCCCTCATTAACTGTGCGCCCTGGCTTCGACACGTTCAGCCAAAGCTTCAAGCATGCTTATCAGCTTGTCCTTGCCGCTGGCATGTTCTGCCGTTGCAGCGGGTTGGACAGGATCTACCGTCTGGGCGTTGCCCAGTCGCGCAGTCAACGTAGTAATGCGCTGACGCAAATCAGCGCTTTCTTCCGGATGTACCGCTGCGGCAGCAAGCTCATGGTAAATATCAAGTGCCCCCTTGATGTCACCCTGTTCTGCCAGCACTTCGGCCATAGAGCGGGTACGCAGCGAAAAACGCTCCTCCCCTTCATCTGCATCGTCTACAACAACAGCTTCGGACTGGGTAACCGGGGCAGCATATGCGGCATACGCATCTGCTCCGCGAGCCAGCATGGAAGGGGTGCCGTCTTCCAATTCTGCTGGCAGGGCCTCATCGTCCGCCATGGCAAGATCAGGATCAAAATCAATGGGATCGTGAGCGTCAACGTCATCAATGTGAACATCAGCATCAAGCTGGGCATCCGCGTCATGCATGGCTGTTGCCAGAACGGGAGCGGCAACGAGTTGCTCAGCTGCTTCTGCCACAGGCGCAGCGGCCTCAGTTACTGCCTGGTGTGCAGACGTTGAAGCTGTTGCAAATGCCGCCTCATGTGCGGATGGGCCAGCAGCAGGGATGGCGGCCTCGGAACGCGCTTGCAAACTGGACCTAGCGCCAGCAGCGGCTCCAGCTCCAGACAGGGAGGCCAGCCCCTGGTTGATGACCTCGTGCAATGATACCGGGCCCTTTGAAAAATTGAGGGCCAGAAAACGCAGCACGGCAGCAGTATCAGGCGCATCGCCAGCAGCATTGATGCATGCGGCCCATGCCTGCCAAAAGCCTGCATAGGTAGAAAACATTTTTGTCAGCCTGCCCACCTGCTTTTCGCAGGCTTCGAGCCGATTGGCGGTGTGCAGCAGCTCTATGAGAAAAAGCCTGGCTTCAAGAAATTCCTCGTGCCGGGCAAGCCCCTGCTCCAGAATTTCAACGGCTTCATCTGCACGACCAGCTTCGGAAAGCAGACGCGCCAGAGGGAAAAAGACCTTGGAATTGGGCTCAAGCTCCAGGACTTCTTTATACCATTCAATTTTTTCCGTCATGGTTTCTGCTCCCGCCCCGTTTTCGCCATATCGCCAAAAAGATAGAGCACCTCATTATCGCGAATATAGTGGAGGCGCTGACGAATGACTTTTTCCATATACTGGCTGTCGGACTGCAAAAGGCGAATTTCACGGCTCAGAGAGAGGTTTTCCGCATCAAGGCTTGCAATCTGCTTTTCAAGCTCGGCGTACTGGTGCTTGAGTTCACGGTATTCAATAAGGCCAGTGGGGCCCCAGACCATGCGGGCAAAAAACACCACATTGACCAGGCCCAGCACAACCAGAATAAAGGTACGCCAAAACATTATTGCAGCAGCCGTTGAGGTTGAGAACCGTTACCCGCTGAAAGGCGCAGTTCGGCCAAAAAGGTGGCCGTGGCTTTTTCAAGCCGCGTAACGTCTTCTTCCGCAAGGTTCATCTGGTCTACCTGATGCAGATAATCCTTGAGGGTGTTCAGCTCCTGATCAAAGTGACGGCCCCAGACCCCGGCGCGCATGTCGGGCTCCAGCTCCAGAATGGTCTGGATGCAGTTTTTCAGGCGGATCTGCAACGTACTCATGCGTTGTTCCCGTTAGCCTGCCTGTTTACGCGTATGGCGGTAAAAATCATAGCAATAGTTGGCCCCTGAAACAACGGCCAGCACCAGTGCCGTGTAGAGCAGCCCAAGGCCAAGCAGCCGCAGATCCATACCCCACAAGGGATAATGCAGGGCAAGAGGCACAATGGCAAAAATCTGGAGCACTGTCTTGGCCTTGCCGAACTTGTCGGCGGCAAGCACGATGCCCTCGTCAATGGCAATGGCACGCAGACCGGTTACCACCAGCTCGCGGCATACAATAATGATAACCACCCAGGCGGGCGCCCAGTCCAGCTTCACAAACATGATCAGCACCGAGCATATCAGCACTTTGTCGGCCAGCGGGTCCAAAAACTTGCCCATACTGGTAACCATGTTGGAGCGGCGGGCAATATAACCGTCAGCCCAGTCGGTAAGCGACGCAAAAATAAAGGCCAGAGTAGCCAAAATGCAGGTCATCGGGCCTTCAAAATAGAGCAGCAAAACAACCAGAGGGGTCATTAAAATGCGTAACAGTGTAATTTTATTAGCAAGATTAAGCATTTTTCCTCTCAGGCGCTCCGTGCGAATTTTTTAAAGCGTTACCACAAAAGAACACGGGAGAAAAGGAGAAAAAAAGCTCCCCCGGCGACCGTGCACCAGCCGCCAGGGAAGCCTGCATTCTATCGGGACAAGCCCGCAGCGGCGCAACTAGCTGCGCGAACCGGCAAGGGCTTCCAGGCTGCCATCGGCAGCAGTGGCAATAGAATCTGCCAAGGTAAGAAAGGCTTTCTTGGCTGCGCTTTCCGCATCAAGGTACACCACAGGAATGCCTTTGTCAGCCGCAACCACCGTTGTGGGATCCAGCGGCACAGCGCCGAGGAATTTGAGCCCGTAGCGCTTGGCCAGATCCTCGCCGCCGCCCTTCTTGAACAGATCAATTTCCTGATGGCAGTGCGGGCACACAAGGCCGCTCATGTTTTCCACCACGCCAAGCACGTTGGAGTTGGTGTACTGCAAAAAGTTGATGGCCTTGCGCACGTCTGCCAGCGAAATTTCCTGCGGGGTGGTCACAACCACGCACAGGGCATCTGGAATGGACTGCATGACGGTCATGTGCTCATCGCCCGTTCCTGGAGGGGAGTCAATGAGCAGAAAATCCAGGTCGCCCCACTTCACGTCCGCAATAAACTGCCGGATAGCCGAAGTTTTTTTGGGGCCGCGCCACAGAATGGCCTGATCCTTGTCTTGCAGGAACGTATCCATTGAAATGACGGAGAGGTTCTCGTCATAGGCGGCAGGAATCATGAGCTGGGTGGCTTCGTCAATCTCAACCGTGCTGGTAAGGCCAAGCAGGTTGGGCACGCTCGGGCCGTGCATGTCCACATCAAGAATTCCGACTTTGAATCCGCGCCGCGCCAGCGCCGCTGCGGTGTTGACGGTCACGGAGCTTTTGCCCACGCCGCCCTTGCCGCTCATGACAAATATTTTGTGGCGGATATGGCCCAAGCGGTCAGCGATTACGCGGTCCTGCTTGGCCATAGGGTCATTGCACTCTCCGTTGCCACCATTGCTCTTTGCACTGGAGCAAGAGGACGCAGAAGAACAGGATGAACAGGATCCCATGACATCTCCTTCAATTGTAGCGGACGCTTACGGCGGCGTATCTACCAGCCGTGATCGCCCACCAGATCTACAAAAACTACCGGCCCCAGGTCTTCGGAGCTGACGCGCCCCTGTTCTTTGCACACGCGCACAAGGCGCTGCGTGCGGGGCTTTGACCCTACAGGAATAAGCATGATGCCGCCCTCGTCAAGCTGATCAACAAGGGGACGCGGCACTTCCGGCCCGCCGGCAGTAACGATGATGCGGTCAAATGGCGCGGCTTCGGGCATGCCAAGCGTGCCGTCACGCCGCTGCATGTGGATACCCCTAAGTCCCAGTTGCCGCAAGAGGCCTGAAGTAATTTGATACAGCTCGCGCATGCGCTCAACGGTAAAGACCGTGCAGCCCATGGTGGCAAGCACTGCGGCCTGATAGCCGGAGCCGGTGCCGACCTCAAGCACGCGCATCCCCCGCTGCACTTCAAGCAGCTGGGTCATCAGGGCAACGATGTAGGGCTGGGAAATGGTCTGCCCGTAGCCGATGGGCAAGGGCGTGTCTTCATAGGCCTGGGCGCGCAGCGCTTCCTGCACAAAAAGATGGCGCGGCACAGCAAACATGGCCCCCAGCACTGCCGGATCGCTGATTCCGCGCGCTTCAAGCTGCTCGCGCACCATCCTGCGCCGCAGACGTTTTGGGTCCACGGACGGAGAAGGCTCACGGGGCGTGCCCCCAGCCGCAGAATATTTGCTGTACTGCATACTGCGGAAGTGAAAACAGATTTTTCCTGCCAAGTCAATGCGCCATCGGGGGGCTTGAAGATATATCAAGACAAGTTCCAGACTTTTCCTTGAAACTTGCCATTCTTTATGCAACCCTTCGGGAAGCGAGAATGAGGAGTCGGCAATGCGTAAAAGAAGTTTGTTTTCATCGGTACTAGGTATTATAGTGGTCGCCATTCTGGTTTTGGGCGGCTACACTTTTTTTAAAGATCTTGACGGCCCTACCGTTGACGTCACGCCAAATACCGGCAGGATATCACCTGCCAGCGTACTCAAAGTACGCATGAAGGATCCTTCGGGCATCCGCTCCATTTCTGTAGGCGTGCGCAAGAACAACGTCCTCAACGTCATCTACAGCAAGCACTTTGACCAGTACATTCCTGAACGCGAGGTGGAAGTCCCCATGAAGGACGCCAACCTGCGCGAAGGTGCTTTTGAGCTTGAAATCCGGGCTACGGACGGCTCGCTTGCCGGATTCGGCCAGGGCAACACCCGCACGGTTCAGCTGCCCATGCGCCTCGATACGCAGCCCCCGCGCATTTCTGTCAAAACCCTGCCCCCCAATGTGCGCAGGGGCGGCACCGCTGTAGTGCGTTACACCATTGATGAAGATGTGAGCAGCAGCGGCGTTCTGGTGGCGGGCTACTTTGTGCCCGGCTACATGCAAAAAGACGGCAGCTATCTCTGCTTTTTCCCTTTCCCGTACACAATGACCGCCAGAGACTACAAGAACAGCGTTGAGATAACGGCCACAGACCTTGCGGGCAATGTCACCAAGAGCCACCTCACAGTCATGTCCTTTGAAAGAACGTTCAAGAGCGACAGCATTGAAGTGACAGACAACTTCCTGATGGCGGTTGAAAGCAAGCTGCGCGATCTGGCCCCCGATGCCGCAAACCCGCTGGAGTGTTACCTGTATATCAACAATCAGGTGCGCGCCGCCAATGTGCAGACCTTGCGCGAAATTGGGCGGGACACTGCCGCGGCCATGCTGTGGAGCGGCGTTTTTGAGCGTTTGCCGCGCTCTGCCCCGCGCGCCGGATTTGGCGACCACCGTTTCTTCAACTATCAGGGCAAGCCCGTGGGCGAATCCTATCATCTGGGATTTGACCTTGCTTCGGTGCGCAATGCCGAGGTGCCCGCCGCCAATAGCGGCCGCGTGGTCTTCTGCGGCAACCTTGGCATCTACGGCAACCTCATTGTCATTGACCATGGCCTTGGCCTCATGTCCATATACTCCCACCTCAACGATCAGGTTGTAAAAGTGGGTGATGTGGTGCAGCGAGGCCAGCTCATTGGCCATACCGGCAGCACAGGCCTTGCCTTTGGCGATCACCTGCACTTTGGCATTCTGGTGGGCGGCGTGGAAGTGACCCCCCTTGAGTGGCTTGACCCCAAGTGGATCAAGGACAACGTCACTGGTCGCATTGATGCTTCCATGACGCAACAGTAGTTGTCGCAGCAAAGTATAGTTTAGCGTTTCAATATCCCTTTTTACTCCCGCTGATAAAATTACGGCCTGTAGATTTTGAACCGTTCCAAGAGTGGATGGTTTAAAATCAGCAGGCCGCAATTTTTTTATGCAAAGGGGCTTGAATTCTTTTGACGTTCAAGTGTAGCCTGAATTCATGAAAGAAAGTAAATAATTTCTGCTTCAGCTTTATGAAGACATCAGGCCCAAATCACATAAACCTGTTTCATGTGAGGACTTGTACGTGTCTCCACCACTCTTTTATCTCGGCCTTGATATTGGCTCCACCACAGTAAAACTGGCGCTGCTGAACGGCGACGGCTCTGTTGCCGAAACCCGCTACAGCCGTCACGGCACGGCAGTTCGCGCCACCATGGCAGCCCTGCTTGCCGAAGTCTCCCGTCTCTACCCTTCCGCCACCGTGCGCTGCGCCATGACAGGCTCCGGCGCTCTTGATCTCAGCAATCAGCTCTCCATCCCCTTTGTTCAGGAACTGCTGGCAACAGCCCGCGCCATTTCCTATGCTGCGCCGGATACTTCCGTGGCTGTGGAACTGGGCGGCGAAGACGCCAAGCTGCTCTATCTGGGGCAGGATGTGGAACTGCGCATGAATGAATCGTGCGCAGGCGGCACCGGAGCCTTCATCGACCAGATGGCCCGTCTGCTCAGCACGGATGCGGGCGGCCTCAATGATCTGGCGGCAAGGCATTCCACGCTCTACCCCATCGCCTCGCGCTGCGGCGTGTTCGCCAAAACGGATATTATTCCCCTGCTCAACGGCGGCGTCCCGCGTGAAGATATCGCCGCCTCCATCTTTCAGGCGGTGGTGGAGCAAACCATCGGCGGGCTGGCCTGCGGCAGGCCCATTGCCGGCAAGGTTGCCTTTTTGGGCGGGCCTTTGCACTTTCTGCCCGAGCTCAAAAATCTGTTCATCAGGAATCTTGATCTTGCGGAGGCGCACATTGCGCACCTGCCCTATGCCCAGTGCACAGCCGCCATTGGCGCTGCGCGTTGCGCCGTGTCGCTTGAAGAACACGAAACAGAGGCCGAACCGCTTGATCTGGCCGATCTTGCCAGGCGCACCAGCAGCCTTTCGCACGCGCCCAAGGTCGCCGCAGAAAAAATCCTTCCTGCCATGTTTGCCGACAGCGCGGAATACGCGCGCTTCTGCCAACGCCACGCCACAGCCAACGTGCTGCCCTCAGCAGATATCCGGCAGGCCCGTGGACCACTGTTTCTAGGGCTGGATCTGGGGTCAACCACGGTCAAGGCCGTGCTGGTAGACAGCGAACAGCGCATTCTTGATTCCTGCTACGCCTCTAACGGCGGCAATCCCTTACAGACCCTGCTGCCCCCGCTGGCAGACATGCTTGAACGCATTCCTGACGGCGCATGGCTTGCCGCATCCGGGGCCACGGGCTACGGCGCGCATCTGGCGGAATCCGCCCTTGGCGTGGACACAGTGCTGGTGGAAACCCTGGCCCATTTCAAGGCGGCCACGCGATTAGTGCCTGAGGTCAGCTATGTCATAGACATCGGCGGCCAGGACATGAAATGCCTCAAGGTGGATAATGGCGTTATCAGCGACGTGAGCCTCAACGAGGCCTGTTCCGCAGGCTGCGGGGCTTTTCTTGAGAGCTTTGCCCGTGGCCTTGGCCTGTGCATGCAGGAATTTGTGGATATTTCCCTGTACGCCGCGCATCCGGCAGACCTTGGCTCGCGCTGCACTGTTTTTATGAATTCGCGCGTCACGCAGGCCCAGAAAGACGGCTTGCAGATTGCCGACATAGCGGCGGGGCTTTGCTATTCTGTTGTGCGCAATGCGCTGGACAAGGTGCTGCGCATCAAGAATGTCGCAGAACTGGGTGAGCATGTGGTTGTGCAGGGCGGTTCCTTCCTCAATGACGCCCTGCTCTGCGCCATGGAGCGCACGTTGGGACGGCATGTGCACCGCCCTGCGGCTTCCGGCCTTATGGGCGCATACGGGGCGGCCCTTGAATCACTGGAAAAGGCGGAATGCGTCAGCGTGCGCTCTTCCATCACTGCCCCGCTTATCCGTGGTTTGGCCATGCGGACGCGCAGCTTTCGCTGCCGCGACTGCGGCAACAACTGTCTGCTCACAGAAACGCGCTTTTCGCACGGTTCACGCCACATCGCGGGCAACAGGTGCGACAGGTTCAGCGAGGCGCGCCGTGGCGCAACCGTCACGGCTCCCAACCTTGTGGCATGGAAAAACCAGCGCCTGTTCCGCTACGAACCGCTGCCCCTTGAATCCGCGCCGCGCGGCAGGCTGGGTATCCCCAGAGTTCTGAACGTCTACGCGCACTACCCTTTCTGGTTCACCCTCTTTACCTCGCTGGGGTTCCGGGTTGAAGTGTCGCCGCCTACCAGCCGCGCCCTGTTTGCGGCTGGCCTGTCGTCCGTGCCCTCCCAGAGCGTATGCTACCCGGCCAAGCTGGCGCACGGTCATGTGCTGGCCCTGCTTGAAAGCGGCATCAAGAGCATTTTCTTCCCCTGCATACCGCGCGAGGCGCAGGAATTTGCCGAAATGTGCGATTCCTTCTCCTGCCCGGTGGCCTGCGGCTACCCGCAGGTGGTGCGCGAGAATCTGCCGGAACTCAAGGATGCCGGGGCCGTCATGCACTCGCCCTTTGTAAACCTCACGCACACGGCATCGCTTGTGCGCAACCTCTGCCGCGAATTCAACCTGCCGAGGGGCGAGGTACGCTCCGCAGTGCGGGCGGCGCGGCACGAGCAGGCGCACTACCTGCGAGAACTGTGCGCCGAGGCGGAACACATCTATGCCGAAACCCTGCGCAACAAGGGCGTTCTGGTGGTTCTGGCTGGCCGCCCCTACCATGCTGACCCGCAGGTGCACCACGGCCTGCCCGACTTCATCGCCTCGCTTGGGGCTGCGGTCATCAGCGAGGACGCCATGCCCCGCAGCTGGACAGGCCACCGCATGTCCTTTCCCCTGCGGGCGCGCAACCAATGGACATACGCCGCCCGTCTCTACCGGGCGGGATTGTGGGCCTGCGAGGCAGACCACGGCAACGCGCGGGTGGAACTCGTACAACTGACTTCCTTTAGCTGCGGCATAGACGCCATCACCGCCGACCAGATGCGGGAGCTTATGCGCGCCCACGGCAAGCTGTATACCCTCATTAAGATGGACGAGGGCAATGCCCTGGCCTCTGCGCGTATTCGTATCCGCTCGCTGCTGGCAGTGAGCCGCAACAAGGCTGGAGGCAGCACCGCAACCGCCGTTTCCCACGCGCCGCCGGTATTCAGCAAACGTGATGCGGCCACGCATACCATTCTTGTGCCGCAAATGGCCCCGCTGCATTTGCCGTTCATGACCCAGGCCATCGCGGGCAGCGGGCACACCATCCAGTTGCTGCCCACGGTGAGCACAGAAGCCGTGAGTCTTGGGCAGGCCTATGTAAACAACGATGCCTGCTACCCGGCCATCGTGGCTATCGGTCAGCTATTGCAGGCTCTGCGCGATGGCGGTCTTGATCCACGCCGCACGGCACTGCTGCTTTCGCAGACCTGCGGCCCCTGCCGGGCCAGCAACTATCCGGCCCTGCTGCGCAAGGCGCTTATGGAATACGGCTACGACCCGGTGCCCGTGCTCACGCTCAATGCCTCGGGGTCAGAGAGCCAGCCCGGCCTGCGGCCAGACCGCGCCCTGCTCTGGCGCATGCTGCTTGGCATGCTTGCCGGCGACATGCTGCAAAGGCTTTC
The DNA here is from genome assembly GCF_000420465.1 of Desulfovibrio desulfuricans DSM 642. Lineage (NCBI taxonomy): Bacteria > Pseudomonadati > Thermodesulfobacteriota > Desulfovibrionia > Desulfovibrionales > Desulfovibrionaceae > Desulfovibrio > Desulfovibrio desulfuricans. The sequence continues at coordinate 462,030 of NZ_ATUZ01000013.1, read as the reverse complement.
GCTGTTTACGGGCACCTACGAATGCCATGTAGGGCAAACCGAAGACAGGGTGCAGCACTGGCTGCAAACCCTGATTCCGGTAGTGCGTAAAGGCGATGAAACCGCCCTGCGGCAACTGCTGCCCCGCCTGGTGCAGGATTTTGCCTCCATCCGCACGGCTCTGGCCCCCAAGCCGAGGGTGGCTGTTGTGGGCGAAATTCTGCTGACCTACCATGCAGACGCCAACAATCACATTGTCGAACAGATCAGACAGGAAGGCGGCGAACCGCTCTTGCCGGACTTTGCCAACTTCATGCTCTACTGCCTGCGGGATGCCGTGTACGACTGGCGCTATCAGGGCGGCAGCGCCTGGGCTGCGCTGGGCAATGCCCTTGTGATGCGCCGCATTGAAGGTGTGCGCCGCTACATGCGCGGCGCGCTCAACACCTCGCCCCTGAGCGCCCACGTCATGCCTGTGGCGCATATTGACGATCTGGCCCGGCTGGGCGAAAGCGTCATGTCCCTTGGCAACAGCGCCGGCGAGGGCTGGCTGCTGCCCGCAGAGATGCTGGAGTTTCTCGAACACGGCACAAACAACATACTCTGCCTGCAACCCTTTGGCTGCCTGCCGAACCACGTGGTGGGGCGCGGCGCGTTCAAGGCCGTGCGCCGTCAGCGCTCGGAGGCAAACATAATGGCGCTGGATTACGACCCCGGCAGCAGTGAAGCCAATCAGCTCAACCGCATACGGCTTTTCATGGCTATCGCCAGAGAGAAGGAAAAGGAAAGGGAAGAAGCCGCCCGGCATGCCCGGCACACCTATGCGGGCACAATGGGAAACGACAGAGCTTACTGGCAGCAATAGGCCGCAAAAAAACCGCCCGCTGGGATTATCCCGGCGGGCGGTTTTATGCTACCTGCACAAAATCACATCATGCCCAGCAAACTATCTGAAGCATAAGGGAACAAAATGGCCTGTTCCAGATACGCTGAAAAAGACTATTCTTCGCGGGGGGGCAGTTCCCGGCCGCCTTCTTCAAGGCGTTGCAGGAACTTGTCGCGGCATTCGTAGCTACAGAAACGGTGAACTTTTTCGCCGTCACGCACGGAAATAGAGCCATCAACGGCCACATACGCGCCGCATTCGGGGTCTTTGACCATTTCGCCAGCGGCAACCTTACGCTCCATTTCAGCAGCGCTTTCCTGCTTGTTTTCCTTTTTCTTCTTGTTCAGATCATTGGCAAAAAGGCGATATAGGGCGTAGCCCGCCAAAATCAGAATAAGCCACTTTACCATTTGTTATGCTCCTTAATCCCGTGGCACGGGTCGCGTAAGGCTGGAGTGCAGCCCTTTCAGGCATATTAAAGCCGTTGGAAACAGTATCACAGAGGGCGGCACCAGTCACTGAAAAATTCTGTCCCCTTCCACGCGGCATACTGTACGCGCCAACCAATCCCTTACGGGCAGGCCGTCTACAACGATCAGGGGCGCAATATCAAGCAATGGCCGCATGACAAAAGCCCGCACCGTCAGCCGTGGATGCGGCACAAGGCAATGAGGATCGGTGCTCCGCTCCTGCCCAAAAAGCAACAGGTCAACATCAATCACGCGCGGCCCAAAACGCAGTACCGGGTCAGGACTGCGCACCCGTCCAAGCCTGGCTTCTATGTCCAGCAGGGCGTCCACAAGGCTGCAAGGCCGCCAGCTATCACCGGGAAAAAGTTCAACAACCTGGTTAAGAAACCAGGGTTGCTCCGTGTATTCCTGCGGTTCTGTCCGATAGACGGGGGATACTGCGCCGATGCCCATTTCCGGCAGTTCCGCAAGGGCGTCCAGCGCTGCTGCAAGTTTTTCTGCCGCGTTGTCGCAGTTGGAGCCAAGGCTCACGTAGGCCCGCAGCTTTGTTTGATCTGCCATCAGGTTTCCTTCAGATAGGTTCAGCCCGCTTTTTAGCAAGGTTTGCAGCATATCTTTTTTCGCGGAAAGGATAAAGCCCACCGCATCCAACGCATCCGGGCGGTTTTGATTGCAAAAGGCTTGCTCCGTTGCGGTAAGGCGGCTAGCATGGGCGCATGGCACATCCACGCACCAAAGCCCCTGCCCTGGCAACCCTTTTACCCCTGTGGCGGGATTTTTTACTGGCCCAGCGCGGCCTTTCGCCCAATACGGTTGAAGCCTACGGGCAGGATCTGGAGAGTTTTTTTCTGTACCGGCAGGAACTGGCTCAGGGCGCGGCGGAAGAATCCCTGCCCGACCCCGATGAGCAGGAGATTTTTCTGTACCTTGCCTGGCTGCGCGCACGGCAGAACACAGGGCGCACCCTTGCACGGCGTCTTTCTGCCCTGCGGGCATTTTTCGCCTTTGCAGTTGAAGAAGGCAGGCTGCGTAAAAACCCCGCTGAATTGCTGGAAAACCCCAAATTGCCCCAGCACCTGCCGGAGGTGCTGACAAGGGACGAAATGGAATCCCTGCTTGCCCAGCCAGACCTGCGCGACAAAAGCGGCAAGCGCGACCGCTGCATGCTTGAGCTTCTGTACGCCGCAGGCTTGCGCGTTTCTGAGCTGTGCACCATGTGCGTGCCGGATCTTGACCTGCAACGCGGCCTGGTACGCGTTTTTGGCAAGGGCTCCAAGGAAAGGCTGGTGCCCCTGCACAACCTTATGCAGCAGATGCTGGCAGACTATATCAGCGCATGCAGGCCCCTGTTTGCGCCCACAGGCAACCAGCTTTTCGTCAACCGCTCGGGCCGTGCCCTGACGCGCCAGTACGTGTGGAAAATGGTTAAAAAGTACGCGCTCGAAGCGGGCATCCGCCGCGCCATTTCGCCGCACACGTTCAGGCATTCCTTTGCCACGCACCTGCTCGAGGGCGGCGCAGACCTGCGCGCCGTGCAGATGCTGCTTGGCCATGCCGACATAAGCGCCACAGAAATTTACACCCATGTGCAGGCCGAACGCCTGCGCGGCATACACCATCAATTCCACCCCCGGAGCCGCCAGTGATCCCCGCGCCGGAAACCACCCCACAGGCGGCGTCCGCATCTGTGGCCTCTACGTTGCAGCATACAGCCGGGACAACGCTCATCACCTGCCACGCAAGTGCAGATTTTGACGCCTTTGCAGCCATGCTGGCGGCCCGCTTTCTTTACACCCCGCATGTGCTGCTCTTTCCCGGCACGCAGGAGCGCGGCCTGCAAAAACTCATTGCCGGGCTGGATACGGCGGCGCTGGGCATTGTGGAAACTCCGGCCATTCCGTGGGAGTCCATAACCCGCCTTGTGGTTGTGGATACCCGCCAGCGTGGACGCATAAGCCATGTGGCCCAACTGCTCGACCGTGATGACGTAACCGTGGAGCTGTGGGATCACCACCCGGATTCCACGGACGACATCACAAGCCCGCACACGCACATGGCGCACATAGGCTCTGTCACAAGCCTCATTGTGCAGGCCATTTCGGAGCGGGGCCTCAGCCTCAGCGCGGACGATGCCACCCTGCTGGGTCTTGGCATTTATGGCGATACCGGCTCTTTCACCTACTCTTCAACCACGCAGGCCGATTTTATGGCGGCGGCATGGCTGCTCGGGCAGGGCATGGATGTGAACCGCATTGATGCCCTGGCGGCCCACGAGCTCACGAGCCTGCACATTCAGGCCTTGAACAGCCTGCTGGAATCCACCCAGACGTACAACATCAACAATGTTCAGGTTACGCTTTCAGAAGCGGCCATGGAGCATTATCTGGGTGATTTTGCCTATCTGGCCCACCGCCTCATGGAAATGGAAAGATTCCCGGTGCTGTTTGCCATCGGGCTTATGGACGACCGCATCCAGGTTGTGGCCCGCAGCCGCAACGAGGCCATCAACGTGGGCGACATCTGCGCGGCCCTTGGCGGCGGCGGGCATGCCTACGCGGCTTCGGCCTCCGTGCGCTCCATGACAGTGCATGAAGTGCGCGATATGATTTTGCGCCACCTGTACGCCCAGGCCTACCCCGATAAAACCGCGCGCGAATATATGTCTTCGCCAGCAGTGGGCATTGAGACCACCGCCACCATTCATGAGGCGGATGAACTCATGCTCCACTTCGGGCTCAAGGCCGTACCGGTCTTCATGCCCGATACCCGCCAGTGCATCGGCCTGCTGGATGCCCTCACGGCCTCGCGGGCCAGCGCACACGGCCTTGGCGCATCCACGGTTGAAGACTACATGAGCCGCAGAATCACCACCCTGCCGCCAGACGCAACGCTCAAGGATCTGACCACAACCATCGTGGGGGGCCGCCAGCGCCTTGTGCCCATTGTGGAAGACGACAAGGTTGTCGGCGTGGTCACGCGCACCGACCTTATCAATGTTTTTGCGCAGGAGCCGGGCCATATGCCGGAACCGCGCACCACCGGCGGCAAGGAGCGCAACCTCGGCAAACTCATACAGGACAGACTGCCCCTTGCCAGCCGCAACATGCTGCATCTTGCGGGCAGGCTGGGCAGGGAGCTTGGGCTGCCGGTATATGCCGTGGGCGGCTTTGTACGCGATCTTCTGCTCCAGCGCCCCAACCAGGATATTGATCTGGTGGTGGAGGGCAACGGCATAGCCCTTGCGCGGGCGCTGGCAAAAGAACTCAACGGGCGTGTGCGCGAACACCAGAAGTTCCTCACCTCGGTGGTCATTTACATCGATGCCGCAGGGGCCGAAGCCCGCATCGACGTAGCCACGGCGCGCCTTGAATACTATGAATACCCAGCGGCCCTGCCCACGGTTGAGCTTTCGTCCATCAAGATGGATCTGTTCCGCCGCGATTTTTCCATCAACGCGCTGGCTGTGCGGCTTGACTGCGAACCGTTCGGCCAGTTGGTGGATTTTTTCGGCGGGCAACGCGACATCAAGGAGCGCGTCATCAGGGTGCTGCACACCCTGAGCTTTGTGGAAGACCCCACCCGCTGCCTCAGGGCTGTACGCTTTGAGCAGCGCTATAACTTCCATATCGGGTCAGGTACGGAAAAGCTCATCAAGAACGCCCTCAAGCTCAAGCTTATGGACAAGCTCTCGGGCTTTCGGCTGTTCCACGAATTTCAGCATATCTGCGATGAGGAAGACCCTTCGGCCTGCATTGCGCGGCTCGACCAGCTTGGCGTGCTGGAGGCGGTTTCTCCCATGCTGTCGCTTAATCCCACGCGCAAAAACCTGCTGCTGCGGCTTCAGGAAACGCTCACGTGGTACAGGCTGTTATATTTTGAAGAGGCAGCCCAACCCTGGCTGGCCTTCTTTCTGGCCCTCAACCACAACATGAGCTATGCCGATACGGCAAATCACTATCAGCGTATGGGCCTGCCCGAACCCCGGCGGGCCGACATTCTGCGCCAGCGAGAGCACATGCGCGTGGTGCGCGGCAAGCTGGAGCCGTGGCAAAAAGACCATGAGGCAGGCAAGGAGAGCATCAGCGCCCTGTGCGCCCTGCTGCGGCCCCTTTCGCTCGAATGCCTGCTCTACCTCATGGCAGACACAAGCAACGCCGCCTTGCAAAAAAACCTTTCGCGCTACATTACCCAGTGGCGCAAAGAAAAGACGGATGTGAGCGGCGAAGACCTGCGCATCATGGGGCTGGAACCCGGCCCCGCCTTTGGGCGCATTCTGGACGCCGTGCTTGCAGCCAAACTTGACGGCACGGCCGCAACGCCAGAGCAGCAGATGGATCTGGCGCGCAGCCTCGTGTGCAGTATCGCTGCAAAATCCGGCAATGGGAATGAAGAACAAACCAGTCGGAATTCTTCACTTGCCCAGCGTTTATAAGAGGTGTATAGAAACCAACTATGAAACAACTATGGGCTCCATGGCGCATTGAGTACATTCTTGGCCCCAAGCCAGACTCCTGCGTGTTCTGCCTCCCCGAGCATACGGCGGATGACGAGCAGCGCCTGGTACTGCACAGAGGCCGGATGGCCTTTGTCATCATGAACAAGTTCCCGTATAATAACGGGCATATCATGGTGTGCCCATATCGGCACGTTATGCTGCTGGCTGACCTCAATCCGGAAGAAACCCATGAAATCATGGATCTTTTACAGCAGTGCACGGTGATCTTAAAGCAGCACTTTAACTGTGAAGGCATCAATATCGGCCTGAACCAGGGGCAGGCAGCGGGCGCGGGCATTCGCGAACACCTGCATTTTCACCTGGTGCCGCGCTGGACGGGCGACTCTTCATTCATGGCAGTGTTTGACGAAGTGCGCACCATGCCCGAACACTTGAGCCGCACCTATGCGGCACTGAAACCGTATTTCACGAATGGCGCGGCCAATGGCAAGCAAGACCGCGCCGCTTCCACGCCCGGGCAGGAAGGTTGCGGCTCGTAAGGGCTGCATGACCTTGTGGCGGGGATTGTCTTTTTCGCAGGGGGCGACAAAGACCGGCTGGAGAGCGCGATGCTGTGCCCTCTTGGGCGATGCGGCATTCTCAAAAAGCCCGTGAAGTTTTTTTGAGATAGCTTTATTTAGCCTGAGGAGTATGTCTATGCGGTATATCAAAGTATTTTTGCTCGCCATCCTCTTTTTCCTCGCTCTTGTGTTCTTTTTTCAGAACCAGGGCGCGCTCTCCCAGAGCATGGTGCTCACGCTCAACCTGTTCTTTATTCCCGCCATGTCTTCCATCGCCCTGCCCTTCTATTTTCTGGTCATCGCGGCCTTCGCCTGTGGCGCCTTGATGACTCTGGGCTTTCTGGTGTGGGACAAGGTCAATCTGACCGCCCGCCTGATGAAACAGAAATGGCAGATCAGCAGCCTTGAGCGCGAACTGGAAAAAACCAAGAAAAAGCTTGGCGCAGACACAGCCCGCTCGCAGTTCTTGAGCAAGAACGGCAAGGCCGACGCACAGCCCGCGTCTATGGCCCCCGTTGCCGCAACGGCTGTTGCCGCCGAAGAATCGCTGGTTCCGGATCCTGACAAGCAGCACTAGACTTTTTGCAATCCGCTTTGTGGCGCTGTTCGGCTGAGGGTCTGGGCAGCGCCACAATTTTTTTATGGCTGCGGTAATCCGCAACCGTCACCATCACCCCAAGAATTATTATGTCTGAAGCCCCCGTAAAGCTGACTCCCATGTTTGAACAGTACATGGGCATCAAGGCCGAACACCCCGATGCCCTGCTGTTCTACCGTATGGGCGACTTTTATGAACTGTTTCTTGAAGACGCCAAGGTCGCGGCCCGCGAGCTTCAGATTGCCCTCACCAGCCGCAGCAGGGACGCAGAAAACCCCATCCCCATGTGCGGCGTGCCGTGGCATGCGGTGGAGGGCTACGTGGCCCAGCTCATCGACAAGGGCTACCACGTTGCCATCTGCGACCAGACAGAAGACCCCAAGGCCGCCAAGGGGCTGGTCAAGAGGGCCGTTACGCGCGTTATCACGCCAGGCACAGTGCTGGAAGACGCCAACCTCGCCAGCAAGAGCCATAACTTTTTGGGGGCGCTGTGCCCCTCCGCCTCGGGTGGGGCTGGCGGCCTTGCCTGGGCGGATATTTCCACGGGCCAGTGGTCTGGCGTTGAGTTCAAGCGCGAGGCCGAACTGTGGCAGTGGGTGCAAAAACTTGCCCCGCGCGAACTGCTGGTGCCGGAAGGGGTCGAGCCGCCCCAACGGTGCATTCTGGAAGGCATAAGGCTTGTGCGCATGCCCGCGCCCCAGTTTGACCTCAAACGCGCCACAGAGCGCGTTGTGGCCGCTCAGGGCGTGCGCGAGGCTGGCGCTCTTGGACTGGAAGGCAAGCCGGAGCTCATGCGGGCTTGCGGCGCGCTGCTGGTCTATCTGAGCCAGACGCAGATGCGCAACCCCGACCACCTCATGCCCTTTGTCCCCCTTGATCTTGGCCGCCGCCTGCTCATTGACGATGTGACCGAGCGTAACCTTGAAATTTTTTGCCGCCTCAATGGCCGCAAGGGCAAAGGCACCCTGCGCCATGTGCTGGACGACACCATGACTCCCATGGGCGGCAGGCTGCTTGAAGACATGCTGCGCCACCCCTGGCGAGAGCTTGGCCCCATCACCCGCGTTCAGGACGCTGTGGCCTTTTTTCATGCGGACGATGTCCGCCGCGCCGCACTGCGCGAAGCTTTGAAAAATGTCTACGACCTGGAGCGGCTCTCCACGCGCATCAGCCTGAATCAGGGCGCGCCGCGCGATTTTATTGCCCTGCGCAACAGCCTTGCGGCCCTGCCGGATGTGTATGCCGCCCTGCAAGGGGCTGGCACACCTTCCGGGGCGAATTCTGACACAACTTCCGCTCCTGCGGGTCAGATGCCCAAGAGCGTTGCCGATGTGGTCAAGTCGTGGGACAACATGGAAGACTACGCGGCCCTGCTGCAAAACGCCCTGGTGGACAGCCCCCCTGCGGTCATTACCGAGGGCGGCCTGTTCAAAACCGGCTATAATGCGGAACTTGACCGCCTGCTTGATCTGGCGGAACACGGCGAACAGAAGCTCCAGAACATGCTGGCCGAGGAACAGGAAAAAACAGGCATCAGCAAGCTCAAGCTGGGCTTTAACCGTGTGTTCGGCTATTATTACGAGCTTACGCGCGCGGCTCACAGCGGCCCTGCGCCCTTCCATTTTATCCGCCGCCAGAGCCTTGCCAATGCCGAGCGCTTCACCACGGTGGAACTGAAAGAGCTTGAAGAAGAGCTTTTGTCTGCCGCAGACAAGCGCAAGACGCTGGAGTACTCGCTGTTTCAGGATCTTCGCACCCACATGGCCGCCCAGCGCGAACGCATCATCCACGCGGCGGATATGGTTGCCCAGCTCGACTACTGGCAGAGCCTTGCGCAGGTGGGCCGCACCAACAACTGGTGCAGGCCGGAGCTTGACGCAGAGGCCAATCTGGACATCCGCGAGGGGCGGCACCCTGTGGTTGAAGCCATGCTTGGCCGCGCCAATTTTGTGCCCAACGATTTTCGCCTTGATGCCGGACGCCGCCTGTGCCTGCTCACAGGCCCCAACATGGCCGGTAAATCCACCGTGCTGCGGCAAGTTGCCATCATCAGCCTGCTGGCGCAGATGGGTTCCATGGTTCCTGCCAGCGCCGCCCGCCTTGGGCTGGTAGACCGGCTGTTTTCGCGCGTGGGCGCATCAGACAACCTCGCGCAGGGCCAGAGCACCTTTATGGTGGAAATGATGGAAACGGCCCGCATTCTGCGTCAGGCCACCCGCCGCAGCCTTGTGATTCTGGACGAAATTGGCCGTGGTACCAGCACCTATGACGGCGTGGCCCTGGCCTGGGCCGTGGTGGAAGACCTTGCTAAGCGGGCTGGCGGCGACCTGCGCACCCTCTTTGCCACCCACTACCACGAGCTGACAGCCCTGGAAGGCCGCATTGCGGGCGTGTTCACCATGAACATCGCCATCCGCGAATACAACAACGACATTCTCTTTCTGCACAAGCTGGTTCCCGGCCCTTCAGACCGCAGCTACGGCGTGGAGGTGGCCCGCCTTGCGGGTGTGCCCGGCCCCGTGGTGCAGCGGGCCAGAGCCATATTGCAGGGGCTTGAGCGTGGGCGCGACAGCGCCAGAAGAACCGTGGTTTCTGCGGTCTCCCTGCCGGGCCTGAGCCTGCCGGAGCCAGCAAAAAAAGAGCCGGAACTGCCGGAGATTGCCGCCGCGCCGCCGCGCTCGGAACACCCGCTTGTTCTGCTGCTGCGCGAGCTTAATCCTGATGAACTCAGCCCGCTGGACGCCCTGCGCCTGCTTATGGAATGGAAAAAACTGTGGAGCGACAGCCCGGAATCTGCCCCGCAAACAGACGCCCTGCCGCCGGACGAGGATGCCCATGAGTGACGCCAATCCCTGGTCTGTCATCCAGCTTGTGGCGGAACGCCGCATTGAGGAAGCCCTGTCGCAAGGGGCTTTTGACAACCTGCCCGGCGCTGGCAAACCCCTTGAGATTGAAGACCTGAGCCATGTGCCGGAAGAAATGCGTATGGCCTACAAGATACTGCGCAATGCTGGCTGCCTGCCGCCAGAGCTTGAGGAGCGCAAGGAACTGAACAGGCTTGTGGATCTGCTGGAGCAGTGCGAGGACGAGCAGGAGCGCGTGCGCCAGATGCAAAGGGTGCGCTTTATGATCACGCGGGCCAAAATGCGCTTTCAGCGGCCCATGCAGATTGAGCAGGACGATCCCTATTACGACCGCCTGCTGGACAGACTGTCCGCCAATCCGCGCAAGGCGGGCTGATATCGGCGGCAACGGACATCCACCTGACCCCACAAAAAGCACAATGGCCGGGATATGATATACTCCCATCAGAGTAGACAGCTATACATTGCAGCCAGTTGAATGGCTTTCCGACAACGGTTCCTGCTATACAGCAAAAGAAACAATTACTTTTGCCGCCGCGCTGGGAATCGTCAGCAAATTTACCATGGCTCGCAGCCCCCAAAGCAACGGTATGGCTGAAGCTCTCGGCAAAATATTCAAACTGGATTATATCTTCTGCAATGATCGACCAGATGCCGAAACCGTGATGGCGCCGCTTCCCGATTGGTCTGAAGACTACAATGAAAATGCCCCACACAAGGCCCTGCGGATACTCTCGCCTCGTGACTTTATCCATCCATTGCAAAACTCGGAGCGTCCGGTTTAGCGGGGGCAACTCCAAACAACAACTATCATGCATGCTGCTTTTCGGAATGGCTAACGTTTGCATGCGCAGTCAATGTTGTCTCAAGAATGCTCAGCGTAAAGCAGGTGCCCCCAAGTATCCTTACTGTCATGCGTTCCCGTCAAATACATACCCATTGCTGCATCCACTGTATTTTAACAGGATGCTACCAGAACCATCTTCTGGGAGATGCAAAGAATTCTTTGTCCTCCTGGCTGTCCAACCCGAGATAAAAATTGACAAGTTAGTTGTCATTATATTAGTTGAGCACAGATGCATATGCATGGAGGTGTGTCGTGTCGGTGCCAGCTATAGACTCCCCCGGTATTTCGTGGTTAATGCCGCCACGCTTTTTTATGATTTGTCTGATTGGTGGTGGCGTGGCGGAATGGTTGCTTCCTCCTTTTTTTGTTCCCTTTTCCACGGTCCCTTGGCTGTTACGGCTGGTTGCGGGAATTGCCGTGGCGGGAGCTGTTTTTTTCTTCATGATGTCGGGGCATAGTCGCTTCATTTCCGTCGGCACAGCGGTGAAAACTTGTCGTCCAGCAACCGAACTGGTGACTGGCTCCTCCTATCGGTTCAGTCGTAACCCGATGTATGTCGGGTTAGTCGCTATCCTGCTCGGCGTAGGCGCGGGGGCAAACAGCCTGCCGATGATGCTCTCGGCATTGGCGATGTATCTGTATCTCGACCGGTACGTAATCCGGCGCGAAGAGCGATACTTGCGCCAACGTTTCGGTGCCGACTACAACGCTTATTGTCGCAACGTGAGGCGCTGGCTGTGAGCACATCGCGAAAGTATGCCGACGGCGAAGCCCTGCACACCCTGTTCCGCCAAGTGTTCGCGTTGCAGTCAGCGTTGACTGTCACGATGGATGAGGTTCATGAAAAGGCAGGACTTGGTACGCCTCAGGTGAAGGTAATGGACTTACTGCTGCGGCACTGCACTGCTACGGTGCCAGAGATTGCAGGGGGACTCAGCGTTTCGCGCCAATTCGTGCAGACGGTATGCAACGGATTAGAGGCGCAGGGACTGATCGCATTTTCTGACAATCCGCGCCATCTTCGATCTAAGCTGGCCTCGTTAACCGCATCTGGGCGGGAGGTTTTTGACAGTTTTCGCCAAGCGGAAGCTGCGTTTATCGAAAGTAAATTGCAACATTTTGATTCTGTAGAGGTTGCCGAGGCAACGGCGCTGCTATGCAACCTCTGTAGTTGTATGGAGTGTTTACGGCGCAAAAAATCTTCCAGATAGTCAATTCTGAATGAAACGGATGTGAGGCATAGCATGCGACATGCGTCAGTGAAAATTCTTTTTGTTTTGATGTTGTTACTCTCAGGGTGCGCAGGCCATGCACCATCGCCACTCGAGCGGACTGCCCCTCTCAAACGTGTCGATGTGGGAGAGGTTCAACTCGCAGCACGCGTTATTCATGGTCATGGAGTACCAATCTTATTCATTCACGGGTCGTGGGATGATCACCATAGCTGGTTGCCGGTGGCGGAGGAACTCGCTCGGAAAGATGGCAACCCGATTGTCCTATACGATCGTCGTGGTCATAGTGCGAGTACGAACGTTTCACGCCAAGGGCATATTTCCGACGATGTAACCGATGCAGCTCGTCTAATCCAAAAATTGGGTATTGGGCCAGTTCATGTAGTCGGTCATTCTTATGGGGCGAGCGTGGCGATCGCGCTTGCAAACGAACACCCGGAACTTGTCGCAAGTCTCTTTGTTTATGAACCTCCCGTTTTGGGAATACTGAAAGGGAAAAAAGATTACTCTGAAGCGCTAATGGCAACAAAGCTTTCGATGCAAAAAGCCAAAGAGTATCTTGAAAGCGGCGATATCGAGCTGGGAACGATGTATTTTGTCGAAAATGCGGCCTTTGGCAAAGGTAGCTGGATAAATGTTTTTGACGAGCGTTCCCGCGCCGTCATGACTGCCAATTCGGATACTTGGCTTGATCAGTCACGTGATCCAGAACGATTGGCAATCGATGTTGCAAATCTTAATATATTCAACAAATCTATAACATTAGCATATGGCGACAGAACATTGCCGGCCTACGCATATGTAGCGGTGGAAATACATAAGACGGTGCCGGCAGTACATCTTGCCGTGTGCCACGGTGCCGGGCATGGCGGCCCGATTTCCGCGCCGGAGCAGGTTGCAAGACTCATTGAAGCCCACCTGCAGATCAATACAAAAAATAGCCGATGACGCGCATGGTTTGAAACCCTTCGCCAGCGTTTACCGCAGGATGAGGATACTCCAAATAGAAAGACATCTTGGTTTTCAGCCACCCATTGGGTATTGCTTTCCGACTTCAGGAAGCAGCCTGGAACATTATGGTGGTGCTTTTTTCTGCACTGTCACACTGCCCCCATTAACAATACTGCGCAGCAAGGGGCTTGCCCCCGTGTCTTTGGTGTAGAGCCAACATGACCTTCTGTTTCGCGCACAGGCGCGCTCAACTGGCTAAAGCCGTAAAAAAAGCTCCTACGATTTCTCTTAAGAGCTTGCTTTTTCAATTGGCGTCCCCAAGGGAATTTAAACCTCTGTCGACGGCGTGAAAGGACAGACTCTAAAATTTTGAATTCAACAAATTAGCAATGTCAGAGTGCATCCAGAAGTCTCAAAAGACATCCGCATACCCCCCGAACTGACCCTCTTTTAACCCTCCCTGCTAAAAAGCGGATGTGCTCATAGCCCGAGGGGGCAGGTTCAAATCCTGACCACGCAACCAGACTAAATGAGGCACTTAGGCTAAAAACTGAGTGCCTTTTTCCTTGCCTAATTTTTGATTTGTGCCACCTGTGTGCCACATAAAAATACTTTATTTCGTGAAAAGTCGTGAATCTGGCTTGGTGAGGCCAGAGGTTCACAGCATAAAAAAGCACATCCTTTCCCTTGCCCTGTTCGGCAACCACGAGCAATTATTGCATCCTGCCGGGGGTGGCAATCCGATTGTTCTCCTTCCATCCTTCGGGTACATACCCCAAGTAGCTATCAGCATTGAAAGTTAGTCCACGGGAGCGGTAGAAGAATGAAGAAGACATGGTTCCCCCGCCCATATTTTCCATTACCGATACTTATTACGGCAACGCATCAAGGCGCGTCCTCATGTCATGAACAAAAGACCTCAATACACTGTTAAAATGATCTTTTTTCACGATAGCGGTGTTCATTCCAAGCCCTTTGTGCAACTTCAAATCATCCGAGGCTGGTGGAATACTATCTAGATACTTTTTCCAATTAGATAAAAGACGTTCCATCTCGACACGTTGTTTTAAGCTTATATTCATTGATACTTCTCCATTCCTCTTTCTAGCCTGGGATACCCAGCGAAGAAGGAGGGAGTTTTTGACCCGCGTAACCCAAGTAAAAATTAATGAAATAGACTCAATTGTGAAGCTGTGAACTCTTTTACAAACATGGACGAATAGGATTCATTAGAGGGAGTTAATCAAGCATTTTTTGCCGGGCATATTCTGGAGTTCTTCCTGGTGCACATCTTCAAATTGTTCATACATTGAAAGAACGGTGTAAGCATTGTCTTGTCCTTCTTTCGTTTCATCCCACCATGCAACCCCCCTATTTTTTAAAATCTTTACTATCTGCGCGACAAAGCTGTTACTTCCCCTAGTCTTGTACGATTCCCCGTCGTCAATATCAATTTTCATGGTTTTTCCATCACCTGATGGAAAAATTGTCATACTGTGCCCATCTTCAAGGGTGAATGTCTTTTTGCCGACGCTCTTGAGTGCCACGTCAGCCAACTTGAATAGATAATTCATAAATTCTCCTATCTGTATTTAGACTATCTACACATTACCATGGCAAACAATTACTGTCTTTATAATTTATAATAATTATAATTATTATGCGTAATTAATGTCTCATTTCCGTCACACTAAAGCAGCTATTATTGTTCATTACAAATAATATACATATATAAATCAGAGCATATCGGCCAAATCAATTGCGTTTTATCTTGCATTACCTTGGCGATGCAGCAAAAGCCCCGGCCTTTGGAGTGGCCGGTGCTTTTCTTTGGTGCGGCAGATGTGTGCCTATTTCTGCGGGAAGGTCAGACGGTCATGCCACTCAGCTTCAATACGCAAAATTCATAAAAAGCCTTCTGTCATGACTCACATTAATTAAACCCTTGAATAAATAGCTACATCTTCTCTAAACTCAGCAATCATAGATTCCGTCAAGGACGGCCTGAAAGAAGCAATTTTTTCAGCAATCATCTCTGTGGTCACAGGCGTGTTTGCCCCTCTTTCGCATTCTTCTTCAAAGGCATACTGGGCAACAATTTGGAATAGATACTCAATATCGGCAGGTGTAAATTTTGGCGTCAAATTTACAATATGATCAACATCAACAACGCCACAGTTCATCTTCGCCAAATAGTATTCCAGAATTGTTTTTCTTCCATCGTCATCCAGAGTTCCTACCGGGATGATGCAATCAAAGCGCCCCGGCCGTAGCAGTGCAGCATCCAGCTGGCGGATGTAATTTGTAGCACATACGAGCAGAACCTTGTTTGGCTGGCTTTTTATAAGCGGTACCTGTTTGAGAAATTCGTTGGTAATTGATCGATCGATTCGGTTTGCGCTATCCCGGCTGCCTGCGAATTCCTCAAATTCATCAATGAAAAGAATAACTTCATCCAAGCTTCGCGCTTTTTCCATTATTGCCCGCAGATGTGCCCCAATTTTATCTACACCGTCGACCATAAGCATACTTGGCGCGATTTCTATAAACCACCACGCCAGTCTCCCGGCCATTGCCTTGACAAAATGGGTCTTGCCCGTACCGGGAGGGCCAAAAAAAATGATAGTTTTAGGCGGAATGACGCCATATTTTTGTGAAAGCCCCTCCTCGACCAATGGGAGTATAATCCTCTTGTGAATCAGTTGCTTGGGGGGTTGTGTGTCGGAGATAGTATCCCAAATATCTCTGCTGATGGTGCGCGCGCCCATCTGGACCAAAAGCTTTTCCTGATTGTGCGTAGAGAGTTCCTCATCCGTCCCTATGTTCTCAAGAAAATCGGTGCAGGCAATCTTGAATCCGACATCCCGATTCAGTCTTTCAGACAGAACCCACTTATGCTGCATGATTTTCTGCCAAAGATCCGTCGCTACATCCGCATCAAATTTTGCACCGCTGGCTTCAAAGATTTTGCTGGCACAAATTTCTGGGGAGGGCGTGTCTAGTAGTATTTTATCCAAAATGAACCCCTGGTTGTAATATTGTGTGGGGCAAGTGTTTTCGGAATTGGTGAGTAAATTTGCATGTAAAAACGAAAATATTGCCATATAAACATTTTTACAGTGTTGATATTTTATTTATATTGTAATCTCATAATTACTATTGTCACTATTTATTTCATAAATTATAATTTTACTATATAAAATAGTAATGTATTTTATTGTAAATATAAAAATTATCATAGCACATAGAGCTATTAAATGTATCAAATTTTTTAAATGGCATGATAAATGCCAGCCAATGGGACAAAAAGCTCGCCACAAACCTACATCTGCCATTCTGTAGCGACTGCCTGCCGGTAGGATTTTAGGCGGGTATGCAGGTCAACCCAATATTATACTCCCATCTACACCTCAGATAGCCCTAGCATGAGGCTCGCCAGTCACTAAACTAGTCAGCACGATAGTCAGCTGTCCTTATAGCAGAAATTGCGTAGCACACGCCCTGCTCGCTCACCGGAGAGAACCTTGTCAGCCGCCGCTGCTGATCGTCCCCCTCAAGCTTCAACAATACTTTTGGCGTTGATCCTTTGCGCCTGTTCTCTTTCTTTTTTTGAGAAATATATCCAAATAAGATCATGACTTGTCAGTGATGTTTGATTGTAAAAAAGTAGATCAACTAGTGAAATTTTATAGTATTCTCATTTTATATGTCAATTTTTAATAAAAAATTATAAAATTAAGTTGTGTACTGTATTATATAAATTGTTTATAAAAGATAAAAATAGTCAGTAAAATTTATTTTTACAATTAAATAACATGCATTTTTATTGAATATTTATCCCCTATGTCTTTCCAACTGTACTATTTTTCTTCAGATCGGGCACATAGGAGAGCTTAGGTGATGAGTCGCCTGCGGCATGACAGGCGGCAAGGGATTACGGGGTAATATTGCCTGGAGCAACTAAGCATACATTACAGCAATCTATATTTAACATACTGGAATTATTTGCAATGAATCTATTTAATAAGGCAGCTTCCGGAATACTATCCACGTTGCGGGCGTTCTTTCAGGTAAAACAGATACCATGGAAGTACGCCGGTGAGGTCGGGCAGTATCAACTAGAGCTATTCAGCACTGAGCACCTTGGAGAGCACGGCAGACTACTGGCAGAAAGACACCGTGTTGCAACAGAAAAACACCCGGAAATATTGCTTCCACGGCTTGTGGACAACGAAAAAATGTTTTTGTCCGTGCACAACTTGCTGAATGAAGATGTGCGACGCGGCGTACAAATAGCGCCCGCAGGAGAATGTCTTCTTGATAATTTTTATATCCTTGAAGAGCAGATTCGAGCAGTAAGGCAGCACTTGCCCAAGGGCTACAGCCGGGAACTGCCCCACCTTACCACGGGATTTTCTGCGGGGCTGCCCCGTGCCTATGACATTGCCCAGGAAGCCATATGGCATAGTGACGGGCGGGTGAATGCTGAAACTGTGGCGGCGGTTCTGTCCTCCTATCAAACCGTCTCTGTGCTCACTATGGGTGAATTATGGGCTGTTCCCATCATGTTTCGCTTTGCTCTCATAGAAAACATCAGACACATCACCGCTTTCATTGCTGCATACAGAACTGACCGTGCACTTGCGGTGCATTGGGCCAGCAAGCTGACGCACACAGCTACGGCCTCTCCCAAAGATCTGATCATGGTAATTGCGAACATGGCGCGGTCAAATCCATCACTTACGGGCTCGTTTGTCGCCGAATTCAGCCGCCAGCTCAAGGGCATGGGGCCATCCCTGGCGCTACCGCTCACGTGGGTTGAGCAACAACTTGCTGACTCTGGTCAAACGATCGACCAGCTTGTGCATGTGGAAAATCAGATGCAGGCTGCCAGCCAGCTTTCCATGAGCAATTGCTTCAACAGCCTGCGAACCATTGAATCTGTTGATTGGAAAGGCTTTGTCGATTCTGTAAGTGTGGTTGAAGGTACGTTGCGTAAGGACCCGGCAGAAGTTTATGCAGCCATGGACTTCAATTCGCGCAACTATTGCCGCACTATTATAGAAAAAATGGCGAGGTGCAGCCATCTGACAGAGGACGAGGTTGCCCAGAAAGCCATTGATCTTGCCCGCGAAGGCATGACCCTGCATGGCAAAAACGCTCGCTCCGCGCATGTTGGCTGTTATTTGACTGCAGAAGGCAAGCCTCGACTTGAAACTGCCATATCTGCCCATTTCGGCCCAGTGCAGACCCTTGCACGCGCGGCTGAATATTTACGCGTTCCCCTGTATATATCTACAATCATTTTATTAACGCTATTTTTTACAGCATCTTTCGTCTTTGTCGCCATGGCGCAGGGCGTACAGAATTTATGGGCATCTCTATTCCTTTTACCAATTATCATTGTAGCCTGCCACCTGGCCCTGGCTGTTGCCAATAAAATTGCTTCCATTGCCATCAATCCCAAGCCTCTTCTGAAAATGGATTTTTCCACCGGCTTGCCAGAACGTTTGCTGACTCTGGTTATTGTGCCAGCAATGCTCACCAGTAAAGATTCCATAAAGTGTTTGTTCGATGACCTTGAGGTGCGTTTTCTGGCCAATCAGGACACATCCTTATATTTTGGATTGCTCACGGATTTTTCTGATTCTGCAACGGAAACCGCCCCCAACGACAAACTGCTCGTCCGCATGGCCCGGCAAAAGGCAGCAGAGCTTAATGCCAAATATGCAACAGAAAATTATACCCCGTTTTTTCTTTTTCACCGCCCCCGCCTATGGAATGCGCAGGAAGGAATATGGATGGGGCATGAACGCAAACGCGGCAAAATAGAGGAACTCAACAATTATTTATGCGGCAGAGCCCCGGATGTCTTTTCGGTTGTTGAAGGTGACAGGTCAGTTTTTTCGCGTGTTCGCTACATTATAACGCTTGATGCAGATACACAGTTGCCCCGAGATTCTGCCCGCCAACTTGTGGGGGCCATGGCTCACCCACTGAACCGCGCGCGATTTGATGAGGATAAAAAGCGTGTAATAAACGGATATGGCATCTTACAGCCACGCGTAGAGCCAAGTCTGGCCGGGGCCAATCGTTCGCGCTATGCCCGTTTCAACTGTAAAAAAAGCGGCATTGACCCATACACGCGCACAGTTTCTGACAGCTACCAGGATGTATTTGGCGAAGGCTCATACATCGGAAAGGGCATTTACGACCTGAATACATTTGCCTCCATGCTGTCCGGGCGCTTTCCTGATAACAAGGTGCTCAGTCACGACCTTCTTGAGGGCTGCTTTGCCCGCTCTGGCCTACTGAGTGATGTTTCTTTTTATGAAGATTACCCCGTGGCATATCTTACCGATGCTGCAAGACGTCATCGCTGGATTCGCGGAGACTGGCAGATCATAAACTGGCTGTTGCCCCGCGTCACCGAAGGCGATGGGCAGGTACACAAGAATCCCCTTTCATTGCTCTCACGCTGGAAAATTTTTGATAATCTGCGCCGCAGCTTGACCCCAGCCGCATTGATACTGCTTTTGATCTCCGGGTGGGCCATGCTGTCATTTTCGTGGCAATGGACCTCGCTGGTGGTTGGCTTTATGTTTCTGCCAGCCTTGCTTGAAGCTGTCGTTGCCATGCTCCACAAGCCGGAGGACACGTCTTTCAGACGTCACATGGCGCTTCAATTTTCTGAAATTCCAGGGCATTTTTCTCAACCAGCAGAGGCTTTGCTCTATCTGCCTGTTGAGGCCGCCTCAAATCTGGATGCCATTTTTCGCAGTTTCTGGCGAATGCTGGCCTCAAAAAAACACCTTCTTCAGTGGAATGTATCGATCTGTTCTGGCAACGCTGCTCCCGCTCATCTGAGAGAAACAGTGGCTGCCATGTGGGCCGGGCCAGTAATCGCCTTGCTGGGTATGATTGCCTGTATTGCTTTGGGCAACGCCATGGCAGCAAGCACTGCCATGGCTGGGGTTGTTTGCCTGCTGTGGTTTTTTTCTCCGGTCATGGCATGGTGGACGAGCCTCCCTCTTAAGCGGCATCAGGAAAAGCTCACCCCAGAGCAAACTGTTTTTCTGTTCAGAATTGCGCACAAGACCTGGAAGTTTTTTGCAACGTTTGCCGGTTCTGAAAGCAACTGGCTTCCGCCAGACAACTATCAGGAAGTTCCCACTGGCAGGATAGCTCACCGTTCTTCACCCACAAATATGGGCATTGCGCTACTGGCAAATCTTTCAGCCTATGACTTCGGTTTTATAACCGCAGGGGCATTTCTGGAGCGCACATCAAAGTCCCTGTCAGTGATGGAAAGACTTGAAAGATACAAAGGCCATTTTTTCAACTGGTACGACACCCAGTCTCTGGCACCTCTGCCGCCGCGCTATGTATCGTCTGTGGACAGCGGCAACATGGTTGGACACCTTTTGGTTTTGCGCGCAGGATTGCAGGATTTTGTGGAAAAAAGAGTAAGTCATCCGCTGCTTTTTAAAGATCTGCAAAAAACGCTTGCCATCCTGGTTGAAACTGCCCCCAAACCTTTCGGTGAGGCTGCGAATTCGCCGCTAGGCTCTCTCGGCCTTGAGATGGTAGTGGCCCTACAGTCGCTTTCGCCGTCTGCAAGTCAATTCAAAAAAGATCTTGAACATCTGCAAATATCTGCAACAGAAGCCATGCCACAGCATGATCTGGCTTCAGACACAGTGAAAAATGACTGCGATGGCAGCGTGCAGGAAACATTTTGTCTCAAGTTGCAGGATGCGCTGGACGAGCTTGCGCTTTTTATGCCCTGGACATCACTTCAGAATATTCCCTCTGTTGATCTGCAAGATTTTCATGTGCTTGACTCCCATCTTTCACTGTTTGAGATCGCCGCGCTTGAAGAAACCGTTTTGCCGCGCCTGGCATTGTGCGCCGCAGAGGAGAAAGACCCATCAAGGCAGCATCTTTTTGCTGAGCTTACGGTGCGTGTTGGGGCAGGCAGCCGCCAGGCCAGGGCGCGCCTTGAACAGATAACGGAGATGATGGAGCAGTGCACTGGTCTGTCATGCCTTGAGTATGATTTTCTTTATGATTCCAAGCGTAAGCTGCTATCCATCGGCTACAATGTGGATGAAAACAGAAGGGATGCAAGCTATTATGACCTTCTGGCCTCTGAGGCCAGGCTGGCAGTATTTGTGGGCATCGCTCAGGGGCATCTGCCTCAGGAGAGCTGGTTTTCTCTTGGGCGGCTTTTGGCAACCACCACGTCTCAAAAGCCGGTGCTTCTTTCCTGGAGCGGCTCGATGTTTGAGTATCTGATGCCGCTTCTTGTAATGCCCTTTTATGAAAACAGCCTGCTTGACCAGTCCTGCAAAGCTGCTGTTGCCGCTCAGATCGAGTATGGGAAAAAATGCGGTTTGCCGTGGGGGATATCTGAAAGCGGCTACTGCATGACCGATGCGCGCGCTGACTACATGTACAAGGCCTTTGGTGTGCCGGGGCTGGGCATCAAGCGCGATCTGACCGTAGATATGGTTGTAGCTCCATACGCTTCAGCCTTGGCCGCCATGATAGCTCCACGTGATGCCTGCCTGAACCTTGAACGTCTTTCACAAGGAGGCGTGGAAGGTGAGTACGGCATGTACGAGGCAATCGACTATACCGAATCGCGATTGCCCAGGGGGGAAACATTCGAGATCGTGCGTTCCTACATGGCGCATCATCAGGGAATGAGCCTGCTTGCTCTGGAGGCATTGCTGCTTGATTACCCCATGCAAAAGCGGTTTGAAAGCGATCCTCAGTTTCAATCCGCCATACTGATTTTGCAGGAACGTGCTCCAGAAGCAATTCCAAGCTATGTACGCACGGCAACACGGTCGGGTGTGCCCGCAATCCACAGGTCTGTAAAAGGTGCAACGCGCATTATCGGTTCGCCACACACTGCAAGGCCAGAGGTTCAGCTGCTTTCAAACGGCAGATATCATGTCATGGTAACCAATGCCGGCGGCGGGTACAGTCGCTGGAACAACCTTTCTGTCACCAGATGGAAGGAAGATACGACGTCTGACGACTGGGGTACCTTTTGTTATATCCGCGATCTTGCCACTGGAGAATACTGGTCTACTACCTTTCAACCTACTCAGGTCAAAACTGAGCATTTCAAGGTGATTTTTTCAGAAGGGCGGGCCGAATTTCATTGCCGTAACCTTAAGTATGATATGCATACGGATATTGCGGTTTCGCCAGAACACGATGTTGAACTGAGGCGAACAAAGATCACGAACAACTCTCTGGAACAGAGAACCATAGACGTAACCAGTTTTGCCGAGGTAGTTCTTGCTTCTTCTGCCGCTGATGCCTTGCATCCTGCATTCAGCAATCTTTTTGTACAGACCGAAATAGTTGAAGATCAGTTTGCAATTCTATGCACACGCCGCGCCCGCTCTGAAGAAGAAAATAACCCCTGCATGCTTCACATGATGACCGTGCACGGCGTACCTGTTGACGCCATTTCTTACGAAACCAACAGACGGCAATTTATTGGCCGTGAGCGCACCATAAAAAACCCAAGGGCAATGGACCGGAAAGTTGTTGACCTTTCTGACAGTGCAGGGGCAGTGCTTGACCCGGTTGTTGCCATGCGCACTCGCATCACGCTTGAGGCCGGGCAGTCTGCAATAATCGATGTTGTTTCTGGCGTGGGGGAATCGCGGGCAACGGCCATGACTCTCATTGAAAAATACCGGGATAAGGGAATTGCCGACCGTGTTTCCCGCATGGCTTGGGTTCATGGTCAAATCTTGCTGCGCCAGATCCATGCTACCGAGGTGGAGGCGCAACTTTATACAGGCCTGTCAGACTCCATCTTATACGCCAATGCGCAGCTGCGTGCTGAAAGCTCTGTGCTTGTGCAAAACAGCAGGGGGCAGTCCGGACTTTGGGGGTACACGCTGTCCGGCGATCTTCCCATACTGTTGTTGCGGATAGGAAGCACCGATAATATCGAGCTTGTCCGCCAGCTTTTGCGGGCCCATACCTACTGGAATCTTAAAGGCTTATTGGTTGACCTGGTAATCTGGAATGAAGACAAGGCCGGATACAGGCAGCTTCTGCATGACCAGATCATGGGACTCATTGCAGAGGGAAAAGGCAGTCTTCTTGGGAAACCGGGAGGGATTTTTGTCCTTTCCGCTGATCGCATAGCTGAAGAAGACCGAATCCTGATGCAGGCAGTTGCCCGGGTCATTATTACCGACGACAAAGACTCTTTAGCGCAATGGGTAAAAGGCCGTATAGCGCCTGTCAACACAATTCCCTACCTTGCTCTGTCGGAAGGGCCAAGAGTATCCCGTACCGAAAGCGCCCTGCCTGCCCCCCGCAATGACCTTATTCTCTTTAACGGATTGGGTGGCTTTACTCCTGATGGGCGAGAATATGTTATAATTACGGCTCAGGGCCAGGCAACGCCCGCCCCCTGGGCCAATGTGCTCGCAAATCCACAGTTTGGAACCGTAGTTTCAGAAACAGGGCTCGCCTTTACCTGGAGCGAAAATGCCCACGAGCACCGCCTTACGCCATGGTCAAACGATCCCGTGAGTGATTCAAGGGGTGAGGCCTTCTATCTTCGCGATAATGACACCGGCTACTTCTGGTCCCCAGCCCCTCGCCCATGCCGGGGAAAAACGCCTTACACAACCCGGCACGGATTCGGCTACAGCGTGTTTGAACATACGGAACGCGGTATAAAATCAGAGCTCCTTGTGCATGTTGACGTTGACGCCCCGATAAAATGTATGCGGCTGACGGTAAAAAATGAATCGTCAATACCACGCAGACTGTCGGCAACGGGCTATGTAGCCTGGGTTCTGGGTGACTTGCCGGAAAAAACACGCATGCACATAGCCACAGAAGTTGACCAGATGAGCGGGACAGTATTTGCCTGCAATTCCTACAATTCTGAGTTTCCTGGTCGAACAGCTTTTTTTGGCACAGACGATAGCATTAAATCTGTAAGCTGCGACCGCGCTGAATTTTTGGGTCGCAATGGATCTCTGGACAATCCGGCCGCCATGGGGCGCAGCCGCCTTTCTGGCCGAAACGGTGTTGGCCTGGACCCGTGTGCCGTTATTCAGGTTCCGTTCGCTCTCGCCGCTGGCGAGGAGAGGGTTATTACATTCAGGCTTGGAGTCGGGAAATCCAAGGATGAATGCAGAGAACTTGCCATGCGGTTTAAAGGAGCGGAGGCAACGCAGGAATCCCTGAGCAGGGTCTGGCGGCAGTGGGATCGCCTGCTTGGTTCTGCCTATGTGGAAACACCAGATACGTCTTTCAACGTGATGGCCAACGGCTGGCTGCTGTACCAGGCCATAGCCTGCAGGATGTGGGGGCGCGGAGCCATATACCAGTCTGGCGGTGCATTCGGATTCCGCGACCAGTTGCAGGACGCAATGGCCCTTGTGCACACCGCACCCCATTTGCTGCGCGAACAGATACTTTTATGCGCATCGCGGCAGTTTACAGAGGGAGATGTCATGCACTGGTGGCATCCGCCGTCAGGGCGAGGGGTGCGCACGCACTGCTCGGACGACTACCTCTGGTTGCCACAGGCTGTTTGCCGTTATGTCAGCTCCACCCAGGATACCGGCATACTGGACGAGCCGGTTGCCTTGATCTCAGGGCGGCCCCTCAAGGACGATGAAGATGCTTATTACGACCAGCCATCCGCTTCTGGCAACACGGCAACAATATATGAGCATTGTGTGCTGGCAATCCGCTATGGGTTAAAATTTGGCGCACACGGGCTGCCGCTTATGGGTTCTGGCGACTGGAATGATGGAATGGACAAGGTTGGCGCTGGTGGACAAGGTGAAAGCGTTTGGCTGGCCTTTTTCCTTTTCGATGTGCTTGCCAGGTTTGGTCCCCTTGCGGCAGCGCGCGGTGATTTGCCTTTTTATCAGGAATGCTCAAGTCAGCTGGCGGTGTTGAAAGACAAAATCGAAACCCATGGCTGGGATGGCGGATGGTATCGGCGCGCATATTTTGATGACGGCACCCCCCTGGGCTCGGCAGAAAACAGTGAGTGCCGTATCGACTCCATAGCACAAAGCTGGTCGGTACTCTCAAAAGCAGGGAGTGCGGAGCATGTCAAACTGGCTATGCTGGCGCTGGATGACTACCTTGTGCGACGCGATGACAAACTGGTAACGCTGTTTACACCACCTTTTGACGTGCAGCCCCCCAACCCAGGCTATATCAGAGGATACACGCCTGGTGTACGCGAAAACGGCGGCCAATACACCCACGCAGCCGTGTGGGCGGCTATGGCCTTTGCCCAGTTGGGTGATTCCCGGCGGGCATGGGGAATCTTCAACATCATCAATCCGGTAAATCACTGCAAAACTGCGGAGGATGTGGCGCGCTACGAAGTGGAACCCTATGTGGCTGCCGCCGATGTTTATGCGGCTCCCGGCCTCGTTGGGCGCGGCGGCTGGACATGGTATACGGGGTCAGCCGCCTGGATGTATCGTTTGATGCTGGAATCTCTTTTGGGAATCAACATCGAAAATGGCGCCTTGCGAATTGTGCCCTGCCTGCCTGCTGACTGGGACTGCTGCACTGTCCATTATCGCCATCTTAGTGCGGTCTATCACATAAAAATCACTCAGGAATATGCCGGAGGCAAGAACTTTTCCATCACTTTTGATGGAACTGCTCAAAATGACTTGCTTGTTCCTTTGGTTGATGACCAACGGGAGCATGAAGTATCTGTTGTTGTTCAACAATAAACAATACTGGCATATTTTACCTGATTGTGTCAGCAGGTGTTGAATGGGCGCATATATGTAATGACATTCCAATATTATGTAACTATATTATTTAAACCTGGCTGGCAGTAGTCAATATATATTTATGATATCATTTAAATTACATTTATATCGTACGGAGTTGAATGGTTACGCCTATGCTTTATTCAAAACTTGTCACACTTTTTTCTGGCGGAATCAGCTTTTCAGAGGACGAAGTACCTGTTGGAGATAACTTTGTCGTCAGAAATTTCAGCTTTCACTCACCTGCACGGCAGAGGGTCGACCCGGCAGATTCCCAGACACCTGCCAGCGCCACGGGATCAGAAGTTGATGAAGAAATTCAGGAGAATAATAATTTCAGATACCACGTGATGATGCCAGCCCATATGGAAAAAGCCCGCAACGTTGTCATCATGCTTCATGGCCTGAATGAACGATACTGGACCAAATATCTGCCGTGGGCGGCATCAGTGGTTGAAGCGACTGGTCACGCCGTTGTTCTTTTTCCCCTCGCATTTCATATGAACCGTGCCCCGGCCCGGTGGGCAGATCCGCAACGCATGGCGCACCTGAGCCGCGAGCGGAAGCGTACCCTGCCAACGCTCACCAGTTCCAGCTTTGTCAATGCGGCCATCAGCGCACGGCTTTGCGAACAGCCTGAGCGCTTTATCCAGTCGGGTCTTGAAAGTTACTATGATCTCATCAAGCTTGTGGAGACAATAAAGACTGATCTTCACCCTGCTATCGATAAAGCTGCCACAATTGACTTTTTCACCTACTCCATTGGAACCCTTCTCGGTGATCTTCTCATGATGGCAAACAGGTTGGAGTATTTTTCAGCATCGCGACATGTTTCATTTTGTGGCGGGCCTGTTGTCAGCGGCCTGCACCCGGAATCAAAATTTATTCTCGACAGCGAAGCTGTGGGCAAACTCAGGGAGTGCCTGCTCTCAAAAGAAAGACTTGAAGTTTTGCTCTCCGATAACACCGAGTTTGAAAAGGCCTTTCGCTGTATGCTGGACTATGGCATAGGCAGCAGTGAGCGTGAGGAACGCCTGCGGGACATTGGGGCACGGCGCTACGTGATCGCTCTTGCCGATGACCATGTCGTTATGGTCAACGAAATTCGCAATACTTTTGGCGAAAAAGAAAAAAATGGTATCCATGTGGAAATAATGCAGTATACTTACAAATACAGGCATGAAGACCCATTTCCTGTGCTCACAAAAATGTATAGCAATATTGACAGGCAGTTTCAGCGCACATTTGACAGAATTTGCAATTTTTTGAAAAGATAGAAACAATCTGTGGTTTAATGCAGATAATCGGTCTTTAAAAATTCTTTGACAGAGCATCCATCTGTACAAAATCATAAAGAAACCGCCTTCATTGCGGTTTCTTCTGGCAAGATAGGGTTTCTCTCAATCTATATGCGCGGCTGACCTGCCCCCCTCAAAAAACTTGTCCACCTATAAAATAAGTATAAGGCGGAGCCAAGGAGGGCAGCAGATGGGTCGCAAAGCATTCACTCCAAAGCAACTCATTTTCAATCTTCCCGAAGTTGAAGTTCTTGTGGGACAATGCGAAATTATTTCCATAGCCTACCGTAAAATTGCCGTAACCGGCAAACGTATTATCGATGACGCAAAGACGAAGACATCGGTGTCGATTATCCCATTTTCTGAAATAACAGGTAAAAGTCATCCAGCTGCGAGCAATAGCTGATTCAAACTTTGAAAAAAATTTTTCTTGCGGAAGCGGCAAATGGAAACTTCTGATCTCCACCCCCCGTCGACAATGTGCTGAATATGTCCTGAACAGACCGGGAGCAGTGAGCGCAAGGTATGTACTATTGGGGCTAAAGTGGACTCCCCTGCGGCTTGCGTCCGCTATCTGTGAGTTTCCCGTGTTATCCACCCGGAGCTGCGCAAGGCTCTTGAGTGGTGGCGCGAGGCGAGGCCCTGCAAGGCGGATAACGTCTTTATGCAGATACACTGCGACGGCATGCTGGGCGAGCCCTTTCAGCAGCGCAGCAAGCTTATGGGCACGCTCTCCAAACGAGCTGGTGTTAAGCCTTTCGGCTTCCATGCCATCAGGCATTGCTCGGCAGCGGTGACATTCAAGACTATGGGCCTCAACGGCGCACAGATATTCCTTGGGCACAGCCGGGCAACCACCACCGACCGCTATGTGCGGTCTGCGGGCCTGTATGGAAGTCAGGATGGAATCTTGGCGGCATTGGGCCAGAGCCTGATCGGCTCTGCGGCAGAGAACCTGCTGGAAAAAGTAATGCCCCACGAGGGTCAAGCTCGTGAGGCATTTTGTAACCAAGGCATTGTAACCAATGCCATACAGTAATAGGGCAACTACGTTAACCCTTTGAATTCAATTGGCGTCCCCAAGGGGATTTGAACCCCTGTCGACGGCGTGAAAGGCCGTTGTCCTGGGCCGGCTAGACGATGGGGACGCGCTGTGAAGGGTGTATCTACGGCAATAGGGGGCAGGTGTCAAGCGACTTTTTAAAATTGGCATAAAATTCAGCGGTCAGGGGCTTCGCAATGGTCTGATTAAGCTAATTGTATCCCCAAACCTGTTGCTCCGCTAAATCAGTTACACCGCTATCCCCTTCCCCCACAAAGTCCGTTCTCCCACTCCCCCACTGCAACCTATAAGCTGGCCAGCCCCCAGCCCGCCAACGCAAGCGCCCTCCACCCGGCAGCCCTTTCTTGCGGCTAGTAACCCGCTGACGGATTGCATGTTTGCCCCGGCCTGGGGTATAAGCACGGCATGCAAAAATCCAGCAATACATCTCCCCGTTCCGGCACCGTGTCGCGCTCTCCCGCCAACGCAGACAGCCACCGCGAAGAGCAGCTGCGCCTTTTGTTGGATCTTTCCAATGTGGTCAACTCAGCCACGGATGTAGGGGTTGCCCTGAACAAGGCGCTCCAGCTCATGGCAGAGCATCTGCACATGATGCGCGGCGCGATCACGCTTATTTCGCCCAACAGCGGCGAAATCCGCATCGAGGCTGCCTACGGCCTCAAGCCCGCCGAGGCCCGCCGGGGCCGCTACGTGCGCGGCGAGGGCATCACCGGGCGCGTTATTGAAACCGGGCGCTCCATGTACATATCGAATGTGTCTGAAGAGCCATTGTTCCTGAACCGCACCCGCTCGCGCGATCTGGGCAAGGAGGGCATTTCGTTCATCTGCGTGCCTATCTGCCTCAACGATCAGGTTGTGGGCGCGCTGTCGGTTGACCATCTGCTGGTGGACGATGCCACGCTTGAAGACGAAATGCGCCTGCTTACCATTATATCAACCCTGCTTGGTCACGCTGCCCTTGAATCGCAGGGCCGCATGGATGAAGAAGCTTCCTCGCCCCTGAGGCCTCGCGGCTTTGTGGGCAATTCTGAAGTGATGCAAAAGGTCTACGCGCAGATTGCCCAGGTGGCCCCGTCCAGCACCACAGTTTTTCTACAGGGCGAATCCGGCACAGGCAAAGAACTGGCAGCGCGCTCCATCCATTCGGGCAGCACTCGCGCCAACAAGCCCTTTATTTCGCTCAACTGCGCCGCATTGCCAGAAAACCTCATTGAAAGCGAGCTGTTCGGCCATGAACGCGGGGCCTTTACCGGCGCAAACGCTACTCGCAAGGGACGCTTTGAACTCGCCAACGGCGGCACGCTGTTTTTGGACGAAGTGGGCGAGCTTTCGCTCATGACCCAGGCAAAGCTGCTGCGCGTCTTGCAGGAAAGGGCCTTTGAGCGCCTCGGCGGCATGGAAACGCATTATGTGGATGTGCGCTTTATCACCGCCACCAACCGCGATCTGGAAAAAATGGTTGAGGAAGAAACATTCCGGCGCGATCTGTTCTACCGCCTCAATGTCTTCCCCATTTTTCTGCCGCCCCTGAGTTTCCGGCCAGAGGACATTCTGCCGCTGGCAAACCACTTTATCAAAAAATACGCGCTGGCCAACGGGCGCAATAATGTGCGCCTCTCCCTTTCTGTTATGGATATGTTGCAACGCTATACCTGGCCGGGCAACATCCGCGAACTTGAAAACGTCATGGAGCGCGCCGTGCTGCTGCTGGGGCGCGAAGGCCTTGTGTTGCCCCAGCACTTGCCCCCTGCCCTGCACGGCAGCCGCGCCACCGCCAGTTCCGGCCTCACGCCCGGGCTGATCCGGCAGGGGCTTTCCGGCAGTTTGCAGGAACAGCTGGACGAACTGGAACGCGCATCAATCACCGAAGCGCTTGAGTTCAGTCAGGGCCAGATGGGCAAGGCCGCCGCAAGCCTTGGATTGACGGAAAGGATCATGGCTCTGCGCATGAAAAAGTACGGCATAACCTACAAGGCTTTTCGCCCCGTGTACCGTAAGGACGAAACCGAGTAGATATACAGTTTCTACAAAACGGTATTTTGAAAAAAGGCCAGGATTTGCTCCAAATACGAATTTTTTATAATAAATTCTAGTATGTTATTTAATAATTCTTCGCTCATTACAAAGATGTACCAATAATTTCTACATTTTTGCAATTCTTTTATTTTTTCATATAACATACTTAAATAACATAACTATTCAAAATCCCCCCCATGCGCCAAGAAACAGCGCTCCGGGGGGCCTCTTTTTTTCTACATCAACGTAGAAATATTCCACAGACGCCAACCTCCTGCAATTCTTCCTGTCTGCTCTTAAAAATAAAAATATACATAAAATAAGCTTGTTACATGCTTTCCCCCCACAGTGAAACACATTTGGCACACTTCATGCCTAAGCAGGGTATTGCTGTGGCATCGTGCCGCAGTGTGGGCATGGCGCCAGCCCACGAGGATGAGGTTCTATTAAACGCGGAACGGAACGACGGAAACCAGCCTGCCGCGCTGTGCGGCACCCTGCCTCCCTCGCCGGTCCGAACTACGCTGAAGGATGTCCGTATGAACGCCTCGGATACTGCATTTATTCTGATCTGCGCCTCCATGGTCATGCTGATGACCCCGGCGCTGGCCCTCTTCTACGGTGGCCTGGTTCGCTCCCGCAATATCCTTTCTACCCACATGCACAGCTACGGCGCGCTGGCTCTCATCTCTGTATTATGGGCCGTAGTGGGTTACACACTGGCCTTTGGCGAAGATGTGGGCGGCATAATCGGCGATCTTTCCTACCTCTTCCTCAAAGGCGTGGGCGGCGAATCGGCTCCTGCCGCCACCCAGCTGCCCCACACGGTTTTCATGGGGTATCAGTGCATGTTTGCTGCTCTTACCGTGGCCCTTATTTCCGGTGCCTACGCTGAGCGCATCCGCTTCTCCGCCATGCTTGTTTTCTCCGGCTTGTGGTTGCTCTTCGTCTACTCGCCCATGGCCCACTGGGTCTGGGGCGGCGGCTGGATGAGCAAGATGGGCGCTCTGGATTTTGCTGGCGGCGCAGTTGTGCACATGTCTTCCGGCGCGGCGGCTCTTGCCTGTGCCCAGGCCCTTGGACCGCGGCTTTCCACTGGCAGCTCGCATGCAACGCCCAACAACCTGCCCCTTACCCTGCTTGGCGGCGGCCTGCTGTGGTTCGGCTGGTTCGGCTTCAATGCTGGCAGCGCCCTGGTTTCCGGTCCTCTTGCTGGTCAGGCCCTTGTAACCACCCACATGGCTTCTGCCTGCGGTATTCTTGGCTGGATGCTCGTTGAATGGATTCGTACCGGCAAGCCCACAAGCCTTGGCGCTATCTCCGGCGCACTGGCGGGCCTCGTGGCCATCACCCCCGGCGCGGGCTTTGTGGAAGTGCTGCCCGCCATGCTGATCGGTTTTGTTGGCGGCATCATCTGCTACGGCGGCGTGCTCCTGAAGAACAAGTTCGGTTATGACGACGCCCTTGACGTGGTTGGCATTCACGGCGTTGGCGGCACCTGGGGTGCGCTTGCCACCGGCCTGTTCGCCTGCGCGGCCATCAACAACGCTGACGGTCTGTTCTACGGTAATCCTGAGCAGGCCTGGATCCAGATCGTGTCCATTGTGGCTACCTGGGGTTATTGCTACATAGTTTCCCGGATAATCCTCTATGTGGTTGACGCGGTTGTCGGCCTGCGGGTTACGCCCGAAGAGGAATTCACCGGTCTCGATTTGAGCGAGCACAACGAACGCGGCTACTCCCTGTAGTCCAACGGGAAACAGCAAAGGAACGACCTATGAAAAAGCTTGAAATCATCATCCGGCCCAGCATGTTTGACAAGGTTAAGGACGCGCTTACCGACATGGGCATCCACGGCTTGAACTATGTTGAAATCAAGGGCTTTGGTCGCCAGCGTGGGCACACTGAAGTGTATCGCGGCACCACCATGCAGGTGGACTGCCTGCCCAAGATCAAGGTCGAGGTCGTGCTGCACGACGACATGCTGGAAACTGTTCTGAATGCTGTGGTGTCCATCTCCCGCACAGGACAGGTTGGCGATGGAAAAATTTTCATCAGTGATGTGATGGATGCCATCCGCATCCGCACTGGTGAGCGCGGCGATGAGGCCCTGTAATCGGGCTTTGCCTGATACTAGCAACAACTTGAGAAAGGAGACGAGGGTATGAGTTCCCCCCGCAAAAAGGCTTTGTTCAAAGCAGTGAACACTGCACCGGTCATCCCCACCAGCGCTGATGAAATAGGCCGCAGCGCGGAAGACATCTTTGGCCGCTACGTGTTTGGTCTAGCCACCATGCGCAAGCGCCTTCCCAAGGATGTGTTCAAGAAGCTGGCCAAGACCATCCGCGATGGCGAACGCCTGAATCCCGAAATCGCTGATGTTGTCGCCAACGCCATGAAGGACTGGGCCATCGAAAACGGCGCCACGCACTACACGCACTGGTTCCATCCCATGACCGGCCTCACTGCCGAAAAGCATGACGCCTTTCTGTCGCCCACTATTGATGGCCAGGTCATCAGCGAATTCTCTGGCAAGATGCTGATCAGCGGTGAGCCGGACGCCTCCTCATTCCCTTCCGGCGGCATCCGCTCCACGTTTGAAGCCCGCGGCTATACCGCGTGGGATCCCTCCGTGCCGGTGTTCATCATCCCCGCTCCTTACGGGGCCACCCTGCACATTCCGACGTACTTTTACTCATACTCGGGCGAAGCTCTTGACCGCAAGATCCCGCTCATTCGCTCCATATCGGCCCTGTCGCGTCAGGCCATGCGTATTCTCAAGCTCTTCGGCAACACCACGGCCAGCTATGTGCGCGCCAATGTTGGCCCCGAGCAGGAATACTTCCTGGTGGACAAAAACCTGGCCGCCCTGCGCCCTGACCTTCTGCTTGCTGGCCGCACCCTGATTGGTGCGACTTCGCCCAAGGGTCAGGAAATGGAAGACCACTACTTCGGCTCCATTCCTCCCCGCGTGATGAGCTTCATGCAGGATCTGGAAAACGAGCTGCGTTCGCTGGGCATTCCGGCCAAGACACGCCACAACGAAGTGGCCCCTGGTCAGTTTGAAATCGCCCCGGTGTACGAAGAAGCCAACATCGCCTGCGACCACAACATGCTCTGCATGAACATGATGCGTCACATGGCTGGCAAACACGGTTTTGTGTGCCTGGTGCACGAAAAGCCCTTTGCGGGCGTGAACGGCAGCGGCAAGCACAACAACTGGTCCATCAGCGATTCTGATGGCTCTAACCTGCTCAACCCCGGCTCCACGCCGGTGGACAACGCCCAGTTCCTGGTCTTCCTGGCCGCCGTGCTGCGCGGCGTGCACATGCACAGCGCGGCCCTGCGCCTCGGCACCGTGGGCGCTGGCAACGACCACCGTCTTGGCGCCAACGAAGCCCCGCCGGCCATTCTGTCCGTCTACCTTGGCGAACAGCTTACCGACGTGCTTGACACCATCATCAACGGCAAGGGTTCCAAGAACAAGAAGAGCGCGGTTATGGAAGTGGGCGTTTCCACCCTGCCTCCGCTGCCCGTGGACCTTTCCGACCGTAACCGCACAAGCCCCTTTGCCTTCACCGGCAACAAGTTTGAATTCCGCGCCGTGGGCTCCTCGCAGTCCGTGGCTCCGGTCAATATCGCCCTGAATGCGGCTGTTGCCAGCGCCCTGGACGACATTGCCACCGAGCTTGAAGCTTCGGTTGCTGGCGGCACCGATCTGAACACGGCCCTGCAGTCTCTGCTGCCCCGCCTGTTCAAGGAACACATGCCCATCGTCTTTAACGGCAATGGTTACGCTGAATCCTGGGCTGAAGAAGCCGCCCGCCGCGGCCTGCCCAACTACAACAATACCGTTACCGCTCTTGAGCACTACAGCGATCCCGACGTCATGAACGTCTTCCTGCGTCACGGCATCCTGACCGAGCGTGAAATTCTTTCCCGTCAGGACATCCTGCTGGAAAACTACAGCAAGACCGTGTGCATTGAAGGCAATCTGTTGGCCGACATGATCCGCTCTTCCGTGCTGCCGCCCAGCATGGAAGCCCAGACCAGGGCCGCCGATGCGGTGGTTAAAACCCGTGCCGTGCTTGGCGACAAGGGCGCTGCAAGCGAAGAGGAATACTTTAACGAACTGCGCGGCCACATTGTTGCACTCCAGAAGGGTGTGGCGGTGCTGGAAAAGGCCGTGGAAAAAGCCCAGTGCACCGAAGGCGCGCTGGAACAGGCCAAGGCCGCTCGTGACGGCATCTTGCCCGCCATGACCGAATGCCGCACCCATGCCGACGCTCTTGAGCGCCTGGTTGATGACAACCTGTGGGTTCTGCCCAAATACGCAGAACTGCTCTGGGCTCACTAGGTCGTTAAGAAATAGTTGGGGGCAGGGGGTCTCATCCCGGGGGGGAAGATGGTCCCCTTGCCTCCGGCCCCTGCGGTTCTGCCGCAGGGAGCCACAGGCCTCGCCGTTCGCCGCAACGGACGGCGAAGGCCAGTGGTCATCAAGCGGAGAGTCTGGCGGCTCTCCGCTTTTTTTGCGGCCTTAAACCGCCGCCGCACGGTGGATTCACGGCAGGCGCGCCGCACTGTGTTTACTTTTGCCTTGAATCAGAATAAATACTTATTTGTGATACTGCCAAGATAATTATGGGCAGCCTGTTTCGGCCCCCCGTATGATAAGGAGTATATATGGCTGCAACACTGCGCTTTACAAAAATGCAGGGCATCGGCAACGATTATGTCTATGTGAATGGCTTTGAAGAACGTGTCGAGAACCCCAACGACCTTGCCCGACAGATCAGCGACCGCCATTTCGGTGTCGGGTCTGACGGTCTTGTACTGATTCTGCCTTCCGGCACTTCAGACGTGCGCATGCGCATGTTCAACTCTGATGGTTCCGAGGCTGAAATGTGCGGCAATGCCATCCGCTGCGTGGGCAAATATGTTCACGACCACGGCATTCTTTCCAAGGATGTTATCCGCGTTGAAACCCGCGCCGGGGAAAAAATCGTCCGCCTGCTGTTTGAAGGCGGCGAGGTTTGCGGCGCTACGGTTGATATGGGCGAACCCGTGCTGACCCCGGCCAACATTCCCGTGCTGGTCGAGGGCGACACAAGCGCCCAGCGCTTTGTGGCCCGCCCGGTCGAGGTTGACGGCGCTGGCTACGATATTACCGCTGTTTCCATGGGCAACCCGCATGCGGTTGTGTTCATGAAAGGCATAGACGACCTTGATCTGCCCAAGATCGGCCCCAGCTTTGAGCACCACAGGCTGTTTCCGCAGCGCACCAACACCGAATTTGTGGAAGTGATCTCCTCCACCAAGGTGAGAATGCGCGTGTGGGAACGCGGCGCGGGCGAAACCCTTGCCTGCGGCACCGGCGCATGCGCCGTTGCGGTTGCCTGCGTGCTCAACAACCTTACCGGGCGCGAGCTTGACGTGGAACTCAAAGGCGGCACCCTGCACATCCATTGGGACGAAATTTCCAACCATGTCTACATGACCGGCGGAGCCGTCACCGTCTTTACCGGCACTTACCACATCTGATTCAGAGGAATGTGATGACCAGCGTAAACAGCAATTTTCTCAAGCTGCAAAGCAACTATCTTTTTGCGGAAATAGCCCGCAAGGTCGCCTCCTTCAAGGAAGCCAACCCCGAAAAGCGCGTCATCAGCCTGGGCATTGGCGATGTGACCCGCCCCCTTGCCCCTGCCGTTGTTGCGGCGCTGCACAAGGCTGCGGACGATATGGGCGATGCCGCCACGTTTCACGGGTACGGCCCGGAACAGGGCTATGCCTTTTTGCGCGAAATCATCGCGGAACACGACTACAAGGCGCGCGGCGTTGACCTGAGCCCCGATGAAGTGTTCGTGAGCGATGGCGCCAAGTCGGACGTGGGCAATTTTCAGGAGCTTTTTGCCGCTGACAGCATTGTGGCAGTGACAGACCCAGTCTACCCCGTCTATGTGGATTCCAACGCCATGGCGGGCCGTTCCGGCGAATTTGACGGCAAGCAGTGGGACAGGCTCGTGTACCTGCCCTGCCTCAAGGAAAACGACTTTGTGCCGGACTTTCCCAAAACCCGGCCCGACATCATCTATCTGTGCTACCCCAATAATCCCACGGGCACCGTGCTCTCGCGCCAGGCGCTTCAAGGCTGGGTGGACTACGCCCGCCGTGAGGGCTGCGTCATTCTGTATGACTCCGCTTACGAGGCCTACATCACCGACAGCTCTGTTCCCCACAGCATTTATGAGCTTGAGGGCGCGCAGGAAGTGGCCGTGGAATTCCGCAGCTTCTCCAAAACCGCTGGCTTCACCGGCCTGCGTTGCGCCTACACGGTTGTACCCAAGGCGCTCCAGGTCAGCGATGGCAAGGGCGGCAAGGTTGCGCTCAACGGCCTCTGGAACCGCCGCCAGTGCACCAAGTACAACGGCTGCCCCTACATTGTGCAGCGTGCCGCTGCCGCCACCTACAGCCCGGAAGGCCGGGCGCAGGTCATGGACGTTATCCACGGCTACCAGCGCAATGCAGAAAGCCTGCGTAAAGCAGTAACCGGCATGGGTCTTTCCGTCTACGGCGGCGTCAATGCTCCCTACATCTGGGTGAGCGTGCCTGACGGCATGACCTCCTGGGGATTCTTTGACCACGTGCTGAACAACACGGCGCTTGTATGCACGCCCGGCGCTGGCTTTGGCGCTTCTGGCGAGGGCTACGTGCGCTTGACGGCCTTTGGCTCCCCTGCTGATACGGAAGAAGCCATCAAGCGCCTTGCCTCACTGAGCTAGGTGCATGGCGCGCTCAGCGCGCTCTAGAGCAACGAGACCAAGCATCCGCAGGG
This sequence comes from Desulfovibrio desulfuricans DSM 642, assembly GCF_000420465.1. Lineage (NCBI taxonomy): Bacteria > Pseudomonadati > Thermodesulfobacteriota > Desulfovibrionia > Desulfovibrionales > Desulfovibrionaceae > Desulfovibrio > Desulfovibrio desulfuricans. Next base: position 425,169 of record NZ_ATUZ01000013.1, on the reverse strand, counting down.
CCTATAGCCTCGGTTGCCGCAAAATAGAAGAAAGCCCGTTTCTTGGGGGATGTGATAAGCATCCCTTCAGAAACGGGCTTTCTTGCCGTTAAGAACACACAGGATTCGCGCAAAATTGCTTTTACGGAACATCCTGGCGACATAAAAACGGCCAGTCGCTAATGCATAATTCCTGTTTCCGACTGCCGCCGTCTACAATGGAGCGCTTCTTTATCCTTAAAAGGAAAGATTCGCTTGATGCAAAAACAAAAAAAGGGCTTACGGCGGTCACCGTAAACCCTTGATTTTGCTGGTCGGGATGGCGCGATTTGAACGCGCGGCCTCAGCGTCCCGAACGCTGCGCTCTAGCCAAGCTGAGCCACATCCCGTTGAGAGAGGGAACATAAGCGAGACTGAGTAGTTTGGCAAGTAATTTTTTATTTGTAAAAAAATAATGCCTGACGTAGCATACAAAAACTAGATAGAGAGAGAATTTTTTGGAGTGAGCTTATCCTATGATCAGTGTCCTCGTGGTTGATGATTCAACCTTTATGCGCAACACCATTACTTCACTTCTGGAGCAGGATTCTGAAATCAAGGTTGTGGGCGTAGCCCGCAACGGTCAGGAGGCCCTGGAAAAAGCCGAAGAACTCGATCCGGACGTAATGACGCTTGATGTCGACCTTCCAAGGCTTGATGGCCTTGGAGTTTTGCAGCAGTTGATGAAAAAAACTCCGATTCCCGTGCTGATGGTCAGCTCTCTCACACAGAGCGGCGCAGAAAGCACATTAAAGGCATTAGAGTACGGCGCTCTTGATTTTATTCCAAAAACCATGAGCTGCGACCGGGAGTGTTTTGGGGCGGAACTGCAGCGCAAGGTGCGTGCCATTGCACGGCGTAAAACCATCATCAAACTCAAGTACAGACGCATCAACCAGATTCAGGTTCCAGTTCCACGCCCTCAGCCTTCGCAACCTGCGGATTATGTGCAAACGCCCTGCACCGGGCCGCGCGATCTGGTTGTAATCGGCGTATCCACCGGTGGGCCGCCAGTGGTGCAAAAGATTCTTTCGGCACTGCCTGCCGATCTTCCGGCCTGCATACTTATTGCGCAGCATATGCCGGCGGCTTTTACAAATCCTTTTGCCAAGCGCCTCGACAGTGTTTGCCAGATCGGCGTTACCGAAGCCCAGGACGGTGACAAGTTCAAAACAGGTCACGCGTATGTCTGCCCTGGCGGCAAGCATCTGGGCATTCGCATGCGCGGCCCGCTGCCAGAAATCTTTGTTGCAGAAGAACCGCGCGATGCCCTTTACAAACCTTCGGCAAACGTGCTTTTTGAAACTGCGGGCAAAGCAATGGGAAGACGCACACTTGGCGTGATTCTCACCGGAATGGGTTCAGACGGATGCGAAGGGTCCAAGGTTCTTAAAGAGAAGGGTGGCTGCCTTATAGCGCAAAATGAGGCCTCCTGTGTCGTATACGGTATGCCCAAGGCGATTGTAGACAACAAGCTCGCCAACCTCATTCTCGATGTGGACGATATTGCCAACGCCATCATAACAACGGTCAGAGGCTGACCCCACCGTAGCAGGACATGACTATGAACATGGAAAATCCACAGCACAAAGCAATTCTTGAAGCCCTGAAGTCGGGCGAAAATGACGCGATTCGCGACGCGGCATTCAGCGCTGGCGATCAGGGCCTCCAGGATGCAGTTCCCATGCTCTGCGAACACATCAAAAGCCCAAGTGTGGGCGTACAGGAAGCAGCGGAATACGCCCTGCGCAAAATTCGCGGGCCGCAGGTGGTCGTAGCTCTCCTGCCGCTCCTGAGCAGCGATGAAGCCCCCGTGCGCAACGTGGCCATGGACATTCTGCGCGAAATTGGCTCGGACAGCATTGAGAGCATTCAGCCCTACCTGCAGCACGACGATGTGGACTTGCGGATATTTATCACAGATATTCTGGGATACTGCCGTACGCATCAGTCCTGCCTGCTGCTCTGCCGCGCCCTGCTCAAAGACCCGGAAGTGAACGTGCGTTATCAGGCTGCTGTGAGCCTTGGCACACTGGCTTTTCCCGAAGCCGTCAACCCCCTGTGTCAGGCCATGCACGATGAAGAATGGGTGCAGTTTGCCGTGGTGGAAGCCCTTGCGAAAATCAAGGACTACTCCGCCGCCAGCGCCCTCGTGAAACTGCTTTCCCAGGCCTCGTCCCTTGTGAGTTCGGCCATTGTGGACGCCCTTGGCGATATGGGCGATGTAAAGTCCATTCCCCTGCTCTTCAGTTCGCTTGAAAATGTTCGCGAAGCCCTGCGCCACAAGATTGTCAAAGCTATCGTGCAGATTCTCAACGGGCGCGGCTTGTCGCTGCTGGCTGGCAAATCGCAGGAAAGGCTGCGTTCCTACCTGCTCGACGCCCTTACAGATAACGATGAAGACGTCCTGCTGGCCGCGCTGCAAGGCTTGAGCGCCATCGGGTCGGATGCGTGCACCGAAGACATCATCAACATGGCCGCCACCCTTGACAGCGAACGCCAGGATGAACTTTATGAAGCCGCCATCAAGGCCATTGCCGCCATCGGCTACAATGACTCCGTGCGCGATGCCCTCAACAGCGTTGATGAATCGCGCACCCTGCTGGCAATGGAGGCCTGTCATCTTATGGCAGACCGCCGTTGCGTGCCTGATCTCAAAAATATTTTCTGGGATGCCAGCCCGGAACTGCAGCGCATGGCAGCAGCGGAACTGGCCCAGCTTGGCGATTGCGCCGACTCCCCATTCTTTGTAACAATCATGAATGATTCAGAAGATGCAGAAGTTCTTAAGAGCGCACTGGTCTTCTTCGGCAACCAGCCCACCTGCCCTGACGTGGAAGACCTTGTCTTCGCCCAGCTGGATCACCGCTATGTGGACGTTAAGGAAATGGCGCTGGAAGCCTGCATCAACCTGCACAGCCCCAAGCTGAACGAACGCTTCAAGGAACGCGCCAAGAGCGAAGAGCCCATGCAGCGCATGATGGCCGTGTACGCCCTTGGACGTTACGGCATCCTGGAAAATCTGCCTGAAATAACGGCAGCGCTTGAAGATGAATCCCCCCGCACACGGCAGGTGGCGGTGGAATCATTCCAGAGTCTTGGCGAACAGGCCGAGGAATATCTGCCCCTGCTGCTGCCCCGCCTTTCAGATGAAGACAAGGATGTTCGTCTTGCAGTGATCGACCTGCTTGGGCAGATCGCTTCCCCAACTGTGCTGCCCTACATTCTCAATGGGCTTGATGACGAAAACGAATGGGTTCGCATACGCGCCGTTGATGCGCTGGGCATGCACAAGGTTGCCAATGCCGTTCCGCAACTGGCTCAAATGCTTGAGAATTCAACCCCCATGGTGGCCCTCAAAATTATTGAGGCTCTTGGCAAGATCGGCGGCAATGTGGCCTTTAGCGTGCTGCTGGGTTTGATGAATCATGAAGACCCGGATATCCAGCATGCAGCGGAAGAAGCGGTGGCAACGATCCAGGCCGAACAGGAGTAGGTATGTCTCAGCCCCCTACGTTATTTCCCAAAAGCCCGCTCGGCTCTGCCCAGAACAGCGGCAACGGCTCATCTGCTGGCGGCGCGGCTACTCCCGCAGAGCAACGTCCACGGCTTGGCGTGACGCCAACGCCCGGGGTAGCGCCAGCAGCTCCGGCTGCCAAACCCGTTGCGCCCGCCCCTGCCTCGCCATTCAGAACAACGGCTCCGGCCCCTGCAAGCCCGGCGCAAGGCACAGGCCTGACAGGTTCTGCATTCCGCACACCTGCGGGTGCAGGCGGTGCCACCAGCCCAACTGCGCCTGCGGCAACACGCCCGCCCCTTGGACAATCCGGCCTTGGTCAGACCGCATCCGGGCTGTCTGGAGCGACAACTCGGCCTCCTCTCGGGCAAACTGGTCTTGGGCAATCAGGGCTAGGCCAGTCAGGCCTGGGGCAAACAGCAAGGCCTCCGTTGGGGTCTGCCCTGCCCCCGCGCGCAGCAAGCCCCGCGCCTGCTGCGGGCGGCTTTGGTGCCACACGGTCCGCGCAAAGCGCACCCGCGACCAGCGCCATGCGCCCGCCGCTCACGCCTGCTGCGGCTTTTCGCTCGCCCACGCAAGCGGCAGACAGCACCCGCGCAGCCTCGCCCTTCCGCAAGGATTTGCAGATATCGGACGAAGAATTTCTGCAACTGCGTGATTTCATCTATCAGCAGTGCGGCATTTTCATTGCTGAAAACAGAAAGTACCTTGTTGAAAACCGGCTTTCAAACCGCATCAAGGAACTGAACCTCAAAAGTTACAGCGACTATTACAACTTTTTGCGCTTTGACGGCAGCCGCCGCACAGAGCTCACCAAGCTTTTTGAAGTGGTGACAACCAACGAAACAAGCTTTTTCCGCAATCCGCCGCAGCTTGAAGTGTTTCAAAAAAGTGTGCTGCCCGACATTCTTGACCAGTGCCGCAAGGCTGGGCGCAAAAAGCTGCGCATCTGGTCGGCTGGCTGTTCCACGGGCGAAGAACCCTACACGCTTGCCATCATATTGTGTGAGGTTCTGAAAAGCGAACTTTCCAGCTGGGACATCAAGATCACAGCCAACGACCTTTCCGAGGCCGTTCTGGCGGCTGCTCGCCGGGGTGTTTACAACGATTATGCCTTGCGCACGACCCCCAAGGAAATTGTGGACGCATATTTTATCAAGGAAGACACCCAGTACAGGGTCAAGCCGGAACTGAAGTCGCTCATTTCCTTTGGGCCCATTAACCTTAATGACAGGGAACAGCTCAAACGTATTGAAAAATCGCAGATTGTTTTCTGCCGCAACGTTATCATCTACTTTGACGATGAAATGAAGCGCAAGGTTATCAACGCCTTTTACGACAACCTTGAAATCAACGGAGCTCTGCTTATCGGGCATTCCGAATCCCTGCACAACATCAGCCGCGCGTTCCAGCTTGAACACCACAAGGGAACCATCGTTTACAGAAAAATGAGCTGATGCTGATACCATGTGTGCAAAAGTTCTGGCTATTGCCAATCAAAAAGGGGGCGTCGGCAAAACCACGACATCCATTTCGCTGAGCAGCGCGCTTGCCCGCATGGGGAAAAAGGTTCTTGTTCTTGATCTTGACCCCCACGCCTGTGCCACGCTGCATGCGAGAATATACCCCGAAGGCATCACCTGCAGCCTGCACGATCTTTTTCTTGCGCAGGAAGATGCCTGGCCCGTGATCTGGCCCGATCTTATCCATGTGCAGGCGCTGCCGGGGATGGATGTGGCGCCGGGCAGCATACGGCTTTCAGAGCTTGAAGTTGACTTTCGTGAGCGCCAGGCCAAGGGAAGTGTGCTCCTCCGCAGCCTCACGCATGTGCGCGATGAGTACGATTACATAATTCTGGATTGTCCGCCCCATGTGGGCATTCTGCTGGTCAATGCGCTGGTCGCCGCAGACCTGCTGATAATTCCGATCCAGACAGATTTTCTTGCCTTGCACGGGCTCAAGCTGCTGTTCGACACGCTGCACACGTTGAACAAGGCCCTGGGCAGGCCCGTACGCTACCGGGCGGTGCCCACCATGTATGACAGAAGAGCAAAAGCCTGCACGCGGGTACTTGAACTGATGCGCCGCAAAATGGGGCAATCCATGTTTACAACGGTCATTGGGGTGGACACGCACTTTCGTGAGGCCAGCGCCCAGGGGTGCACCATTTATGATATCGACGCCCGCTCAAAGGGTGCGCTCGGGTATAATTCGCTTGCAGAAGAAGTGGTAAAACTATGGTAAAAACGCCCGAAGAGTACTTTGCAGACCAGTGCCTGGACGTGCCTCAAGCGGCAGACGCAGCGCTGAGCGCTGCGGAACAGGCCTTTGTGCAAAAATATCTGGGCAGCGATGCGTTGCAGACCATGCCGGTGCTCGAACCGGAGCAGGTGATGGCTGGCGCAGCAGGAGAAGCAAAAGACCAAGCGCGCCCAGCCCATCATGGCGGGCATGCAGAAGCAGAAACTGCCCGGCCTTCCTTGCGCACAAGGCTTGCGGCAGAAGAACAGGTACAGATGGTTTCGTTCTATGTGCGCGAACAGGTTTTTTTGCTGCCAGTGCCGGTAATTGTCGAGGTGCTGCGCTACATGCCGCTGACCCGGCTGCCCATGGCGCCCCCCTTTATTGCTGGTGTTGTCAACTTGCGCGGCAAGGTTACGCCACTGCTGCACCTGGATGCATTGCTGACCACGGACCAGACAAAGCGCTATACCGAAAAGAGCTTTATCATCGTTTGTGGCACAGAAGACATGCAGCTTGGCCTTATTATCGACAAAATACATACCATGTACATGGTTTCAAAAGACAGCATCAGCTGGAACATTGAGGCGCAACTTGGCGAAGGGGCAGATTTTCTGTGCGGCCTCGCCAATATCAAGGAACGCCTCCACGGTATTATCGACCCGGAACTGATTGTCGACAAACTTATTGAAGTCTGATCGTCTGCCTAGCTGAGACAGCATACGGTTCGACTTGCCAATAGTCTGAATAATCTCTAGAGTTCGGTGAAATTTTGTACGGCAGCCAACAACAGACGGACAGGATCACCTATGAAAAAACATATTATGGTCGTAGACGACTCCAAGACTATCCGTAATCTGGTAGCCTTTGTTCTCAAGGGCGAAGGCTTCAAGGTCAGCACCGCCGAGGATGGCCTTGACGCTATTGAAAAGCTTTACAGCCTTGAGCCGGTCGACCTGATTGTTTCGGACGTGAACATGCCCCGCATGGACGGCTTCACGTTTATCAAGACCATCCGCGCTCAGGATGCCTATAAGGATATTCCTATTATTGTCCTTTCAACGGAAGGGCAGGAAAAAGACATCCAGACCGGCATGAGCCTCGGCGCCAACCTGTATATGGTAAAACCGGCACAGCCTGAAAAAATGGTCCGTAATATAAAGATGCTTCTGGGATAGCCGATAAGAAAGACAGTATGTGTCCAATTCGGGCCTAGTGTGCTTTCAGCCATATAAAGGTACAGGTTATGAGCCAGGAATTTTTTGATCCGGAACTTTTCGCCGATTTTATCGCGGAAGCCAAAGAACATCTCGAAACCATCGAGCCTAACCTTCTTGAGCTTGAGAAGGCGCCGGACAATCTTGCTCTGCTGAATGATATCTTTCGGCCCATGCACTCCCTCAAGGGCGCATCGGGTTTTCTGGGGCTGAACCGCATCAATCAGCTTGCGCACAAGTCTGAAAATATTCTGGACGAGCTGCGCAAAGGCACAATGGTTGTGACCTCGGAGATCATGGATGTCATTCTGGCATCCACCGATGCACTGCGCCAGATGATCGACAATCTTGAATCCAGCAACGCCGAAGGCGAAGTGGAGATTGGGCACATCATGGCTCAGATCGATGCCATCATGGCTGGCGAAACAGCGCCGCAGCCAGTGGCGGCTGAGCCTGAAGCTGCGCCGCAGCCAGAAGAGATTGTCGAAGCTGCCTCTGTTGTTGAAGAACCTGCCATCAGTGCTGAACAGCCCACGAGGGATGAAGCTGCTGAAGCGTATAGCGAAAGCAGCAACGACAACACGGCTGACACCCCAGCCGCGACCGCCGGAAACGAAGAAGAGTTTACGGCCATGTCTGGCAAGGATTGGGTGCAGACACTGCCCGATCTGCCTACGTATACCCTCACCGCCTTTGGCGAAGGGCACCTGAAAGATTTTATCGATGAGTCTAACGACACCATCGAAAACCTCACAAGCTCCCTGCTGGATCTGGAAGAAAATCCCGTTGGCCGTGATGAACTGGTCAACGATATTTTCCGCTTCTTCCATAACATGAAGGGCAACAGCGGCATTATCGGCTACAGCGAACTGAATTCGCTCACGCACGAAGCAGAAACCCTGCTCAATAATGTCCGTCAGGGCAAGATCACGCCCACCCACGAGCTGATCGACCTTCTGCTTCTTGTGGTTGACGTGCTGGAAGCCTTGGTGCAGCGCATCAATATTGAGGCGGGTTCAGCCACCCCATTCAACATTTCTCCCGTGGTCAAGCAGCTTCAGGAAGCCCAGACAGGCGGCCCTATTTCCCTGCCGCAGGAACTTCTTGACGCCCAGGCCAGCCAGAACGGCAACGGCGACCACCACGAAGCCGCCGAGAGCCAGGAGGACGCAGCGCAGGAGGCCAGCGAGCAGGAAACCCCTGCAGCCGCAGAACCCCCCGCTCCGGTTGAAGTGGTCACGCCGACATTTTTTGCCGTTGGCGCAGAAAGCGACGACACAGAAGCCTTTCGCGTCACGGTGCGCCAGCAGTTTGAAATTATTCATGCCGCGCTGGAAACGCTCAAGAAAGACGGCAGCCACAAAGATTCCATTGATGCCCTCTACCGTTGCCTCATGGCGGTCAAGAACGCCTGCGGCTTCATGGAGTTTGAAGACATCAAGGTCTATGCCGAGCGCACGGCGGGCATAGTGGATCAAGGGCGCATCAGCGGTATTGACTTTGAATTGATGGTTGGCCTGCTGGATCAGGAAGTTTCCATCATCAAGGATATGGTTCAGCTTGCGCTGGACCGCCCTGCCAAGGCAGCGGCACCGAGTGCGCCTGCGACGACTCCGGCTGCCCCGGCTCCCACCGCCCCGGCGGGCGAAAAGCCTGCTGAACCAGGAGCCGAACCCAAGGCCGAAAAAGAACAGGCCGCCCCGGCTTCCACAGCCCCGGCCAGCACAGCCGCACCGAGTGCGCCTGCGTCGGCTCCGGCTACCCCCAAGCAGGATGCCCCGGCTCCCAAGCCCGTCGAACCTGCCAAACCAGCCGCTCCGGCTGCGGCAAAGCCTGCTACGCCCGCAAAACCGGCGGCACCAGCAGTCAAGCCTGCTGTACCTGCAAAACCGGCGGCTCCGGCTGCGGCAAAGCCTGCGGCACAGGCTGCGGCTCCGGCTGCCGAGAACCACAAGGGTTCTTCCACCATCCGCGTTGACCATGAGCGCCTTGATCACCTGATGAATCTCATTGGCGAACTCATCATCAACCGTAACAGGTATACCCTCATCGCCCGTTCACTTGAAGACACCGGGCATGACGTGGATATTTCCCAGGTCGCCCAGAGCCTTTCTGAAACCACCTACGCCATGGCGCGCATTTCTGACGATCTGCAAGACACCATCATGAAGGTGCGCATGGTTCCGGTTTCTTCGGTCTTTTCCCGCTTTCCCCGCCTGGTGCGCGACCTTTCGCGCAAAAGCGGCAAGGAAGTGGATCTGGTCATGGAAGGTGAAGAAACGGAACTGGACAAGAGCGTTGTTGAAGTCATCGGCGATCCGCTTGTCCACCTTATCCGTAACTCTGTTGACCACGGTATTGAACCTGAAGACCAGCGCCTCGCTGCCGGCAAGCCCGCCAAGGGCAAGGTTGTGCTGCGCGCCTTCCACAAGGGCAACTCTGTTGCCATTGAAATTGAAGACGATGGCAAGGGCATTGACCCCGCAAAAATGCGCGAAGTTGCCATCCGCAAGGGCGTCATCACACCTGAGGAAGCCGCACAGCTTGATGACCGCGAATCGCTGGAACTCATCTTTGCCCCCGGTTTCTCCTCGGCTGAAAAAATCACAGATATTTCAGGCCGTGGCGTGGGTATGGACGTGGTGCGCACCAACATCAAGAACCTCAAGGGCAGCGTCAGCACGTATTCAGAGGTGGGCAAGGGAACGCGTTTCACCTTGAGCCTGCCCCTGACCCTGGCTATCATTGACGCACTTATGGTCAATGTTTCCGGTCAGATGTATGCCATCCCCCTTGATGCAGTCTCTGAAACAACCAAGATTGAAGCTGAACGCCTCACGGATGTGAAGGGGCGCAAGGCCGTAACCCTGCGCGGTGAAGTGCTTGGCGTTGTGGAGCTTTCAGAAATGCTGGGCCTGCCCCGCACTGATCCTCTGCCAGATGTGCTTTCCGTGGTTGTTATCCACGACAACGACCGCCGTCTGGGCCTCGTGGTTGACAGGCTGCTGGAGCGGCAGGAAATCGTTATCAAACCCCTTGGCGCATACCTTGGCGACCTCAAGGGTATTTCGGGCGCAACTATCATGGGCGATGGTTCGGTCATCCTGATTCTTGACCCGCACGAAATATATATACTGGCGACCTCCAAAGCCCCCTCCATAGGTGCAGGAGGCGAACAGGGCAAACAGCCGGTTTCAGTAAGAATGTAACGCTACAGGGGGCCAAGAGGCCCCCTTTTCCATTGGAGACGCTGAGCCCGCCAAACCTGCGTCTTTTCAGCTAGCGGCGCCATGCCGCACCAGCCACAAAGGATAATGCCATGCTGGAACTGTTGAGCAACCGCCGCAGCATACGCAAATTCACCGATCAAGCCGTAAGTGATGAACACCTGGAAAAACTGCTTATGGCCGGGCTGTTGGCCCCTTCATCCAAGGATACCCGCCCGGTGGAGCTGGTGGCCGTGCGCGACAGGGCTGTTATTGCCGCGCTGGCAGATTGCCGCGATTCCGGCACCCTGCCCCTGCGCACAGCCCCCCTGGTGCTGGCGGTGGTGGCTGATACCGACAAATCGGACGTATGGGTTGAAAATGCCTCCATTGTTGCCATTCTGGTACAACTGGAAGTGGAACGCCTGGGTCTTGGCTCCACATGGGTGCAGATGCGCCTGCGCACCAGCGGCGCCGCTTCCGCCGAGGCAGAAGTGAGAAAAACACTTGGCATTCCCGGTCATTATGGCGTACTTTGCCTCGTGGCCATTGGTCACAAGGATGAAGTAAAAAAGCCCCGTGAGCTTGATGCGTCTGACTGGGCGCGTACTCACCGGGATTACTTCCGAGTAGCACAGTAACCAGCTCCTGCAGTTTTTCTTGAAAAATTCTGTTGTTCCAGAGTGTTAAGGCCTGTCCGGCTCGATGTCTGGCTGGCTACCCGGCACTTGAACCGCAACCGCCTTTTTTTGAGAAAATTTCTTGCCTTTCCATGCTGCATGAGCTATATGACCTTTTCGCGCGGTTATGCCCACATGCAACGCTGTCATTTTTCGGCGCGGGCTTTGTTCTTGCCGCATTTGAATTGAACTATTTTTTTGCATATACGGAGGAATGTATGAGCAAGGAATGCATCTTTTGCGGCAAAAAGCCCCAGGTCGGCAATCTTGTGAGCCACTCCAACATTAAGACCAAGCGTCGCTTCAATCCCAATTTGCAGCGCGTGCGTCACCAGTTCCCCGACGGCAGCGTGCGGACCCTTTCCGTCTGCACCCGTTGCCTGCGCTCTGGCGTTGTTGTTAAGCCCACGGTGCGTAAGCAGGCCTAACTGACCTCCTTTTGCAGCTTTCAGCCCCGACAGGTTTCTGCCGGGGCTTTTTTGCATATGCGCACAATTCCGCCAAGAATTTTTGCCTTTTCGCGCTACTGGCGCGCCCGCCGCAGGCCCAACAGCCTGCCTCTCGACTGGCGTCCGGTTGCCAGTTTACAAGGCACCGCAGGCTACGCCCGCTTTCGTGAATGGCTGCTTGTACTCAACGCCTGCAGCATCCCGCATCAGACCGTCCAGATGAACGGCAGGGACTACATTTATGTGCCCGCGCTGTTTGAGAACATTGCCCTCATGGAACTGGGGGACTTTGCGCGCGAAAGCACCGCACCGGTTTCCCAGCCCCCCCCGCTAAGGGTTTTTCCCCACGCATACATGGCACTACTGGCGCTGCTGCCGCTCATTCTCTGGCACGGCTGGCGCGTTGGCTGGTGGCCTGTTCCTGCCGCGCTGCCACCGCCAGACATGTGGAGCAGCGCGGGCATTCTTGACGCCGTGCGGGTTCGCGTTTTCAACGAATGGTACAGAACCGTCACTGCGCTTACCCTCCATGCCAGCCTCACCCACCTTTGCGGCAACATGGCCTTCGGGGCTATTTTTATGACCCTGCTGGCCCGCATGACAGGCATTGGCAGAGCCTTGTGGCTTACCCTGCTAGGGGGCGCTATGGGCAATGCCCTGACAGTGCTGTTGCGGCCCCGCCCGGTTTTGAGCATGGGATTTTCCACGGCGCTGTTTGCCAGCATTGGGGCTATTTCCGGCTACATGGCTTGCCAGCAGCAAGGCAAACGCAAGGCCATGCTGCCAGTGGCTGCCGCAGCCGCCTTGCTGGCCATGCTCGGCACTGAAGGCGAGAATACCGACTATGCGGCACATCTGGCCGGGCTTGGCTGTGGACTGGCACTGGGAGCGCTTGAAGCATGGCAGGTGCGGAACTGTCGCAAGCGGTTGAACCAGTGGGCGGCGGGCGCACTCACGGCCCTGATCTGCACTGCTGCATGGTGGTGGGCCTTTGCCGCCATGCGCAACTGACTGTAAAAAAGATCCTGACGTGAACACGCACATCAGGATCATATTTTTAGGCTGTATTTTTTAATCGCCGCTGGTCTGCGCAAATCAGCGCAGATCAGCGCCTTCTCACGCCAGAATCTATCTCAGTCATATCTGCTCCCATCCTCTTTGCGCCTGCCGCGAGCCGCACGGCAACACTATTCCTGCCAGAACAAGCGCCTGATTCAGACCGCATTGCCACCTTGGCTCAGCTTGTGGAATGTACGGCCAAGCGGCGCTTCGCGGTGAAAAAGAAGCAGGGGCAGTATGGCCCCGATGGCCAGAGCGCACATGATGAAAAATGCCGTGAGCCCATTGTAGACAACGCTGACAAGCACAGTCTGGCCCTGAGGCGTCCCGGCTGTGTTGAGAAACTGCAAGGTCGCCAGAATGGCCTTATAGGCAAACATGCCGGGAATCATGGGCAACAGCGCGGGGAACACAAACATTTCCGCCGGTGTATGGCAGCGGCGGGCGATGGGCATGCTGCAAAAGGAAATGATCAACCCGGCGCAGAGCGATGCGCTGGCAATCCCCATATTGGCCTGCAACAGCAAAAAACGGCTCATATGCCCCGTGGCGGCCAGCAGGGCAGCCATGACGGCTATCCGCTTGGTGGGCCGCGATATGGCTGCAAAACCAACTGCGGCAACAGCTGCAAGCGCTCCATCCACAAGACAGTCTATCAGCATCATAGCGAATCCACCCCCATCAGCAGCATGGTTGTAGCCAGCCCCAGAGCAATGCAGATAATGAGCGTACTGGCCTGAATCAGCCGCGAAAGGCCCATAAGCACATGTCCGTCAAGAATATCCAGCATGGCGTTGATCAGGGGGATGCCGGGGATGAGAAACAACACGCTTGCAGCCATGCCCGTTTGCGGCGTGTTGCCCAGATGCAGCAGCACACCCAGCGACGCCACCAAAGAAGCAGCGAACGAGCAGAGAAAAAACGTGACCTTCAGGTCAAGGCCCCAGTGCAGCAGTTTCTGGCGCAGATAAAAGCCCAGAAAGGTTGCGCAAAAAACCAGCCCCATAGCCACCGCATCGCCGTTGAACAAACCGCAAAAGGCGGCATTGGCGCAGGCCACAAGAAAACGCAGCAGCACAGGGTTAAGCGTGGGCACCGCGCAGATGGCGCTGAAATGCTCGCGCGCCTTGGCAAGACTGAGGTTTTCATCGGCAATGCTCCAGCTCAGGGCATTGAGCGCCGCCACTCGCTGAAAATTGGGCGCGCCAGACACAATGGAGCTGACCGCAGTGCGTCGCTCTGCCGGAATGCCCCCTTCGGCTGGCTTGATGACTGAAAGCATGAGGTGCTTGGGGAATATTGCCAGTTCCACCTCAAAACCATATGCCCGTGCAATGCGGCAGGCGGTGCGGTCTACCCGTGAAGTCTGCCCGCCCGCCGCAAGCAATGTGGACGCATAAACCTGTATGAACTCAATAAGCTCTTTGGCAGTCAGAACATTCTGTCCTGTTCCGCAAGCAGCATCGGCTTTCTCAGTACTGGCCTTTGCCTCGCCCGCAGCAGTCGAATCCGCCGCCAATGCAGACAGCGTATTCAGACCGCCCTGCCCGTTTTGCAAACCCATAAACTAGATCCCGCTTTCATTATCAAGAAAAACCCAGTGCAGCATGCGCTTGTGAACCCGCAAACGGTATTCTGCCTGTTGCACCAACAGTGAGGCCTTGCTGGCTAGAATGGAATCGTCAACACGGATGGCCGCTATGGGCGAAGCACTCAGCATAAGATGCGCGTCATGCGCCGCCTTGGCGAGCAGTTCCGGCGTCACTTGCCAGCTTTCGCGCTCTTCGTCCGTCAGGCCGCTACGGCAGCCCGCAAAAACATAGTTGACGCCCCGCACGGCTTCTTCCACACTTTCCACAATGGTAATGCGCGACCCATAGCGCTCCGCAGCTTCTTTGAGCGGCGCTGGGTCCACGCGGGACGGCACGGCAATGCGCAGTGAAATGGGAAACCATGCCGTTGCCGCCATCAGTGAATGCAGCGTGCCGTTGACGCAGCCCAGCCAGCCGCAGGTCACGCCGTCAAGATAGCGTGAATTGCGCAACATACAGGCGATGTCGGCCAGCGCATGCGCCGGATGCGCATCAGGGCTGCCCGCATTGATAAGCGGGAAACGCAGGCACGATGCCTCCATGTCCCACCCGCCCACGGGCATGCCGTACATGTACATGCAGTCAATGTAGTAGCTGAAAACGGGCAGGAGCTGTTCCTGGTAATCATTCATTTCATTGCGCCAGCTGCCACGGCTGCCCTCGTACACGACATTGCCGCCCATTTGCCGCACAGCGGCAGAAACGCAAAGCCTCTCAGGCAGGGAGTGCTGCGAAAACATCAGCAGGGCCACGCGCTGCGCCATAAAGTCTGTTTGCAGCTTCGGTTCCGGCATGCCCAATGCCTGCTGCACCAGCAGCCAGGACGCCTTTTCACCAAGACTCTTGATATTTAAAATATGTCTTGCCATAGATCCTCCGTGACGGTCGTCACATACAGCATCTTGAGCCCGCGATACTGTTCTATCAATGCGTGAAAATTCTGTCCAGCAAAGTACAAAAAGCAACAGGCATCACAAACCCTTATGCGCCTTTTGCGGAACAATTCTTTAACACATTGAAAAAAAAGAGAATGGTGGATTTTTTCGCATTAATACCCATTGAATACTTGTGATTTAATCCGCTTTTCAGCTACAGTACGGGTGCCCGCTTGCAGGGCCCACAGGAGCATACATGAGAGCATTCATTTTTGATCTGGATGGAACACTGGTTGACAGCCTGGAAGACATTGGTCAGGCCTGCAACGATGTTCTTGCCAGTCACGGCTATCCAGTCCATCCCTTGCCAGAGTACAGATTCTATGTGGGCCGCGGCTTTCACAAACTTGTGAATGACGCCCTCCCCGAGGGTGAAGCAGCAAAACTTTCTTCAGACCAGCTGACAGCGTTGATTGCAGAGGCCCGCGCCCGCTACGGCGAAAACATGTGCGAGCGCACCAAGCCCTATGCTGGCATCACCGATGCGCTGCACCAACTCGCAGCTGACGGCCACGCCCTGGCCGTTCTTTCCAACAAGCCGGACGACCTCACCGTTGAACTGGTGCGCCGCTACTTTCCTGATGTGCCGTTTGCCCTTGTGCGCGGCGGCAGGGAGGGCGTGCCCCTCAAGCCGGAGCCGGACGCCCCGCTCGACATGCTGCGGCACATGGACTTTTTGCCAGAGCGCAGCTTTTACGTGGGCGACAGCAACGTGGATATCTTCACCGCCCGCAACGCGGGTATGATCTCAATCGGCGTGGCCTGGGGATTTCGCGGCGCGGACGAACTGCGCGCAGCCCAGGCCGACCATGTCATCGATACGCCCGTGGCGCTGACGCGCATGGCAAAGGAGGCATAATATGAAACGTCCCATCATTGAGATTGACGAAGAAAAGTGCAACGGCTGCGGGCAATGCGTACTCGACTGCGCTGAGGGCGCGCTTGCCATCATTGACGGCAAGGCCAAACTCGTCAGCGATGTCTACTGTGACGGCCTCGGCGCGTGTCTGAACTGCCCCGAGGGCGCGCTGCGCCTTGTGGAAAGGGAAGCGCCCGAATTTGATGAGGAGGCGGCCCTTGCCGCCAAGGCAAAAAGGGATGGAACCGCCCAGCCCCACCGCCCGCACGGCGGCGGCTGCCCCGGCAGCATGGCGCGCACGTTCACCCCGCTGACCGGCAGCCCTGCAACCATGGCCCCCGCCGGATCGCAAGACCTGCGGGCGCAGGTGCCCACCTGGCCCATCCAGTTGCGGCTGGTTCCGCCCACAGCGCCCTATCTGCGCGGGGCCAACATCCTGCTGGCAGCCCATTGCGCAGGCTTTGCCCTGCCCAATCTGCATACGGACTGGATGCGCGGGCGTGTGCCCATCATTGCCTGCCCCAAGCTTGAAGACAATGAAGTGCTGGTCGAAAGGCTCACAGCCATCATCAAGCAGGGCGGCATTGCGGGCATTACCGTACTGCGCATGAGCGTACCCTGCTGCGGCGGGCTGGACAGGCTGGCGCACCGCGCCATTGAGGCCGCAGGCAGCACCTTGACGCCGGAGACGCATATTGTACAATTGTAGATATCTTACAAGAAGTATACGTGGGCAAGAAATGCCCATGTAGGAAATACCTAAAGTCCGCCTTGACAAAACATAGTGTAATGCTATGTTTTACGGGCGGGCTTTTATTACATGGATTGCCCAAAAACCGTAACCCGCAGACGGGGCCGTAAGGGGCAGTGAACGCACTGCCAAGTAAGACTGCTTTGCTGTAAAGGATCATCCACATGCCCATCAAGATTCCTGCTGATCTTCCCGCCTGTGCAGCGCTTGAAAGCGAAAACATCTTTGTGATGACGGAAGATCGCGCTGTCCAGCAGGACATTCGTCCGCTGGAAATCGCCATCGTCAATCTCATGCCCACCAAGATAGCTACAGAAACGCAGTTGCTGCGGCTTTTGAGTAATTCGCCCCTCCAGGTCAACATCACCCTGCTGCGCACTGAAGCTCACGAATCCAAAAATACTCCCGCACAGCATCTTGAGCGCTTTTACAAGACATTTTCAGAAATTCGCCACGGCAGCTTTGACGGCATGATCGTCACCGGCGCTCCGGTGGAACATCTCCCTTTTGAGGATGTGGACTACTGGCACGAACTGCTGGACATCATGACCTTTGCGCAAAGCCGCGTGTACTCCACCCTGTACATCTGCTGGGCGGCGCAGGCGGCCCTGTACCATTTTTACGGTATCCCCAAGTATGCCTTGCCTGCCAAAGTATCCGGCGTGTTCCAGCACGACATCCTGCAGCCCGGCTGTCGCCTGTTCAGCGGCTTTGACGATACCTTTGCCGCGCCCCATTCGCGCCATACAGAAGTTCGCGCAGAGGATGTGAGCAAGCAATCTGCGCTGCGCATTTTGGCAGAATCGCCAGAAGCCGGGCTTGCCCTGGTAGAAAGCCGCGATCACTCGCAGGTTTTCATGACCGGGCACCTTGAGTACGACAGGGGCACCCTGGACGCGGAATTCCGCCGCGATCAGGAACGGGGCATGACCCCCATACCGCCCAGTAACTACTATCCTGCCAACGATCCCAGCCGTCTGCCCAGCATGAACTGGAGGGCGCACGCGCACCTGTTCTACTGCAACTGGCTCAACTACTACGTATACCAGGAAACGCCCTTCAGCCTTACTGCCATTGCCCGTGACCGGCAGGGCAAGTAAGAGTTCATAATCCTGAACCCCTACAGGATACGAGGATGCCTATGCGATTTTCTACCAGAACCCGTTACGGATTGCGCTTTTTGCTGCGTCTGGCGGCCCAGCCCCAGGGCTCTCTTTTGCAACTGGGGCAGGTGGCCCGAGAAGAAAACATCTCATCGGGCTATCTGGAACAGATAGTGCGGGCACTGCGCCCCATGGGCATTTTGCGTGCTGTGCGCGGTTCTGGCGGCGGGTACTCACTTGCCAAGTCGCCAACAGATATTAACATTGAAGAAGTCTTTCAGCATCTTGAGGGTGAAATTTCCCCTGTGCGCTGTCTGAGCAAGGGCCGCCATTGTCAACGCGAATCCCACTGCTCCACCCGGGGCTTCTGGACAGAACTGGACGGGCACATCCGCTCCTTCCTGCAAAAGCGCACCTTGCAGGAAATTATAGACTCAGAGAAATGCTCCGTAACGGGAGGCAATCATGTGGAATTACACTGAAGCAGTACACGACCACTTTCTGCGGCCGCACAATGTGGGTCCCCTTGAAGGCGCCAACGCCATTGGCGAAGTCGGCAGCCTGACCTGTGGCGACGCCCTCAAGTTATATCTCAAGATCAACGACCAGCACATCATTGAAGACGCCAGCTTTGAAACATTTGGCTGCGCCAGCGCCATTGCTTCAAGCTCTGTGCTGACCGACATGGTCAAGGGCATGTCTGTTGAAGACGCGCTCAAGATCACCAACAAGGACATCACCAACGCTTTGGGCGGTCTGCCCAAGCAGAAGATGCACTGTTCCGTCATGGGCCAGGAGGCGCTTGAAGCCGCCATCCGTCAATGGAAGGGCGAACCGCCCGTACCCCATGCCCATGAAGACGGCAAGCTGGTGTGTAAGTGCTTTGGCATCACGGATGCCCAGATTATCCGAGCCATCACTGAAAACGGCCTCAAGACCGTTGAAGAAATCACCAACTACACCAAGGCTGGCGGTGCATGCGGCGAATGCCTTGATGAAATCGCCGAGATTCTGGCCGCCCAGCTCAAGCAGAAGCCCTTGGTCGAGCTCAAGCCCAAGCCGCGCCTCACCAACGTGCAGCGCATGCAGAAGGTGCTCAAGACCATTGACGAAGAAATCCGCCCGCAGCTTGCTGCTGACGGCGGCGATATTGAACTGGTGGATGTGGACGGTCTGCGCGTTGTGGTCTCCCTGCGCGGGCGCTGCGCCCAGTGCCGTTCGAGCGAAGTGACCATCCGCGATCTGGTGCAGCGCCTGCTGCGCGAACATGTTGAAGCCGACATCGTGGTTGAGGAGGCCTAACCGCCATGAAAACCATCTATCTTGACAACAACGCCACCTCGGCTGTTGCGCCTGAAGTACGCGATGCCATTCTGCCCTATCTGAACGAGCTGTACGGCAACCCTTCAAGCATGCACACATTTGGCGGTCAGGTGGCCGATGCGGTCGAAACAGCCCGTGAGCAGATGGCCAGTCTGCTGGGCGCAAACCCGGACGAAATCATCTTTACTTCCTGCGGGTCAGAGAGCGATAACGCCGCCATATGGTCTGCCATCCAGACCCAGCCCGAAAAGCGCCACCTCATCACCACCCGCGTGGAGCATCCAGCCGTGCTCAGCGTCATGCAGCACTGGGAACGCCAGGGCTACCGGGTGACCTACCTTGGCGTGGACAACAAGGGACGCCTTGACCTTGATGAATACGCTGCCGCCCTCACGCCTGATACTGCGCTGGCGTCCATCATGTTTGCCAACAACGAAGTGGGCAATATCTACCCCATCCAGCGCATGGCTGAAATGGCCAGCGAGCGCGGCGTGCTGTTCCATACGGATGCAGTGCAGGCCGTGGGCAAAACGCCCATTGACCTTGCCCATCTGCCTGCGGACATGCTTTCGCTCTCCGGCCACAAGCTGCACGCCCCCAAGGGTATTGGCGTGCTGTATGTGCGCAAGGGTGTGCGCTTCCGCCCGTTTTTGCGGGGCGGCCATCAGGAGCGGGGCCGCCGTGCGGGTACGGAAAATGTACCGTACATTGCAGGGCTTGGCGCAGCGGCTCAGCTTGCAATTGCGCACATGCAGGAAGAACGCGTCAGCGTAGCCATGCTGCGCGACAGGCTTGAACAGGGCCTGCTTGAACGTATCTCCGACTGCATGGTGAACGGCGATGTGGATAACCGCCTGCCCAACACCACCAATATTGCATTTAAAAACGTGGAAGGCGAAGCCATCCTGCTCATGCTCGACAGGCTCGGCATCTGCGCAAGCTCCGGGTCTGCCTGCACCTCTGGCAGCCTCGAACCTTCGCATGTGCTGCGCGCCATGGGTGTGCCCTTTACTTACGCCCACGGCTCCATCCGCCTTTCCCTCTCCCGCTACACCACGCAGGAAGAAGTGGACTTTGTCATCCAGAACTTCCCTGATGTCATCAAGACCCTGCGCATGATTTCTCCCTTCAAGGATTAATCCTGGCTCAAGCCACATTTGGCGCAGATTCCAATGCCTGTAGATTATGTGCCGCACTCATCCGGGTGCGGCACATTTACGTCTCCGGCAAAAACTCTGCGCAACTGCAACATGCGGCTTACGTAACGCCCATGATGCAAAAAAGTACGCTTTCTGTCAGCCTCTGTGCAAATGAGCCTATTGCCTCCGGGGGCCGGTTGTCCTATTATTTTACTTTGAATATCTGTTCCGATTGGTGAGAGTGAGGTTTCATGCGTTCAATTCGCCTTTTTGATCTGCTGATGGGTTTTTCGCGCGCGCTGGACATGGTTACGCCGCTTCTTGCCGGACACCATCTGCGGGTTGCCTTTTTGAGTCAGGTTATTGCCGAACGCATGCGGATATCACGCACCACGCGCAAGTATATGCTTATGGCCAGCATGCTGCACGATATTGGAGCAGTGCCGCTCAAAAGCGATACGCGTGACCTCATATTTGAGCGCAACAAAGCCCTGCACTGCCGGGCTGGCTGGGCCTTTTGCAAGACTGCGGGGCTGCCCAGGCCTGTGTGCGACATGGTGCTGCATCACCATACTGAATGGTGCAGTTATGAGGCCTCCGACCAGCACGCACTGCCAGCCAACTGCATCCACATGGCTGACCGGGTTGACGTGGCCCTGCGGGGCAAGCAGGCTTCTGATCTGCAAAGCATCTGCCTCACCCTGCAGGCAAAAGACAGGGAATACGCCCAAGCCTGCCTTGAAGCGCTGGCAACCCTGGCTCATGATTCGGAAATTTCAGCATTTCTGAACAGCCACGAGCGTATGGAAGAATACCTGACCACGGCATTTGGCTCTGTGATTCTTGGCCCGGTGCAGCTTGTGGAACTGTGCGGGCTTTTTTCGCAAACCATTGACTCCAAAAGCCCCTTCACCGCCACCCACTCCCTGGGCGTGGCCTATACGGCGCGCATGCTGCTCAGGCTAACCCGCATGGCCGACGCCGATGATCTCACGACCATGTTTGTGGCCGGTCTGCTGCATGACATTGGCAAACTTGCGGTGCCACTCGAAATTCTGGAAAAACCAGCGGCGCTTACGCCTGAGGAAGTGCAGGAAATCCAAAAACATGCTGAAATCAGCATGAATTTGCTGGGTTCCATACCTGGTTTTACCTGTGTGCAGGAATGGGGCGGCAGACACCACGAACGCATTGACGGCACGGGCTATCCCCACAAAATTGAAGGAAGCAGCCTGACGCTCCCTGTGCGTATCATCGCCGTGGCGGATGTTTTTACAGCCCTCACAGAAGACCGCCCCTACCGTAGCGGCATGCCTCTGGCCGAAGCCATGAGAATCATCGCATCCATGGCGGAACTCGGCTACCTGGACAAAGGCGTGGTAGCGCTCCTGGCCGATAATGTGCTACGCGTCAATAAAGAGCGCATACGCGCCCAACGCAAGGCCGCAGCAAACTTTGTGGTTATGCGCAGGCTGTGCGATGAGGCGGCAAGGGCTGCCAGGCAACCTTGAACTGGGTAGCCATACCCACTGACGGGGGGAAAGATGGGCGTTCCAATCATTTTTCTGATTATTGCTCCCCTGGCTGGCATTATCGCCATGCAACTCACCCCGCCCTTTTCCCGGCTTGCAGTTGTCCTCTCCCTGATTTTTTCCCTCTGCGGCCTTGTGCTGCTCTACCGATACCTCCTGCTGCCCCTGCGCACGTTCGTAGCTGCCCTTGCGCAACCGGACTGCACTGAAATCCCGTCCATACCCACGGCCTGCGATGTTGTGCGCGCTCTGGAAGACAGCCTCAATGCCAGAGAGGCAACGCTGCGTCACGACCTTGCCGAGGCGCGCGAAACAGCAGACAAACTCCAGCAGGAAATTCAGGAACTGCGCGAAAGACGCGTTGTGGACATGCAGACGCAGCAGACGGCCCTTGCGGCCCTGCGCAAAGCCCAGCCAGAGTTGAACGACCTGGCCACTGCCGCTGATGCGGACAAGGGGCTGCCCGTGGACAGCCCGCACATCAGGGAGCATATTCTTGCCCTTTCTGCGGCGCTGCACCATAGCGAAAGCATATTGCTGCACGCCAGCCAGCTTTTGAACGCAGCCGCCACGGACAAAGACGAAGCAGATACTGCGCTTGCAGAGGCTTTCCCCTGGGATAGCCGTTACAACACGAACATTCCTGTCATTGACGGCCAGCACAAGCTCTTGCTTTCGTACATCAACAAGCTGCACCTTGGAATGCAGAAAGGCTGCGATAAAAAGCTGCTGCTCGAAATTCTTGATGATCTGACGGGCTATGCCTTCAGCCATTTTGCCACAGAAGAAATATTCTTCAGCCGCACGGCTTATCCGCTCACGGCAAGGCACATTGAAGTGCACCAGAATTTCAGAAAAACAGTGACAGAACTCAGGGAGGCCGTGCTTGACGACAAGGCCTTTATTGATATTGCCCTGCTGGAATACCTGAAAACATGGCTGGTGGATCACATACAGCAGATGGATGTGGGCTTTGCCTCCTATGTGACCGGCACAAAGCCCACACCAGAGCAGTAAGCCTTCTGCGGCCAGACCCCAATAAAAAACCCCGCGAAAAGCGGGGAACAGACGTTACCGGCAGAACAAACTGTCAGGACTCGTAAAAAATTCAACAGCTGCGCAATGCTGCCGCTATTCGCTCACGGCTGGCGCGGTCAAGAAGGCGCTGGTTTGAACTGCCCCTGAACTGCAACTCAAGGTCGCGGAGGCTTTCCACATAGGGGCCATCCACAAGAACATCCGTCAGTTCCAGCAGCCGGTTTGTCCAGTAGTCATTGCGGGCAAGCAGGGCTTCAAAGGTGTACCCCGTGTAGGCCATCACATTTTTGCGCATGGCCTGTACACCCTCGGCCACCGCGCAGAGCGCCTGGGCCTGTTCAAAAGGCTCACCCCCAGAAAGCGTCACGCCCGCCAGAAGAGGGTTTTCCCCAATCTGGGCAAGGGCGGCCTCCGCCGTAAACGGAAAGCCGCCCTCAAAGTCGTGCGTCTGCGGATTGTGGCATCCTTTGCAGTGATGCGGGCAACCCTGCGTGAACAGGACATACCTCAGGCCCGGGCCGTCCACTATGGATTCCTCCACAATGCCTGACAGCCGCATGACCCCGGCATTACCGGATTCAGGCATGCTTGACACGATCGCGCTCTTCCGAGCGCTTGGCGTTGTTGAAACGGTCAAGCGTTCCCACAAGGTAACCGGTGATGCGGCGGGTACGTTCAAAACCCACATCCTGACCCACAAGTTTCTGCGCGGGCTTGGTTTCCTCGAACAGACGCGATTTCATTAGCATTGTCGCTCTCCTTGTTCTATAAGCAAAAGTTGATGAAAATTGTATATGACCGCTAGTCCCACTTGGGGGTGTGCGGGTATTTTTTACGCAGTTCTTTAAGCAGCTCGGCGCTCACGCCTTCGCCTTCCTTGCGGCCGCAACGGGGGCAGGCGCCGTTGATCACGCCCACATAGCCGCAGACAGGGTCGCGATCCAGAGGATGGTTGATGGAGCCGTAACCAACGCCATTATCGTGCATAAAACGGATGATGCTCTCAAAGGCCTCAAGGTTTTTGCAGGTATCGCCATCCAGCTCCACATAAGTGATGTGGCCCGCATTGGTCAGCGCGTGGTACGGAGCCTCGATCTGTATCTTTTTAAAGGCCTTGATGGGGCAGTACACCGGCACGTGGAACGAGTTGGTGTAGTAATCCCTGTCAGTGATGCCGGGGATGCTGCCGAACTTTTCCTTGTCGAGGTTGACAAAGCGCCCGCTCAGGCTTTCCGCCGGGGTGGCGATGAGTGAAAAATTGAGCCCGGTCTTTTCAGCTTCGTCATCGCACCGCCTGCGCAGGTGCGTAACAATCTCAAGGCCAAGCTTCTGGGCATCTTCGCTTTCGCCGTGGTGCTGGCCCACAAGAGCCTTGAGCGTTTCGGCAAGGCCGATAAAGCCCACGGTCAGGGTGCCGTGCTTGATCACTTCTTCAATGCTGTCGTCCCAACCCAGCTTGTCGGAATCAAGCCAGATGCCCTCGCCCATGAGGAAGGGATAGTTGCGCACCTTTTTGGCGCTCTGGATCTTGAGCCGATGCAGCAACTGGCGGAACACCAGATCGATCTTGTCGTCCAGCAGTGCGTAGAAACGGCTGATATCACCGCGCGCATCCAGCCCAAGCCGGGGAAGGTTGATGGACGTAAAGCTCAGATTGCCGCGCCCGCACGTAACCTGCCTGTCCTTGTCGTACACGTTGCCAAGCACGCGTGTGCGGCAGCCCATGTAGGCCACTTCCGTATTATAGTCGCCCGGATGGTAGTACTGGAGGTTGTACGGCGCATCAAGAAAGCTGAAATTGGGGAAGAGCCGCATGGCGGAAACATCCATGGCCTGCTTGAAAAGGTCGTAGTTGGGGTCTTCGGGATTATAGTTGACCCCGGACTTCACCTTGAATATCTGCACGGGGAAAATGGAGGTTTCCCCATTGCCAAGCCCGGCCTTGGTGGCGCGCAGCAGGTTTTTGACAACCATGCGCCCCTCGGCAGAAATATCCGTGCCGTAGTTGATGGAGCTGAAAGGCACCTGTGCGCCTGCACGCGAATTCATGGTGTTCAGGTTATGGATCAATGCTTCCATGGCCTGATAGGTGCGGCGCTCGGTGTATTTGAGGGCTTCGCCAGCAGCGTAGGCATGCGCGCGCGTCACAAGTTCGCGCTTGGCCTCGGGGACAGCCGCCACAAGGGCCTCTCCAAAGGCATCGCAGGTGCCAAGGCGCGGGCCTTCGGGCAACAGGGCGATGTTTTCTCTGGCGGCGTCAATGGCTGCCTGCTCTTCCAGATTCTGGGCAATGCGCAAAAATGCGGCAAAGGCGCGCTCATATTCCTTGCGGTAGGTTTTGATAACGCCTTCGGCCATGGCAAAATCAAAATGCGGCACACTCTGGCCGCCGTGCATTTCATTCTGGTTGGCCTGAATGGCGATGCAGGCAAGGGCCGAATAGCTCTCAATGGAATTGGGCTCGCGCAAATGCCCGTGCCCCGTGGAAAAACCATTTTTAAACAAGGGGATAAGGTCAATCTGGCAGCACGTTTCCGTGAGCATGTAAAAATCTTTGTCGTGAATGTGGATATCGCCGTTAAGGTGCGCGGCGGAGGCATCCTTGGGCAGAATGTAGTTGTCGATGAAAAATTTTGAGCCCTCGGAGCCATACTTGAGCATGGTGCCCATGGCCGTATCGCCATCAATGTTGGCATTCTCGCGCTTGATGTCTTCCTGCAGTGCCGGGGAATACGTAAGTTTTTTATAGATATCCATGAGATACGATTCCGCATTACGGATTTTCGTATGCTCGGCCCGGTACAGGATGTAAGCCTTGGCGCTTTTGGCGTAGTCGTACTGAATCAGGGTTTCTTCAACAACATCCTGAATTTCTTCCACATGCTTGAGACTGCGCGATTCCAGCTTTTTGCACACCTTTTCGGTGACAAACAGCAGGTCAGTGGGGGACATGTCTTCACCGCCAACGGCCTGATTGGCCTTGGTGATGGCATTGAGAATCTTGACCGAATCAAAAGGCACTTCCGTGCCGTCGCGCTTTATAATGCTGGCGAGCATGAACTTCGCTCCAACGTGTGGGCTATGAACAAAAAGGCCGCCCGGACAAAACGGGCGGAGAGACCATCAATGGCCCTTTTCTGACGGTTCATCTGCAAAAGCCCGTTGCAGATGCTCCACTTTCTTAGAACGGTTGAAAGCAGGTCTTCCGGCTTGCCTGCCGCTTTTCGGCCTTCCCGGTTTTATCCAGTGGCACACGAGGAAAAGCGGTGTTGAACAGGCACACGGCGGCGGGTCCGCTCCCGATTTTCACGGGAATTCCCTATTAAGCTCCATGGCGCTTTCAATGTCTAGAAAATCTCAAAAGAATTGCACCCTGTCAATAAACACACGCAAAAAAGCTCTCCTAGTGCCGTAGCAACACTGCGAATTCACTATTGAATTTTCTTGCCTGCCCAATTTTTCACTACATCAAGGCCGCAAAACAGCGAGGGCGGGAACAAAAATGTTCGCCCTGGCTGATGCCAGATCAGGCAACCCGACCCGCAACATGTGTGGCTTTGATTGGCGCTGCTGAAACATTTCGCCATGAATTCAGGCATCATGCCCACATGGCGCTGCCGCCCAGGCCCCGTCACTGCGACCGCAGCCGATACCTGGCGAGCTTTCCTCAGAAAGCAGTTCCCGTAACGCAGGCAAGAACTTACTCTACCCACGCCGGGTTTTCAAGACGGCCTCCCCCACGTAAGGGGACTTACCTCGGGCTTGACATTTTTATTTGCCCGCCCCTTGCCGAAGATATCGTTTATAAAAACTTTTTTTGTACGGACAAACAGGGTTTGAGCATTCCGTAACAGCCAATAATCACAAGGGGCCGCATCGGCCCAACTCCGCTTCCGCCGCCGTTTTGCAGGGAAGCTCAATCGTATACCCGATGCGGCCCGTCAACAAACCCGAAACGCCGCCTATGGCAGCAGGATCATGTTGTAAAGGTTTTTGTCGTCCAGATACTTCTGCGCCACGGCCTGAATATCCGCAGGGGTCAGCTTGGCCGCCTTGTCAATGAGCGACTTGCTGAAATCACGGGGCAGGCCCAGCACGGCATCTGTGGCAGCCACGCCCGCGCGGGAATCAAGGCTTTGCTTGTCGCGGTAGTATTCGCCAAGCAGACGGTTGGCTCCGGCTTCAAGCAATTCCGCAGGCAGAGGTTTTGCCTTGATATCGGCAATAATCTTGGCAAAACCTTCACGCGCCTGCGCCACCTTGTCAGGCGTTGTGCCAATGTAAAAAGCCATCATGCCAGCCTGAGGCATGGCGCGGTAAAATGCCGTGACCGTGTACCCGAGGCCCTGCTCGTCGCGCATCTGGCTGAACAGCAGGCCGCTCTGCCCGGAAAGCACAGACTGCAAAAGCATGAGCGCCGGGGCATCCGGGCTGGTGTAGGGCACAGCCTTGAACATCTGGAGCACGTGGGCCTGATTGCGCCCCGGCAGATGCAGATCAAGATTGCGGGCATCACCCCATGAGGGGGCGGGCAAGGAGAAATCCTTTTTGTCTGGCGCGGGCAATGTGCGGGCAAAGGCCAGCACGGCCTCGCGGTCAAAATCGCCTGCCACTGCCAGCACCCAGGGCTGCACGAGCTGTTTGTCCCAGAACGAGCGCACATCCTTGGGCGTAAACCTGGAGAGGTTCGCTTCCGTACCCAGGCTGTCGTAGCCGTAGGGCTGCCCGCCGGGGAAGATGAAGGGGTTCACGCGTGAGAACAGGAAGGAAGTGGGCCTGTCTGCCCGCTGGCGGATTGCGGCCTTCATGTTTTCCGCTTCGCGTTTGATTTCCTTGGCTTCAAACCGGGGCTTGCCCAGCACCTCGCCCAGCATGGAGAAATAATCGACATTAAACCGGGCCGGGCCGGTCAGGGACACTGTAAAGGTTTGCAGGCCCGCCTTGGCGGAGAGCGAAGCCGCGCGGTCGGCGAAATAGCGTTCCATGGCCTGGGCGTCCAGTTTGCCGCTGCCATCGCCAAGGGTGCTGGCCGTCAGTTCTGCCAGCCCCTGCTGGTCAGGCTTCAGCAGGGCGTTGCCGCCGGGCAGCATGAGATCAACCGCCACATAGGGCACAGTGGCATCAGGAATAAGAATGACGGTACGTCCCTGCCCCAGATCGACCACTTCCTGCTGACCCGCAGTAGCCGAAGCCTGCTGCGCAGTTTTGGCAGCGGCGCTGCCGGGCCAGTTCTTTTGCAGCACGGCTTCCAGATCGGGCAGCTTGGCATTTTCAGGAGCAAGCACACGCACCCGCGCCCTGCTGGGATCAAGCCAGAGGTCAATGGCCTGCTGCACCTGCGGCTGCGAAACATTACGCTGGGTGAAGCGCAGATTTTGTTCCGCCACATCGCCGCCCAGTTCAAACTGGACGCTGCCCAGCCAGGAGGCCAGACCGTTGAGCGTTTCCGCCGAGCGGTCCATGCTGTCTTCAAGATTGTAGCGGGCGCGCTTGAGGGCCTCGGGTTTGAAGTCTGCGGCCTTGAGTTTGGCAAGGTCTGTGGTCAGCCCCTGCCAGAAGGCCTCCAGCTTTTCCGGGGCCATATTGGCTGTAATGTACAGCATGCCCGCGCGCGCAAGGCTCATGTTGCCCACGCTGATGCTGTCCACAAGCTGCTTTTCATACTCGTATTTGCGGCTCAGCAGCGAGGTGCCATCGCCGCCAAGCAGGTAGCTCAGCACGTCCAGATCCACAGAGCGCAGGTCCCGCAGGGCTGGCGCAGGAAAGGCCATGCCCAGATAGACCTTGTTCCAGGGGCCGCGCACCACTTCAACACGCTGACCGCCGGGGGCAGTAAGCAAATCAACCTGCGGCGGCGTAACAGCATCGTTGGTGTTGGCCATAGCGCCAAAAAGTTCCTGCGCGTGTTGCATCACAGCTTGCGGGTCAATATCGCCCGCCACCAGCAGCAGCATGTTCTGCGGCTGATACCAGCGCTGCACATAGGCGCGAAGGTCATCGGCAGTGATGGCGCGCACGGTTTCCTTAAAACCAATAATGGGCCGCCCGTAGGGGGTGTTCTGGAGTGTGGACACCTGCAGGCTTTCAAACAGTCTGCTCATGGGCGAATCCTGATCGCGCTCAAGCTCGGAAATAACCACTTCTTTTTCCGACTCCAGCTCCTTGGGATCCAGAGAAGCCTGAAAGGCCATTTCTTTCACCACGTCCATGCCCATGCGCCAGTGAGCGGCGGGCATGTCCGTCATGTACCATGTTTTGTCAAAGCTGGTGGCTGCGTTGAGGTAGCCGCCAAGGGCTTCCACATCGCGCGCCACCTGACCCTTGGGTCGGTGCTCTGTACCTTTGAAGACCATGTGCTCCAGCAGATGGCTGATGCCCGCCTGCTTTGCGTCCTCATTGGCCGAACCGGTGCGTACGTAAAGACGCGTTGCCACCAGGGGAAAGCGGCTGTCCTTGATGATATACACGGAAAGCCCATTGGGCAGTTTGGTCAGGGTTCGCTGTTCGCCCGGTGCGGCAGAGGCCGCGCCAGCCAGCAAGGCCAGCAGCAGGGGCAATAACAGAAGTATGCGTTGCATGTTTGCTCCTTATGGATTTGCAGTCGCAAGGTCGCAGAGGCAAAGGCAGTAAGTGCCCTGCTCCCCGGACTGTTTTTAACCAACATGAATACTAATACCCCCGGCACGGGGTGGCAAGCCGCAGCATTTTGCTCACCTCGGCGGCATGGCTTTATGACATCGCGGGCTTGCTGAATTTTTCGAAGCTTGCAGCAACAAAAAACCGGCAGTCATACGATTGCCGGTTTGAGCGCTGATCAGATCAACGCGGTCTGTAATCAGGGGAAGGCCTAGCCGCCGAGGTAGGCGTCCTTGACCTTGGGATTTTCAAGCAGTTCGCGGCCGGGGCCTTCAAGCACCACCCTGCCAACTTCAAGAATATAGGCATAGTGCGCCACAGAAAGCGCCGCAAAGGCGTTCTGTTCCACCAGCAGGACGGTTTTGCCCTCTTCGTTGATGCGCTTGACGATGTCGAAAATCTCGCGCACCAGCAGCGGGGCAAGCCCCAGCGAAGGTTCGTCAAGCATGAGCAGATCGGGGCGGCTCATGAGCGCGCGGGCCACGGCCAGCATCTGCTGTTCGCCGCCGGAGAGCGTGCCGCCCTTCTGCCAGAGACGTTCTTTAAGCCGTGGAAACAGGCTGTATACCCACTCGATATCATGGGCTATTTCTGCCTTGTCACTACGCGAATACGCACCCAGGTGCAGGTTTTCCTCCACTGTCAGATGGGGCAGGATACGCCGCCCTTCCGGCGAAAGAGAAATACCCTTGCGCACCATGTCTTCGGGCTTGAGGCCCATGAGCGAAGCCGGGGCGTCGCCCTCGTGCCGGGTCAGCAGAATGTCGCCGCTGATGGTTTTGTTCAGGCCGGCAATGGAGCGGATGATACTGCTCTTGCCCGCGCCGTTGGCCCCGATAAGCGTCACAATGCTGCCGCGCGGGATATTCAGGCTTACGCCCTGAACGGCCTGAATGCCGCCGTAGCGCACATGGAGATTACGAATTTCAAGCATGATGCACCCTGTCCATATGTCGGTCTGCGCCGGAAGAGCTTTCCGGGCATGTCTATCTGCTGCGTATGGCCGTTTGCTCTGCTCAGGAGCGGCAAACAGCGCCTTTGCAAGCCGCAACGGGCAGGCGGGCAAGGCTCCGCCGCCCGGGCCACGGCTAACTGACTTTTTCCAGCGTAGCGTCCTCACCCAGATAGGCGCGGATAACCACGGGGTTGTTGCGTATGGATTCCGGCTCGCCCTCGGCGATCAAGGCCCCGTATTCCATGACCCAGATGTACTGACACACGCCCATGACGACCTTCATGTCATGCTCGATCAGCAGAATGGTGAGGTCGAATTCGTCACGGATATGGCCGATAAAATGCATGAGATCCAGACTTTCCTGCGGATTCATGCCCGCTGCGGGTTCATCAAGCAGCAACAGTTTGGGCTCTGTGGCCAGAGCGCGGGCAATCTCAAGCCTGCGCTGCGCGCCGTACGGCAGGCTGCCCGCCTGATCGTTGAGGTTGCCGCTCAGGTTTACCCGATCGGCAAGCTGCCTGCTTTTTTCCACAATGGCCGCTTCTTCCTTATAAAAAGCGGGAATCCCCAGAGGGGCCATCCACCAGGGGCAACGGCGGCGCACATGACAGCCGACCATGATATTTTCAAGCACGGTCATCTGTTGCGACAATCGAATGTTCTGAAAGGTGCGGGCCATGCCCAATCGGCAAATTTCCGAGGGGCCATGCCCCTTCACGCTCTTGCCGTCAAAAATCACATCGCCTTCCTGCGGGGTATAAAAACCGCTCAGAACATTGAATGCGGTAGTTTTGCCCGCGCCGTTGGGGCCGATAATACCCGCGATGGCACCCTTGGGCAGAGCGATGGAAAGATCGCTCACGGCGGTCACGCCGCCAAAACGCATGGTTACGTCCTTGGCCAGCAGCAGTGCGCCCTCGTAACTGGGGGCCTTGGGCAGATTAAAACCGCTCATGCCTTGCCCCTCCTGAAGAACGCGCCCATTGATTTCCAGGTCAGCTCACGGGTTCCCATGATGCCCTCGCGCCGATAAAGAATAATGGCCAGCAGCACCAGCGAAAACACCACCATACGCATGCCGGGGATACCGGGGATTTCAATAAAGCCCAGATCCATGGGTTCTTCAATGGCGCGCAGCCATTCAAGCAGGATGGTGATGACCGTGGCGCCGAGCAGACTGCCCGTCAGCGAGCCAAGACCGCCAGCCACAACGAACATG
Source organism: Desulfovibrio desulfuricans DSM 642 (assembly GCF_000420465.1). NCBI lineage: Bacteria > Pseudomonadati > Thermodesulfobacteriota > Desulfovibrionia > Desulfovibrionales > Desulfovibrionaceae > Desulfovibrio > Desulfovibrio desulfuricans. Next base: position 393,700 of record NZ_ATUZ01000013.1, on the reverse strand, counting down.
AGCACGTTGAAGGTCAGCAAAAAGTTGAACATCTTTGGGTCAATGGTGGAGAGGTGGGAGCCAAGCAGCGCACCGCCCACACCGGCAAAAAACGCCCCCACGCAGAACGAAAGCACCTTGTAGCGGAACACGTTGATGCCCATGACCCTGGCGGCGATTTCGTTATCACGTATACAGCGCATCACGTTTCCGAAATTGCTGAATATGAGCCGCGAAAGCACTATGAGCGTAAAGAGCATCCAGATGTAGCACGAAAGCAGGCTGGCATGCCCTGGAATGCCCTTGATGCCCAGCGAACCGTTGGTGATGGACGTAGCGTTGACGATCATGACGCGGATGATTTCCGCAAAGCCGAGAGTGGCAATGCCAAGGTAGTCATCGCCAAGCCGCAGCACGGGCACGGCGATGATAAAGGCAAAGATGGTGGCCACCAGCCCGCCAGCCAGCGCGGAAACCCAGAAAGGGGTAAACAGGTCGGAGAAAGGCCAGATGATGGGTTCAAGAATCCACATCATTTCTTTCTGCTCGGGGCTCAGGATGCACAGGGCCGAAACATACGCGCCGATGGCGATAAATCCGGCATGCCCCAGAGAGAAGAGCCCGGTAAACCCGTAGATCAGGTTGAGCGAAAGCGCCAGAATGGCGTTGATGAAAATGAGCTTGGCGATATAGATCTGATAGTCGCCGAGAAAACTTTCTGCCTGGGAGAGCACAAGGCCAAACAGCAGCATGACCATAATGCTCAGGATGGTGCTTCTGTTCAGGCGCATTAGATTTTCTCCTCCATTCGCTCGCCCAGCAGCCCTGTGGGCTTGAACAGCAGCACGAACACCAGCAGCACAAAGGCGAAGGCGTCGCGGTACCCCGAAAGCTCAGGCATGAAGGCCACGGTCATGATTTCAACAAAGCCAAGGGCAACACCGCCGATAACAGCGCCCTGAATGGAGCCGATGCCGCCGAACACTGCGGCAATAAAGGCCTTGAGGCCAGGCATGATGCCCATGTAGGGGTGCACCTGCGGGTAGCGCAAGGCCCACATGATGCCCGAGGCCGCCGCCAGTGCAGAGCCGATACCAAACGTGAGGGCAATGATGTTGTCCACCCGCACACCCAGAAGGCGCGTAGTTTCAATATCTTTTGAAATGGCGCGCATGGCGAGGCCGGGTTTTGTGCGGTACACCACATACAAAAGCACGGCCACTAGCACGATGGTCATGATCGGCACAAAGGCCGTAAGCGGCAGGATGCGTATGCCGCCAAGCTGCCATTCAGAAACCAGCCATTCTGGCTGCAACACGGGGCGGGGCTGGCCTGTAAAGACCACCACGGCAAGGCTTTCAATAAAAAACGATACGGCAATGGCGCTGATAAGCGCCGAAATACGCGGGGCGTCGCGCAAGGGTCTGTAGGCTATCCTTTCTACAAGGATGCCGAGCACGCTGGCGCCAAGAACGGCGACAACAGCGGCTACACCCCAGGGCCAGCCAAAGGCGAACGTGCCGAAAAATACAAAGTATGCGCCGATCATCAGAATATCGCCGTGGGCAAAGTTGATCAGGCGCAGGATGCCGTAAACCATGGTGTAGCCGATGGCGATCAGCGCATACAGCGACCCAAGGGTCAGGGCGTTAAAGCAGTGCTGCAAAAACATATCAAGGCTCATGGGCCACCTCAGCGCCTCGCAACGGACAAAAGGCCACAATAGGCCCTTCCGCTCGAACAGCGGCAAAAAAATGAAAAAAGCACCCCGCGGCGAATGTCGCCGCGGGGTTGATCTGTTGTTTACTTATTTGGGTGTAACTTCGCCCACGTAAACGCGCTTGCCATCTTTGTATTCAATGATGCCCACGGGCATTTCTGCGTCATGGGTCTTGTTGATGGTCAGCAGGCCCAGAGCGGTGGGCAGATCCTTGGTTTCTGCCAGAGCCTTGGCAATGGCCTTGGGATCAGAAGAGTTGGCGCGCTTGATGGCGTCAAGGATCAGGAAATAGGTGTTGTAGCCAAGAGCGCCGTTAACGTTGGTTTCCTTGTCAGGATAGGCGGCCTTCCACGCTTCGGTGAAGCGCTTGGCTTCGGGGCTCATGTTGGGCATGGCGGGGTCGTAGGGGAAGGTGGTGTGCAGGAAGCCTTCCGCAGCCTTGCCGCCCAGCTTGAGGGTGTCGGGGTTATCCATGGCGTCCGCGCCCATGAGGCGGAACTTGGCGCCCAGTTCGCGGGCCTGCTTCATGATGATGGCGCCTTCGGCAAAGTAGGCGGGCATGAAGACGATGTCAGGCTTTTTGGCAATGAGTTCGGTCAGCTGGGCGGTGAAGTCCTGATCGCCGGAGCTGTACTTGAGAGTAGCAACGACTTCGCCGCCGAGCTTTTTGAAATCGCGGGTAAAGAAGCTGGAGAGGCCCACGGCGTAGTCGCTGGTCATGTCCATGAGCACGGCGGCCTTGCGGAAGCCGAGGGTTTCATAGGCATAGGTGGCGGCGGCAGCGCCCTGATAGGGATCAATAAAGCAGGCGCGGAAGTAGTACTTCTTGCCCTGGGTCACAAGGGGGTTGGTGCAGGAGGTGCCCACGCCGGGAACAGCGGCCTTTTCAGCCACTTCGGCGCCAGCCATGGCCAGCGAGGAACCATAGGTACCGATAAGGGCCACGACCTTGTCGCGTTCCACAAGGCGCTTCACGGCGTTGGCCGATTCGACCTTGTCAGACTTGTTGTCAACCACCACCAGTTCAACTGGGCGGTCAAGAACCTTGGGCATTTCCTTATGGGCGAGACGCACGCCCTCAAGTTCGAGCTGGCCGCCAAAGGCATTCTGCCCGGTCAGGGGAAGGTACACGCCGATTTTGATGGGACCGGCATCAGCGGCAAGCGCCTGGCCGGCAACGCCGAAGGTCAGCGCCAGACCAGCCAGCGCGGCAAGAAATTTACCCAGTTTCATCCTAACCCTCCAAAGGTTGTGCGTTCAGAGCGGCCTGTTCACTTATGGGCCGGTCGCTCCCGACTATACCCGAGTTACCGCCGGGCTGCAATTGTAATTAGCCGTACTTACGGCAACTCATAGACAACACGCGGCATAACGCGCAAAAAGGCGCGCGTCCGGCCTTGAGAACCTGTCCCACTCTGCCGTGAGGGCAAGACCGGGAACAATGGCCCTGACCACGGGGATATCAAAATCCTTGCGGGTCAGATCCACATAGAGAGGACTTCTGCCGTGCGCCGACAGCACCGACTCTAACAAACGGCGGTTGGCGCGGGGGGAGGGCAGGCTGTAATCCGGCAGATCTTCTAACACACGAACGGGCAGTCCCGCTAGTCCTGAAGCTGAAGGGCATGGCGGCTTGGTTTGCGCCGTTGAATAAGGCCACGGGGTTTCGGTGAGCGCAGCCAAGGCAGCCCGCGCGCCGCAAAGATTGGCTCCTGTGGCCCGCGCGACAGTACCGTCACGCCCGGTGACAAAGCACTGGTACACAGGCAGCCCAAGTTCCGTGGTCAAATCCTGAAACTGCACGCGGATGCCGCAGGCAGCGTAGTCGTCAAGCAGCGACTGAATGAGCTGATCGCGGCTGCGCAGCATAAAGCAGCGCGTGCGACTGTAAGGAGTTGTGGCCTCGGCGTCGCGCTCGGCGATTTCCGTAAGGGCGGCAACCACAGCTTCATCCATAATATTTCCAGATGCAAGACCGGTGGAGCCACCAGCAATAAACAGAGCCTGCTCGTCCAGATTGCAGAACAGAAACACCGCCTGCGCAGGCACAAGGACTGTCGCGCCAGATGCGTCCGAGGCCGGGAGCCAGTGCAGGGGGGCATCAGTATAGGGAGCTTCCAGAGGCAGCAGATTGGGGTCGAGCGCCGCTCTGCCCTGCTCCGCCAGTTCGGAAAAACGCGCAAGCGTCAGGGGCAGTTCTGTTTTGCGGCCAAGGATAGTTCCAGCATGGGCGGCAGTGCCCCCCCCCGGCCCAACGCTCACATAGGTGCTGGCGCGTTCCACAATTTCCATGGCGTAGGATGCGCGGGCCGCTGCCAGGGACAGGCCGCGCCCGTAGGCTGTGGCCTTGCCCCGCAATGTATGGCGCACCGAACCGTTGGTTACGGCAATATCCACCTGCCAGCCGCGCAGTAGCGCAATGGGTGAAAGCGATGCCTCATGGCGCAGTTCAGGGCCATCCACGACACCGTTTTCCATCAGCGAGTCCACGGCGCGCAGGTATGTTTCCTGCGCCGGAGGCCGCTGCCAGGGTTTCCAGGCTTCGGCCTTGAATTTTTCGTGCTGCCGGGCCAGTGCATCGGCATGCTCCGCCATGCGCCGGGCTGTGGCATCGAGCAATTCCCCGCTGAACAGGGGTGCTATGCCAGCCTCGTCCGGTCGCGGCAGGGAATGATGCTCGCAGATATTGGCGCGGAACAGGGCGCTCCAGGCGGCGGCAATGGCGTGGTCAGGCAGGGTTGCAGCCCGCAGATACACGGCGGGGCTGTAAGCTGCCAGCCGCTCCGCGGCATCAGGCGGAAAGGACGCGCAAAAGCCGTGGCCCTTTTCTGGCGATTCCGCGCCGAGCAAGGCGCACTCAGCCAGCAGGGCCGCCAGCACTGGCCGGGTAAACTTGTTGCTGGCAGCGTCATAACAACTGGCGGCCAGAAGGTTCAGCTCATCCTGCGCCTTGTCCGCGAGAAGCTTTAGCAGATGCAGATGCAGAAAATCGTCCATTGGCGCGGCCTCAAGCCGTTCCAGCGCGCGGTCAAAATCCAGATTTTCTGGCGGAACACAGGAAAAATAGCCGGTAGTGGCCTGCGTCTGCTCATGGGTGTAGGCATAATCCAGCATCGGCAACACATCAGATGCGGAAGAAAAATTTGAAGTATTGTCGTTTTCCATAAGACCACCACAGATGCGGCACTCCGCAGAGTCGCCGGGATTGGAGCGGGAGCGGCCCGAGCATTCCTACAAAACTGCTCGGGAACTCCGCCAAAAAAAAGCGGGCCGACATGCGACCCGCTCAAAGGCAAAAAGGAAGCCCTCCCATAAAGAGGGCTTCCATAAAGGCATATTAACGCTTGGAGTACTGGTACCGGGCGCGGGCAGCGCGCAGGCCGTACTTTTTACGTTCTTTTTTGCGGGCATCGCGGGTAAGGAAGCCAGCTTTCTTGAGCATGGGGCGCAGGGCCGGATCAATCAGAAGCAGCGCACGGGAAATACCGTGGCGCACGGCTTCGGCCTGACCGGTAACGCCGCCACCGGCAACGTTCACGCGGATGTCAAACTTGTCGGACAGCTTGGCAAGAACCAGGGGCTGACGGATAATCATCTGCAGGGTCTTGCGAGGAAAATAATCCTCAAAGTTGCGGCCGTTTACCGTGATGCCGCCGGAACCGGCGTAGACGCGGGTACGGGCCGTAGCGGTCTTGCGGCGGCCAGTGCCGTATTCAAATTTCTCGCTCATGGCTCTTTACTCCTTAATGCGGCAGCGTCAGCGGCTGGGGATTCTGGGCCGTATGCGGATGTTCGGTCCCGGCGTAAATCTTCAGTTTCTTCAGCATGGCGCGCCCCAGACGATTCTTGGGCAGCATGCCTCGCACCGCAGTGGTCAGCACGCGGGCGGGCTTGTCGGCCAGCATGTCGCCGAGTTGGGTGGTTTTGAGGCCGCCCACCCAGCCAGAGTGCCGGTAGTACTTTTTGTCAGTCATCTTCTTACCGGTAACTTTAATCTTTTCGCAGTTAACAACCACGATAAAGTCACCGTTATCCATATGGGGAGCGAATTCGGGCTTATGTTTGCCGCGCAGGCGGTGGGCTATCTGGCTGGCCAGACGACCGAGCACCTGATCCTGAGCGTCAACCACGAACCATTCACGGTTGATGTCTTTGGGGGTGGGGCTGAACGTCTTCATCGGAGTGACTCCTCACATCTGCAAATATCAGCGGCCATAACGGCAGCAAAAAGATCCATTGCGCGATGTGCCGTCGAACGGGATGACGACAATATCGCAGTAAAGGCAGCCTCAATACTATAAACGCCAATAGCTGTCAAGCGATCGCCTTCATCAGGGGCGAAAAAATGACCACTTTGGCGATACACCGCGTCACCAGGATTCGCGAGTTGTATACGCAACTGCTCATCTCAATCGGGATGCACCCCACATGCCCTTGGCATATGCGGCTTTTTCCCGGCAACAGCGTTGAAGCTCTTGAGCTTTACTCCACTCCGCCCTATAGTGCAAACGGTTTTTTGCGTAGCCATTTTTTTTGGGGGGGGCTTTTCATGCCTGTAATTCGCAAGAATCTTCTACAGCTTATTTTTTCCGGCGCGTATCTGTTACGCTGGAATGACAAGCTGCGGCCAGTGGAACTGCTTGAAATTGACAAGCAGGCCCACAAAATGCTCCTGGCCTGCGTGCTCTGGCACGAAAACTCCCGCAACATGACTGACCCGGAGCGCACCGCGCTTGCAACAGAGATCATTGAGGGCGGGCTGTTTGATTATTTCTACCGGCTCATCATCACCGACATCAAGCCTCCTATCTACTACAGAATCAAGGAAAACCCCGAGCAGTTCCGCCTGTTGACCGAACACGTGCTCGACAGGCTTGAGCCTTCGCTTGCGCCTCTTGGCCCCTTTTGGGAACGCATGCGCCAATGGCATACCAGCCCGGATGACGACACTCTTGCGCGCCGCATTCTTACTGCTGCCCACCTCTTTGCCTCGCAATGGGAGTTTAGGCTCATAGAGCCGCTTAACGCCCCTTTTGATGATGAAATGGGCGACATCGGCCAGTCGTTTCCCGATCGGCTGGATACATTCACGGACTTGCGTGGCCTTACCTCCATGCGCAGCCAGGGTACTGCCCTCTCGCGCCTTGCCAACCTGTGCGGGCAATTGCGCTTTCAGGTGCGGTGGACGCAGGCCCCGCGCATTCCGGCCACATCAGTTCTCGGCCATATGTTTATTGTTGCCAGCTACGCCTACTGTTTCAGCCTTGCGGTCAATGCCTGCCCGGCGCGCGCCAACAACAACTTTTTCTGCGGATTGTTCCACGACCTGCCGGAAGTGCTCACACGCGACATCATCTCGCCGGTCAAGCAATCCATTTCAGACCTGCCAAAAATCATCAAGGAATACGAGGATAAAGAGCTGGAACGCCGCGTATATGGCCCCTTGCGTGCGGAGGGCTTCACCTCGCTGGTGGAACGCATTGAATACTATCTTGGCGCGGCTGTCGGTTCCGAATTTCAGGAATGCGTACGTGAAAACGGCACAGTTCGCGCAGTTGAGGGCTTTCAGGCTCTTGCCGCATGCAACCGGGACGATCTGGATCCCAAGGACGGCCAGCTTGTTAAGGTTTGCGACAATCTGGCGGCTTTTCTGGAGGCGCACAGTTCCATCCGTAACGGCGTGTCCTCCCCCCACCTGCTGGAAGCCCGCGTGCGCCTGCTGAACCGCCTGCGCGAAAGTTCACCCAATATGCTGGGGCTGGATGCCCTGCTTGCCGACTTTGATTAACCCCCACCACCTATATGAAAATTTCTACTCCCCCTGCCCGCTTTGCGGTTTTTCTGATTATAGCGGCAACCCTTGCCTGCCTGTTGCCCGCTGCATGGCCGCGCCCCTGCGGCGCTCTTGCCATATCCAAAGGATTATCCTTTTATGCCAATGATCTGGAGTATTATTATCAGCACCGCCGCACCGAGACGCTGCCAGGCATTTTGCGCACGTTTGACGGGCAAGGGGTGCTGAAAGACAGCCTCAAACAGATCATGCTGGCAACCTTTCTGGCGCAGGTGCTGCGCGATGATCCGTCTGCCCGGCAACGCCTGTTGCCGCCGCAGCCCGGTCTGAGCCGCGATGGACGGCGCACTCTGGCCTGGATGGCCCACCTTGCGCAATTGTCTGATGAAGAAGAGCTGCTTGCCACCCTGCTGCAACCGGAGGAGAAGCTGCTGCTCCAGCAAATTCGGCACAGCCCCGCCCCGCTGGTCAACTGGAACATTTACTCGGAGAAATCCGTATTGCAGATGTATTGGGCGGCCTTTATGGCCTCTGGCAGCAATGAATTTCTTGATGTCATTATCCGCGCGGCCCTGCACTACGCCAAACTGAATTCAGAAGGGCTGCGCAATGACGACACATTTTCCGGCAGCGCCGCTGCGGCGGCCTCATTGTACGACCTCGCTCCACGCCATCCAGCCGTGCAGACCCGCCTTGAACAGTTTCTTAAAAATTCCAGCGGGCCAGAGGCTGAAACATTGAAAACAATTCTGCGCAAATAGACCAAGGCGAGAGCAAATTAACGGGAATATCTGACGGGAACCAGAAGGAGGCGACAATACGCCCCCCCCGTGCCTGACAGCCGAACAGAGCGGAGAGCACAGACCACAAAGAGCAAAGGCTCTGTTCCCGGAGGAACAGAGCCTTTATGCGTTATGGCGGATAAGCCGCTGGGGCTTAAGCCTTCTTCATATGTTCTATAAGATCCATGAGGCTGCGCGCCAGGGCGCGCAGGGATTCCAGTTCCTTCATGGCGACCTGCATGGATTGCGAAGTGCTGGCCGCAATGTGGTTAACATCAGCGACAGACCTGTTGATTTCTTCGCTGGTGGCAGACTGCTGCTCGCTTGCGGCGGCAATGGCCCGCACTTCATCGGCTGTCTGATCCACCATGCCAACGATTTCTTTCAGGGCTTCGCCAGACTTGTTGGAATACTCCGTGGCTTCAGAAATGTTGCCAACGGCCTTTTCCACCTGCTGAATGCTCTGTCCGGCGCTTTGTTGAATGGCCGCAATGGCGTTGCCCACATCAGTTGTGGAAGACATGGTCTTTTCCGCTAGTTTGCGCACTTCGTCAGCAACCACGGCAAACCCGCGCCCAGCCTCGCCCGCACGAGCGGCTTCAATGGCCGCATTCAGGGCCAGCAGGTTGGTTTGATCCGCGATATCTGAAATGACGCCCATGATCTGGCTGATGGCCTTGGCGTGGTCGTCCAGCTGGGTCATGCCGTCCCTGAGGGCTTGCGATTGCCGCTGCACTTCCTGAATACCGACCACGGCCCTGGACACAATCTCGGAACCGACCTCTGCCTTGCGCTTGGCTGCGTTGGAGATATCAGACGCCCCGCCGGCATTCTTGGCGACTTCAAGCACCGTGGAATTCATTTCTTCCATGGCGGTTGCGGTTTCCGCCAATCGGCTTGCGGCATGGTCAAGGGCACCGCTGGTGTTTTCCACCTGCTCTGAAATATCACTGATGGAGGCGTTCAGCTGCCCCACGACCTCTTCTATCTGGGCGGCAGCGCTGATCATGCCCTCGCGCTTGGCCTGCTCCGCCTGTGCCTGGGCCACACGGGCCTCTTCCATGGCGAGCTTGGCTTCTTCGCCCATCTTATGGGCTTCTTCGGCCTTTTCGCTGGCTTCGTGCACCAACTTGCGCAGATTATCTTCCATCGTGCGCAAGGAATCTGCCAGTTGGCCCATGTCGTCGCGGCTGTATACGTCAAGCTGCGCTTCGTTGTTGCCATCGGCCACAGCCTGCGCATAGGCGGTTATTTTGCGTATGGGGGCACTGATCTTGAGGCCGAGAACAAACGAAATAATCAGCTGGAAGACCAGCAGGCCAACGCCAATCCATATGGAATTGCTTATGGCCACGCGTTCCAGACGCTGCAATTCATCAATGGGCATGCCCACAAACCACATACCCACGATTTTGCCGTTGGCATCTTTAACCGGCCAGTAGGCAGAATTATAGTCAATACCAAGAATATTATTATGGGAGTAAACCGTCTCCCCACGCTCAAGCACAGCCTTGAGAATTTCAGGCGATTGCAGCTTGGTGCCGATTGCGCGTTTTCCATCCTGCATGATGGTTGTCATTACGCGCATATCACCCTTAAAAATGGTGACGTTGACGCCAGAAAGCTTTTTGAGCCAGTCAAGATAGGCGGGCGTAACAAGCGAAGTGCCAATAGATACGCTGCCCACAAGCTTGCCATCGTGCATTACAGGAAAGCTGGCCCGGATGGTGAACGGCACCTCCGTGCCAGCCACCACGGCAACGGCGGGCTTGCCCGTGAGGGCAATAACCACGGTTTCCTGATTGGTAACGCTGTCGCCGTGCTTTTTGGAATGCCCACGGCCTATGACTATCCCCTTCTCATCGGTGATGGTCATAAAATCCGACCCGGCCTTTTTCATCAGGACTGAGCCAAGCTTGACCGCCGCATCAGTGTTTTTTTCAGCGACAGCCTTGGCAAAGTCATCATCTTCAGCAATAAGATCAGCGCTTTGCAAAAACTTTTGAGCTGTGGTTTCATTGGCAGAACTGATGACCTGCTGCATCCTTACGATGCCCTTGTTCAGTTCGTCTTCGATCGGAACTTTCATGAAGTAGATTGAGACAAAAAGCACAACGCCACAGCATGTAATCAGCGCGCCGAATAGCGATCCGACATATGTGTGCGCAATAGTCCAACGCATGCCATTCTCCTTGCCAGAAACGTCCACCACAAAAAATTTACCGTATCATAACGCCATGTGGCCGGTGCAGACCAGCCGCCAACGCTCACCCTCTGCGTGCAAAACTCTGCACGGGGCTTACGGCCAGCTTCATTAGAGATAAGTGATCTTCAATCTCCTTAACGGCATGGTTAAAAAAATTAATAGGCCGCAGGTCAAGTTAATTACGAAAAAACGATTTCTACTACATAAAACAGATAACACAAAACATAGGGTTATATTACCAGATACACAAGCTTGGTCAATGGGCACAACTTGTTTGCTTGTTACGTAGAAAAAAATTCACACATAAATCTAGTCTCTTAACGAACAAACTCCGCTCCAAAGATTGTGAATTTTTTTTCAATCAACCCGATTTTTAATGTCGTCAGCGGACGCTGTCCATTGCCGAAAAAAAATAGAAAAAGTTGCAGGTCAGCATTGCGCTCAATAAAATAAACCCGTTCCTGCGTCCTCACAGCATTATGCCATACATGGGGAGCAAGAACGGGCTTTTGAAAAGCCTGCATAGAAAAAATCAGTCTGGCAGCTTGTGGCGTACCTGACGGCACAGGCCCATCAGGGCATCATACTCGTGCCGCAACAGTCCAGCCCGGCTAAAAAGACGCCGCCAGGGCATGAGGAAGTAATCAGGATTGTCGCCATGCAGATAATCAAGACGCAGCAGCATATCCTTCAGTGATTCCATAAGCCTTTCCTGTTCCGCAGCAGTGGCAGCCTTGCCGCCGCGCGGCTCGCCCGAGGGCTTTTCGCCATGACGCAGGGCACGAACGGCGTTGGCGCATGCGTAGCTCAGCAGCAGCACTGCCTGGGCAAGGTTGAGGGAGCTGGCAGCCGGATCCGTAGGAATAGTCACCAAACGGTGGCAGTGCGTAATTTCGTCATTGTTGAGGCCGCGATCTTCCGGGCCAAAAACAAAGGAAACCCTCTCGCCCCTTGCAATAACGGCAGCGGCCTCGCGCGCGGCCTGTTCCGGCGAGAGCAGAGCCTGACGCCAGCCGCCCACGCGCGCGGTGGTGCCAAATACCAGTGCGCTTTGAGCCACGGCCTGCGCCACGTCTTCATGCACTTCAACGGCATCCAGAATATCCTGCCCCTTGGGCGTTGCCAGAGGGCGCGCCTTTTCCCTGTCCCACCGTTCCGGGTCAACAAGGCGCAAGGTGGGGCAGCCCATGTTGACGCAGGCGCGGGCAGCCATGCCTATATTTTCAGGAAAGCGCGTTTTGACCAATACAACTTCAAGACCTTGCAGCAGCATCATAACCTCAGCACAGGCCCCGCAGCAGCGTCAGCAAGACCTGCGTGGGAGCTTCGGGAGAAAAAGCCGGGGGCATCTGGGGCGGCAGCTTGGGCCAGATACGCCCGGCAGCCAGAGCCAGCATGGCCCCGCCTGCGCCGCACTTGCACACGGTGCCGAGAAATCGGCCCATCATGGCGCCAAAGGCCGCGTCCAGAGCCTCGCGCAGGGAGCGCCCCTTGAGGTGCTCCACAACAAAACAGCCTGTCCACGCCCCAGCCAGCGCGCCGATAAGCGCCCCAAGCCCAAAAAAGAGCGGCGCAAGCAGAATGGCCCCCGCTATGGCCCCAATCATCCCCGCAAACGTGCCGGAAGAACTGGAGCCATAGCGTTTGGCCTTGAGTATCTGCATGCCCATTTCCAGGGCTTCGCCCACAAGGGCCATGCCCACCATCATGATCCAGAACCAGACATCCATGGAGGTCGCGCCGGGATGCACCACCTTCCACAACGCCACAAGCCCCAGCAGCACCCAGTTGGCGGGCAGCCCAAAAATGTTGAGCAGCAGCACAAAGCACAGCAGCGTTATGAATGCCCCGGCCAGCAATGAAGCCAGGGGAAAAGGCAGAAAATCCATGCAGCTCTCCGGTCGCTGTTAGTTTTTGTTGCGCATATCCTGCAAGCGCACGGCCTTGCCCTCGGTACGCGGCAGGCTGTTGCTCTCCACAAGCTCGACCCTGGGCGTGATGAGGATTTCATCACGCAGGCGCGAGGCAATGGCTTTTTGCAGGTTTTGCAGCACGCGCATGTCTTCGACAAAATGCTCGTCGCGGATTTCGATCTGCACACGCATGACATCGCCAAGACCATCGTTTTCAAGCAGGATCAGGTAGCTCTGGCCCACTTCGGCAAAGGTCATGATGACCTGCTCAATCTGCATGGGGTAGATATTGACGCCCTTGATGATGAACATGTCGTCCGCGCGGCCAAGGATGCGGTCTATGCGGCGGTGTTTGCGGCCACAGGCGCATTCGCCCGGCAAAAAGCGTGTAAGGTCGCGGGTGCGGTAACGCAGGATGGGCATGCCCTGGCGGCACAGGCAGGTCATGACAAGTTCGCCCACTTCGCCCTCGGGCATGGGCTCGCCAGTTTCGGGATCGACGATTTCAGGGATATAGGCGTCTTCCCACAGGTGCATTCCCGCCTGATGCAGGCACTCAAAGCCCACGCCGGGGCCGTTCATTTCAGACAATCCGTAGGAGTTGTAGGCCTTCATGTCAAAAAGATCTTCGATGCGGCGGCGGAATTCCTCGGTATACGGCTCCGCGCCCACAAGGGCGATACGCAGGGGGAACTGGCGCGGGTCTTCGCCCATGTTGCGCAGGTGCTCACCCAGAATGAGGGCGTATGAGGGCAGAATGTGGGCCACCGTAGTGCGGAAATCCTTGGCAAGCTTGATCTGGCGGCGCGAGTTGCCAGCCCCGGCGGGGATGGTCATGCAGCCCAGGCGCTCCGCGCCAAAATGGATGCCAAGGCCGCCCGTGAACAGCCCGTAGCCGGACATGTTCTGAAAAACATCGTCCCGGCGCACGCCAACCATGTGGATGCTGCGCGCCATAAGGTCGGCCCAGGAATTGATGTCGTTCTGCGTGTGGCAGATGGCCACGGGCGAACCGGTGGTACCGCTGGAGCAGTGCATGCGCACGATCTCGGACTGCGGCACGCACAAAAGCCCCGTAGGGTACTGGGAACGCAGATCCTGCTTGGTGGTAAAGGGGATGCGCCTCAGGTCATCCAGACTGCGGATGGAATCCGGGCCAACGCCCGCTTCGTCCAGGCGCTGACGGTAAAAATCGCACTTGCGCGTCTGGGCCACTGTGCTTCTCAGCCTCGAAAGCTGGGTCTGCTCAATCTGATCCCTGCTCCAACACTCCGCCTCATCAAAGAATTCCATGCCGCCTCCTCAGCTTCATGCCGCAACGCCCCGAGGCGCGCCAGCTTGTAATGCGTATCCACCCGCCGTGGCGGGAAAAAAAGCTACTCCCCGGCCCGGGTGTGCGACCATCCCCAGATTAGGCCGAAACATCCGGCGATCATCATATCGCCGTGCGGGGCCAAAAAACGCCCCTGCCCTTGCAGCAGCGCGCGCTTTGGCCCGGTGATGTAGGTTGGCTCATAGCCGCCGGCTTCTTCACAATACGGGCCAAAAGCCGTGCCGTGCCCGCCGGAGGCCTGCACCTCTTCTGTGGGCAGCCAGTGCTTGCGGAACTGTTCAAGATCACCCAGCAGTTGCTCGAGAGTGCGCATGCCAGTGTGATGCTCGTAAATTCCGCGCACCTGCCCCTTGTACACCAGTGCGGCCACGGTATGCCCGTTGCCCACGTTGATGACCGTGATGCCCTGCCGATAGCTGCGATCCATCACTTCCTTGTCGCACAATGCGCCGAGCAGCGCACTGGCCCCGGTGTCCGCAACAGGGCCGCCTGTTTTATCGTGCAGGGGCACAAGGCGCGTCAACGATGGCGGCGGCGTTTCGTATATCCAGCGCCGGGGATCAGAAGATGCGCCCAGCAGTTCCGTCCACGCGCGCATGCGAGCCTGGCGGTTGCCGTGGGTATGAAAGCCGTGATCCTGCGCAGCGGTCAGCACCAGATGCGGTAGGGGCAGCCCGGCATGGCGCAACAAGCCCCCCCAGAATTCCGGCGAATAATCGGTGAGAAAAACCGGCACACTGCCCTCGGGGCAATTGGAACGCACTTCCACGCCGATTTTGCGCACGACTTCTTCATTATCATGAATACCGCGCGTGGCCGCTGCGGTTGCGCTGACAGAAAGGCCCGCTGCGAGGTGTTCCTTGATGGCCTGAGTAAAGCCGCCGCCCATGTTGGCGCCGTAAAGCCAGATATTGCGTTTGAGCAGGGTCAGCTCACGGATGCGCTGGGCCACCAGCCGTGCCGGGGCTGGCAAAACAAAGCGCGGCCAGTTCTCGCACTCAAGGCCGGGGCGGGCCAAAAGGGCATCCTGCGTGCCGCTGCCTATATCCACGCACAGCACAGGCCCTGTGCCGCGCAAAAACTTTTGAACTATCTCGTCCATACTCACCTCTCATGAACGAAAAAATCTACCTGTATCAACCTTCAAGCGCAAGTCTTGATAAATTTTTGAAAAAAAAGCTTGCCAAGTGTTTCAGTTTGCAGTAGTACATCTTCTCGCGCCGAGGTGGTGGAACTGGTAGACACGCTATCTTGAGGGGGTAGTGAGGATTCTCGTGCGGGTTCGAGTCCCGCCCTCGGCACCATTTGAACTCAGAGAGAGTTCAAAGAAGCCCGTTAAGCTGACAGCTTAGCGGGCTTTCTTCTTTTCAGACTTCTGTCCTGTTCAAGCGATTCTGACTTGCCTCTTCCCTCTTGGGACTCTATGCCCCGTCTTTGAGGTAGAGCCGGAAGCTTCGCCTTTCCGGCCTTTTGCCCCCCCACAAAAAAACCAGACATTCCCCCAACGGCCGTCAGAATGGTCTTCTGAGGCGACTTTTTGCAAATGGCGCAGCATGTTCGGTGGAATGAATATCTCTGATATCAGCAGTTGCCCCAGTTGGATGCAAAGCCCCCCGCCTTCATTCCAAAAAGTTACCGGGAACATTGATTCCGCAAGGTTAAATAAAAAAACAGATCCTACGGGCGCAGCCAAGCAAACCGAAGATGTTTCCGCTGTCTGATTCATTCTTCAACGTAAAATATTCCGCCTAGGTGCAGCGCGGTAACGCGCAGGCCTGAGCGGCTTTTTATTGTCTGAAGTGGCAGATTGCTCCGCAGCGGTACCGCAAGGTCGTGTTTTACAGGTGCGCGCGGCTTGGGCGTGTCATGCTTTCGGGCGAAAGCAGTTTCTCAAGTTGTTCCGCAGTCATCACGCCATGCGCAAGCGCCACTTCAGAAACGGATTTGTTGGTATCCAAGGCTTCTTTGGCTATTGCCGCCGATTTTTCGTAACCGATAACTGGCACAAGATTGGTCACGATACCGATGGAATTGATTACGAGTTCCAGGCAGCGTTCCCTGTTGGCGGTAATGCCTTCCACACATTTTTCCCCAAGCGTTCTGCATCCGATGCCCAGACGTTCCACCGCCAAAAAAAGCGTGTGGGCAATTATCGGCTCCATGACATTCAGTTCAAGCTGCCCCGCCTCTGCGGCCATGGTTACAGTCATGTCCTTGCCAATGACGTCAAAGCATATTTGGTTGATCACCTCGGGAATGACGGGATTGACCTTGCCGGGCATGATGGATGAACCCGGCTGCCGGCGCGGCAGGTTTATCTCGTTAATGCCCGTGCGCGGGCCGGAAGACAGCAGGCGGAGATCATTGCAGATTTTTGAAAGTTTGACGGCAAAACGCTTGAGCACTCCCGAAATCTGCACATAGCTGCCTGTGTCCCATGTGGCTTCAATCAAGTTGTCTGACGTCACCACATTGAGCCCGATAAGGTTACTGAGATGATTGCATACAATACGCGAATAATCTGAAGGCGCGTTAATGCCGGTGCCGATGGCAGTGGCCCCAAGGTTGATTTCAAGAAGCAGTTTACGATTTTTTTCAACGCGCAGAATGTCTTCGCCGATGGTTGTTGCGTAAGCCGAAAATTCCTGGCCCAGCGTCATGGGCACTGCGTCCTGCAACTGGGTGCGGCCCATCTTTACCACATCGGCAAATTCCACGCCTTTGCGCGCAAAGCAGCCCTGAATATACCGCATGTGCTCCATAAGGTTGGTCAGCTCGGCATACAGAGCCAGCCTGAAGGCTGTTGGATAGGCATCGTTGGTGGACTGGGAACAGTTGACGTGGTTGTTGGGGTGGCAATACTGGTAATCGCCCTTTTCATGTCCCATGATTTCCAGGGCGCGATTGGCAATCACCTCATTGGCGTTCATGTTGGTAGAGGTACCAGCCCCACCCTGAATGGTATCCACCGGAAACTGGTCATACAGCTTGCCCGCCAGCAGTTCATCGCACGCGGCGCAGATGGCCTTGCTTATGTTTGCAGGCAATGCGCCCAGTTCCGCATTGGCAAGGGCCGCGGCCTTTTTTACGTAAGCCAAAGCCCTTATCAGCGAAGGGCATTGAGAAATTGTGCGGCCAGAAATGCTAAAGTTCTGCACGGCCCGCATGGTTTGCACACCATAATAGGCATTGGCAGGGATTTTCATTTCGCCAAGAAAATCGTGTTCTACACGCGTTTTCATTTTTTGCTCCAAGGTAGCGGCCATAAGCAGACTGCGCCGCAATACCAAAATGGGTTTTGCGCTTTCCCCCGTAAAGATCCTAGGGGTACTATGCAAGTAAGACAGTCAGGCTGTGTATACCTGAACCCTACCTTGGCAACAAGCATTTGCGGCGCGAGACCGCAGAGATGCCCATGGGTTATACTTCCGCTTTCAGGATTCCAGCGGAAATGGCGGCCACGCGCGATTACGATTGGCTGTTGATTGACGGAGACATGCGCCAAACACTGCGTAGACGCTTCTAGCGCTGCTGGGGCAGATGCTGGATATTGGCGCGCAGACAGTTCTGATCCCCATGGCGATACTGCGGACGAGGCCCGCCGCATGGTGAACGCCCAGCGGTATCCCCTCATGGAGTGCGCGGCGTTGGAGCCAGCATTGCACGGGCTTCACGTGGAGCCGCGTACCCAATGACATGGCGCAGGCGGAGAAAACCTGTGCCTGCTTGTTCAGATTGAAAGCCGCAAGGCGCTTGAAAATCTGGATGAGATCATTAAGGTGATCCCTTGCACCCTACAACACCGCTGAGTATGTTCCCACCCGCGGGGGCCACGCTATTAACGGCGCGGCCCCCGCTTTTTACTACATAATATAATTGGTTGCGCACATCAAAAAAGGGATCACGCCAGGAACCGCCGTGCACGGACGGACGCAAGCCCTACAGGCAACGCGCAGCAGCAAGCTTGGATGCGTGCTGTTTTATGAGATCCTTGGAAGGGTTTTTGCGGTTTTCAGCAGAAACGGCCATGGTAAGGCGGAAGATATCCACGCCATACTCCTTTGAAGCTTCACGCAATGCCGCAGTATTGGAAGAATGACACCCAGCAAGGCCAAACACCAGATCAAGGGGCACTACAGGCCCCCTGTAACTGTGCTTTTCCATGGCGGGCGCAAGCTTTTCATCAATAAACCGCAAAAGAACGTTCAGATCAGCCGTGCGAACCCCGAGCCGGTCGAAAACGGCTACCGCAATCTCCGTGGCCAAATTACCCGCGCTGCGGGCCATACCCATCAAACCACAGTCGATTATGGCGGCACCTTCCCTGAAAGCTGCAACTGCGTTGGGCACGGACATACCCAGGTTGTTATGCCCGTGAAAGCCTACGGGAATACTCACCCGCCGTACCATTTTCTTTACATAGCTGCAGACTTCATCCGGCATCATGGTTCCTGCGGAATCCATAATGGTCACCATATCCACGCCCATATCCTGCAATCGCGCGGCCTCGTCGGCCAGGGCATCGGGGCTGAGCACATAGGCCTTCATCAATGAATAGCAGGCCTCGAGCCTGTGCTTTTTTACCAGTTCAACGGCCTGACGCGCCTTGTCGGCATCACCAGCATTGGCCCCTACGCGCAAAAAACTCAGGCCAGCCTCTGCGGCCGCCGCCACACGAGCTTCCGTAGCGTTGCCAGCAAGAATGAACATACCCAAACGAGCCTTGTCCACCAGCGGCTTGGCCAGGGCCATGTATTGGGCATCGGTCAGCGGGGCGACCTTGCCCTGCTCGTCGCCCGCGGCAATGCCATTGGCATTGCCGTATTCGATATACCGTATGCCGCAATCAACAAGCCCTTTCAGCATAAGTTCCGTCAGATCAGCCGGAAACCCGTTGCCAAGCACATTGCCGCCGTCACGAAGGGTGCAATCAAAAAGTTCCATATATTTCTCCAGAGCACAGTTGTTTAAAGAAAGGCCATTAGCGGAACCGACGCCCTTCAGCGGGGTCGGCCTTCTTGAGAGTCAGCAGGTTAACCAGGCCCAGCGCACCCACAAAAATGAGGATGTAGGCTGGAATCATGATGTCGTTGAACTTGGAGATGAGCCACGTGGCCAGAAACGGAGTGGTGGCCCCGCCCAAAACAGCCCCCATGCTATGCCCGAAGGAAACCCCTGTGCTGCGCACGCGGGGCGGCAACAGCTCCGGGTACATGGAATATGACCCAGCCTGGCACAGGGCATAAGGGATCATGGTGGTAACCAGTGCGAATATGGCCATGCCAAAGCCCCTGCCCATTATTGCGTAGCAGGGATAGCTCAGCACAATATAGCAGACGTAGCAGGCCACCAGCGTTTTAACAGGGCCTACGCGGTCTGTGATGAGGCCGAACACAGGTATGAAGAGAGCCGCGCAGGTCACGGCTATCAGCACGATAAAACCAACTTCGGTGGCAGGCATTTTCAGCACTGTGCGCATATAGATGGCGACATACACGGTACCGCAATACGTGCCCACGTTCTGAACCAGAGAGTACATGAACAGCTTGCACAGTGAAGCAGGATACTGACCTATCAGCTCCTTAATGGGGGCCTCAGAAAGCTTGCCCTCGTTCTTCATGTTGGTGAAGTCAGGAGTATCCTCGATTTTGAGACGCATCCAGAGGCAACCGAGCATGAGGGGCATGGCCACTAAGAAGGGTACGCGCCAGGCCCAGCTGGCGCTTTCGCCAACAAACAGATAGGCGGCCAGCCCGGTAAGGCCAGCGGCCCCGGCCTTGCCCAAATTGGCCACGCTGGGCACAAAGGAAAGATACAGGGAGCGGCGTTCTGCGGGCGCCCATTCACGAATGTACGAAGCCGCGCTGCCTATCTCGCCCCCGGCGGAAAATCCTTGCAATATGCGGCAAAGAATCAGCATGATAGGCGCAGCAATGCCTATCTGATCGTAGGTGGGCAAGCAGCCGATGGCCGTACAGGCCACACCGATAAGCACCACCGTAGCCACAAGCGAAAACTTTCGCCCGTAGCGGTCACCAATGTGCCCGAAAAACAGGCCGCCCAAAGGCCGGACGATAAAGGCCAGACCAAATACGGCCAAGGTGGACAGCAATGAAACCGTGGGGTTGTCGCTGGGGAAAAATTCCTTGGATATGCGGGCGGCGCAGTAGCCGTATACTGAAAAATCGTAATATTCCAAAAAAGTACCGAATGCGGCAGCCGCAGTGGCCTTTTTTGCTTCGCGCAATTTTTGTTGTTCAACCGGCGAGGTTGTATCCGTCTGAGTCATAGCGGAATCCTTTTCGGTAACAGGCTAAAACAAAAGGCTATACCGCATAGGGATAGAGCGGTTTTTCACCGTGCAACACGGCAAGCACATCGTCCACAACCGTATTGCCAACGCGCACAAGCGATTCGTGCGTACTGCCGCCTATATGCATGGTGCCGATAAAGTTGGGCAATTGCAGCAGAGGATTTTCCATGGTGGGGGGTTCCTGCACAAATACGTCGCTGGCAGCGCCGTAAATAGTCTTGCGCACCAAGGCCTCATAGAGGGCAGATTCGTCAATAACCCCGCCGCGCGCGGTGCTGACGATAACAGCCGTGGGCTTGCAGCAGGCAAACTGCGCGGAGCCTATGAGCCCTCTGGTCGTTTCGGTAAGTGGTACGCTCACGCTGATGTAGTCTGCCTCGCGCAGCATGCTTTCAAGAGTTTCATGCAAGTGCACGCCGCGCTCTTTCGCTGTGGCCGCTTTCATATAGGGGTCGTAGACATGAACCTCCATGCCGAACCCGTTCACGGCAATCTGCGCCACGCGTGAACCTATGTTGCCGAAGCCTACAAGGCCAAGCGACTTCCCGGAAATCTCAAGGCCTGTAAGAGTTGCGGGGGCTATGCGCTCTGCCCCTCGGCGTATGTGCTCCATATTGTCGCGCAGCTTGCGCGCAGTGGCGAGAATAAAGCCAAAAACCAGTTCGGCTACTGAATTTACGTTGCTCAGCGGGGTATACACAACAGGTATGCCCCGCTCCTTGGCTGTGACCAGATCAATGGCGTTCACGCCAACGCCGTGCTTGCCGATAACCTTCAGCCCCGGTGCAGCGAGAATCTGTTCGCGCGTGACGGACGCGGCGCGCACAATGACCGCATCCGCTCGGGAAAGGTCGTTTTTTTCCGGATCATCCCACGCCACTACTTCCGCTTCGGCACGCAGTTTGCGCATGGCGCTTTCGTCTATGGGTTCTATGACATGAACTCTCATGGTGTCCTCCCTATGAAACATGGCGAATGCATTCTTGCGCCAAAAAGCAAGAGACATGCCAGTAGAGTCCAGTGGTTGCAGGGCAGCACAAATAAATTAAAAAATTAATATTTTACAGTATATTACAATAAATAAATATTGTTTGGCCTTCGGCCAGCCCCAGAATACCGGCGGGCTCAGAATGATGATGTTGCATCTATCTGTTTCATTTATGTTTCACTTGATATACCATGTATCAAAAGGAAACAATTTGCAGATGGAGACGTCCATGGTTCATATCCGCAGGGAAGACATTCTGTTCATCACCCCAAGCGAACCGATTACCAACACTATCAGCAACATTTTCAGCCGCATCGGTGAGAGCTTTCTTGTTTATGAAGCAGCGCTGGAAGATGCAGTGCGCCTTGCCCAAAGCCATATCGACCAGGGACAGGCCATGGTTGTAGTCAGCAACGGCGGCACGGCTGCCCTGCTTAAAGAAGCCCTCAAAACGCATGTGCTGGAGCTTAGGTATACGAGCGTGGACATGCTGCGCGCAGTCAACCGCGCTTTTGGCCTTGCGGATAAAATCGCGGTGGTGGGATTTGAATCCTTCACCTACAACGCTCTTGCCCTAAAGGATTTTTTTGAAAAACCGGTGATTGTGGAAACCCTGACGGATCTTGCCGATATATCGGAAAGACTGCGGCAGCTCATTGCCAGAGGCGTAAAGGCCTTTGTGGGCGGCTCGCCCGTGGTAAACGCCGCACGGGCTCTTGGCGCGCAGGGCGTACATATCGACATGGATCCGCGCGTCATTCAGGACGCCATTGAAGAGGGCAAGCGCATTGTTTCGCTCCAGAAGGAAAAAGACCTGCGCCTCGGCACAATCAATGCCCTGCTCAACTCCATCAACGATGGCATTATCGGCATTGATGCCTCGGGGCATATTTCTGAGATAAACCGCATCGGCCTTGAGCTGCTTGGCCTGCGGCGGCAGGATGTGGTGGGGCGCGACGTGCGCGAGGTTTTGGGCATGCCCTGGGAATCCTGCATCCAGACGCCTGAAAACGAACAAGCCTCCGAAGTATGCCTGATAGGCGGCAATTCTCTGGCTGTTACCAGTGTGCCCATCCACGTGAACGGGCACAGCCGGGGCGCGGTGCTTACGTTGCAGGAAGTACGGCGCATCCAGTCTCTGGAACAGCGGGTGCGCAAACGGGTACGTGATTCTGGGCATGTGGCCAAAAGCACCTTTGCCGATGTGGTGGGAAAATCGGAATCACTGGAAAAAGCGAAAAAACGGGCCTTTACCTATGCGCAGTCCGAAAGCACAGTTCTCATTTACGGCAAAACAGGAACAGGCAAGGAGCTATTTGCGCAGTCTATCCATAATGCCAGTGCCAGGGCAGACAGTCCCTTTGTGGCCGTAAACTGCGCCGCTCTGCCAGAAAACCTGCTTGAAAGCGAGCTGTTCGGCTATGTGCGGGGGGCGTTCATTGGCGCCAGCGAAAGCGGCAAAATGGGTCTTTTTGAAATGGCCCACTGCGGCACCATTTTTCTGGATGAAATAAGCGAAATGCCTTTGCCCCTGCAATGTCGCCTGTTGCGAGTCCTACAGGAAAAAGAGGTCTCGCGCGTGGGCGACAACAAGGTAACGCCGGTGGACGTGCGCATTATCGCCGCCACCAACCGCAATCTGGCGAAAGAAGTTCAGGCGGGAAGGTTCAGGGAAGACCTGTACTACAGACTGGCGGTGCTCATTCTGGAGCTCCCCCCGCTGGTGGAGCGCTTGGGGGATATTGGCCTGCTGGCGCGGTTCATACTGCACAGAAAATCCAAAGAACAGCACAAGCCCATGCCACCGATAGATCCACGGGGAATGGCGCTTCTGGAAACCATCCCCTGGCCGGGCAATGTACGGCAACTGGCCAATGTTCTGGAGCGGGCCATGGTCATTGCCCCGCATGGTGTGCTTTCTGAAGACATCATGGCCGATTCCCTGCGCAGCTGTCACCCATACGAACAGACATGCCCAAACGACGTTGCCCCAGTTGTCAGCCAACAGAACTCCTCTGCCGCCAGCCTTTATGCTCTGGAAGCACGCGCCCTGCGCGACATGTTGCGGCAATGCGGCGGAAACAGGAAAGAAACTGCGCTCCGGTTGGGCATTGGGCGCGCTACGCTTTGGAGAAAAATGAAAAAATTCGGCCTGTTCGAGCAGGATATTTTGCCCGAAACCAGGGAGGAACCTGAATGGGAAAACAAGCAATAGCACCTGATACAACCATCTGCGCATGGGCCTGCTCCCCCAAGACTCTGCTCTTCTATGAATCTGCTGCGTCTCATTCTTGCGCTCCCATGGCAGGAGCACTACCTTTCAATGCATATCTTTAGGGGGGCGATTTTAGGCCACAGCATGTGGTTATTGCACAAAGTCGATTGTTGACGAAAAGAACAAAACAATATATCAATTTATCCAGATATTGTGATGAGAAACGGAAGGCAGTGAAAATCTGCCGCGGGCGCGCCACTGTAACCGGCATTTACCTGAGTCATGGTCACTGTTTGCATTAGCAGACGGGAAGGCCAGACTGCCACAGGCCGGAAGCCAGGAGACGACTTGTCACAATTGCTGCGACTGGCGCAGCTCGGCAGTGCTGTCTCGCGTACAGGCAAATGCCCGGCCTGACGGATGCCCCGCATCCTGTTCTGGACGAACGTGAAATGGACTGCCCTTTCAACTTCTATTGAAAGGAGCATCCCCATGAAAACCCACATTCTCGGGTTTCCATCAATCGGCAGACAAAGAGAGCTGAAACAAGCCCTTGAGTCTTTCTGGGACGGTACCCGATCCGCCCAATCCCTTATTGAAGTCGCAAACAACCTGAAAAAGCAACACTGGCGCATCCAGCGCGATGCTGACCTTGCTTATGTGGCCACCGGAGATTTTTCGCTTTATGACCGCATGCTCGATATCACCTGCATGCTCGGTGCAGTGCCCGCAAGGTTTGCCGCAGACAAGGCCGATTCACCGCTGGAGAGATACTTCAGCCTTGCACGCGGTGATGCCCTGCGCAATCTCCCGCCCATGGAAATGACCAAGTGGTTCGACACCAACTACCACTACCTTGTACCCGAGATTACGGACAACGCTCCATGGCAGCCGGGTGAACATCCTGTACTGGCAGACACGCTCCTTGCCGTTGATCTGGGCTTTGCGCCCAAGCCAGCTCTGATTGGGCCTTTTACCTGGCTTACGCTGGCAAAATCGCGGCACGAGGCACACAAATGGTCGCGCCTTGAGAGCATTGCCTTGGTGTACGCCGATCTGCTGACCTCGCTCGCCCCTCTCTGCGAAAGTATCCAGATAGAAGAACCCGTGCTGAGCACAGAGTTGCTGTCCCCGGCTGCGGTCAGGCGCTTTACCGAAATATACGCGGGTCTCAACGCCGCCAGCGGCAACAGGCTGATGCTCACAGCATACTTTGGGCCGCTTGAAAAAAATCTCGCGCTGGCTTTGGATTCCGGCTGCGCGGCGCTGCATGTGGACATGGTGCGCGGCAGGGATGAACTGGGCAAAATCCTGGCCGCCATCCCTGATAATATGGCGCTTTCGCTTGGAGCAGTGAACGGGCGTAATATCTGGAAGACGGATTTTGCCCGGATATTGCCGTGCATTGCGCAAGCAACAGCGGCTTTGGGCAGCGAACGGATTCTTGTCGGCTCAAGCTGCTCCTTGCTGCACTCGCCAGTGGATCTGGAGGCAGAAACAGCCCTGCCGGACCATATCCGTCACCGCATGGCCTTTGCAGCGCAAAAATGTGCGGAAGTTGCAAGCCTCGGGAAAATTGCGGAACAGGCTAATTCCGAAGGATTGCAGAGCATCACGGCTGATATGCATGATGCCGCCGCGCATCCCGATCAGTATATTGAAACTGTGCGGCAGCAGGTTGCCGCCGTCACCCCTTCGCAACTGCACCGCCAATCCGGCTATGCCGCCCGCAAAAAAGCGCAAGGCTGGCTTGCCTTGCCTCCCCTGCCCACTACGACCATCGGGTCGTTTCCTCAAACGGCAGAAATACGCAAAACCCGGCGCGACTTCAAAAACGGCAGCATAAACGAAGCCGCATACACGGCAGCCATGCAAAATGAGATCCGCCAGTGCATTGAAAAGCAGGAACAGCTGGGGCTGGACGTACTGGTGCATGGCGAAGCGGAACGCAACGACATGGTTGAATACTTCGGTCAACAACTGGGAGGCTTCTGCTTTACGCAGAACGGCTGGGTGCAGAGCTACGGCAGCCGTTGCGTTAAACCGCCCGTAATCTACGGTGATGTGTACCGCAAAAAGCCCATGACCGTAGCCTGGATACGCTATGCGCAGTCGCTCACGCAAAAGCCGGTCAAGGGCATGCTCACAGGCCCGGTGACCATTCTGTGCTGGAGCTTTGTACGGGACGACCTCCCGCGGGCAGAAGTGTGCAAGCAGATTGCCCTTGCCATCCGGGACGAGGTTCTTGATCTGGAAAAGGCTGGCGTGCGTATCATCCAGATTGACGAGGCCGCCCTGCGCGAGGGCATGCTCCTTACCCGCGCAGCAGCGGAGGATTATCTTCATTGGGCAGTGGAGGCTTTCAGGCTGGCTACCTCAAGCGTTGCCGACAGCACGCAGATACACACGCACATGTGCTACAGCGAGTTCAACGCCATTCTGCCCTGGATTGCCCAGATGGACGCCGATGTCATCAGCATTGAATCCAGCCGTAGCGGCATGGAACTTCTGGAGGCTTTTGACAGGTTCAACTACGCCAATGAAGTTGGGCCGGGCGTGTACGATATCCACAGCCCACGAGTGCCCTCAACGGAAGAAATGGTCGAACTGCTGCGCCGTGCACTCAGGCACATTCCACAGGAAAGATTGTGGGTTAACCCTGATTGCGGCCTGAAAACACGCCAGTGGGATGAAGCTTACCCGTCGCTGGAAAACATGGTTGAAGCCGCAAAAACTGTTCGCGCCGCGCTGGCGTAACCGCATATAAAGGATAAACAAATGAAGACTGAAGAAAACACCGCAGATTTTTGGAACAAACCTCCCTTCAGAGCTGACCATGTGGGCAGTTTTCTGCGTCCGGAATCCATAAAAAAGGCCAGAAAACAACTGCAAGACAAAGAAATCACCCCCGATGATCTGCGCAGGGTGGAAGACGAGGCCATTCGCCAGCTGGTAGAAAAACAGAAACAGTCCGGGCTTAAGGCCGTTACCGATGGCGAATTTCGCCGCAGCTGGTGGCATCTGGATTTTTTTGCCGGGCTTGAGGGCATTCAAAAAACTACCACCAGCAAGGGGTTTATTTTTCACGGCGTGCGCACCAAGGCCGAAAGCGTTGAACTGGCTGGCCCGGTGGGCTTTTCCAACCACCCCATGCTGCGTGATTTTGCCTTTCTCAAATCCTGCGCTGGCGAACACACGGCCAAGATGACCATTCCTTCCCCAGCCATGCTCCACTTTGTTCTGGCTATCCGCAACGAGCAGTTTACCCTGCCCAATTTCTATGGGTCTGAAAGCGCGTTGCTGGATGATATTGCCAATGCGTATAAAGACGCCCTGAAGGCATTTTACGACGCTGGCTGCCGCTACCTTCAGCTTGATGACACGAGCTGGGGTGCCCTGTGCTCCGCCGAACAGCGCGAAGCCCTGATAAAGAGAGGCATTGATCCTGATACGTTGGCGGCAAAATACGTGGACCTTGTAAACGCCGCCATCTCAGACCGGCCCTCCGACATGACGGTGACCATGCACATCTGCCGGGGGAACTTCCGTTCCACATGGTTTTCCAGCGGCGGATACGAACCTGTGGCGCAGGAGCTTTTTGGCAGGGCCAGACTGGACGGCTTTTTTCTGGAATACGATTCCAAGCGTGCAGGCGATTTTACGCCGCTCAGGCACATGCGTGACCAGCAGGTGGTTCTTGGGTTGGTATCAAGCAAGACCGGCACGCTGGAAGACCGTGGTGCCATCAGGGCAAGAATAGATGAAGCTGCACAGACTGTTCCGCTTGAGCAGCTCTGCCTCAGCCCCCAGTGCGGCTTTTCCTCCACAGAAGAAGGAAACACGCTGACAGAAGAAGAGCAGTGGAACAAGATACGCCTTGTTGTTGAAGTAGCGGAAAGCGTCTGGAAGTAGCATGCACACCGGGTCGATGTTGCACGGCCTTTGGGTGATGCAGCAACATTGATGCCCTAGACTGGCTTGATACCATAACGCCCATCTGATGCCCCCAAGCCCCTGCCCTGCGATTATGCGGGCAGGGGCTTTTGCTGGCGGCACCTACTGGCACCCTGTTGCAGATAAGCTGCCGAATTCAGGCAGCGCCCTCAGGTAATTGCAAGCATTTTCTCTCCCCCTCCCATCATCACGATCCCCCTTGCTCCCCTCGCAAATATTGCAGCCAGCAGTGCTGACGGTCTTTGGCTCCCAGCTGCTTCCCCCACCGCTTTTTCATTGGCAACCGTGCGTTGCCGTGAATTGTCGAGCTTTTTTCAAGATGATATTGACATTCTTTTTCAATTTAATTAATTGAATTTAACAGAATTAGTTAAGACTAACTTTTATTTGCAATCGAGGAACGCAGATGCATCCCCAGCCTAACCAGAAAATTTACGAAATGCCCGATCCGGGCAAATTATCGGCGGCGTCAGGGCGCGCGCCCAAAGACCTCTCCGCTTTTTTTGCCAAAGAAGGCGTATGCGCCCTCTCGCACGCCTTTGACGCCAAAATCGCCATGCACCCCGGTACTGGCGGCAACATGATTGAGCCGGAGAGCATGCAGAGCCATATGGATCTGCTTTTGGCCTCACCCCTCAAGGGAAAAACAGTGGCCTACATCCATGTGCCCTTTTGCCAGACGCACTGCCTGTACTGCGGGTTTTACAACAAGGCCTATCACGAAAGCGACAGCCGCCTGTATGCCGACGCCCTGCTGGCGGAGCTGCAAATGTGGCGCGAGCGCAAGGCCGTGCAGAGCACGCCCGTTCACGCCGTGTATTTTGGCGGCGGCACCCCCACAGCCCTTGAAACGGAAGACCTCAAGCGCATTCTTGAAGGAGTGCGAGAGGCGCTCCCGCTTGCCAACGACTGCGAAATCACGGTTGAAGGCAGGCTCACCAATTTCGGGCCTCGCAAAATGGAAGCCTGCCTTGAAGGCGGCGCAAACCGCTTTTCGCTGGGCGTGCAGAGCTTCCATACCTCCATCCGGCAGTCCATGGGGCGGCTGGGTTCGCGCGAAGACATGGAGCGCGGCCTTGAGCAGCTTTTGAGCTACGATCAGGCCGCCGTCATTGTTGACCTTATTTACGGTTTCCCCAACCAGACGCTGGAGCTCTGGCGCGAAGACATTGCCGTTGCGCAATCCCTCAACCTTGACGGGGCGGACTGCTACCAGCTCAATGTGTACCGCCAGACCCCGCTTGGGCGCGGCATCGAACAGGGAAAAATCGCCCCCACGGCGGATATTCCCCTCCAGTCGGCCATGTACGCCGCAGCGGTGGAAGACATGGAAGGGGCCTTCTACCGCCGCCTTTCCCTCAGCCACTGGGCGCGCACTTCGCGCGAACGCAACCTCTACAATCTGTATGTCAAGGCTTCGGCCAACTGCCTTGCCTTCGGCCCCGGCGCAGGGGGCAATCTGGGCGGGCACTTTTACATGAACAACAGCAATTACGCAGAATGGCAGCAGGATGTGCGTGACGGACGCAAGCCTCTGGCCTTTGTGCAAAGCCCCCAGCGCCACTACTTCCTCTACAGGTCGGTTGCCGAGTGTATGGAGCAGGGCTGGATGGATGTAAAAGGCCTTGAGCGTCGTTTTGCCCTGCCTCTTGGTCAAATATGGGAGCCAGTGCTTGCACAGTGGCAACGCGCCCAACTGCTTGAATGGCATGATGGCCGGGTGGTGCTCACCCTGGCCGGGCAATTCTGGCAGGTAAACCTCACCCAACTTTTACTCAATTTTCTCAAGGCGATGCTGGAGGAAAAGAATGTCGCTGCTGCGTAAATTAAACGCTCAGGCCCTGCCCTTGGGCCTTGCCGGTCTGCTGCTCTGGGGGGCGCCGGCCCTGGCCCAGACCCTTGAGACGGAAACCGTCAAGGTTTCTGCCTCAAGGGTGGAAAAGGAACTGCTCGACGTGCCCATGTCGGTCAGCGTGGTCACCAAGGAACAGATCAAGGAATCGACAGCGACAACTGTCGGCGGCCTTCTGGAAGACGTGCCCGGCGTGCAGGTTGTCAATTCGGGCGCGCAGGGGCTGAAGCGCATATCCCTGCGCGGTGAAAACCCCACCCGCGTGCTTATTCTCATCGACGGGCAAAAAATTGCCGAAAACAAGTCCATGGACGGCACGCCGCTGCTCGTTGACCCGGCCATCATTGAGCGCATTGAGGTCATCAAGGGCCCTGCCTCTGTGCTCTATGGTTCCGAGGCGCTGGGCGGCGTTGTAAACATCATCACCAAGAAGGGCGGCACCAAGCCCATCCAGGGGCAGATAACCAGCAGTTACAACGGGTCGACCAAGGGCTTTGACGAAAGCCTGTCCATCTACGGCGCGTACAACGGGTTCAAGTACCGCGCCACTGGGTTCAATACCTATCAGCACAATCTTTCCACGCCTGAAGGCGAGGCCCCGCATTCAAAGTTCAAGGAGCAGTCAGGCTCGGCTTTCCTCAGCTACGACTTCAGCGACAAGTTCACTCTGGGCGGCTCCTACGAGCAGTTTTACAGCGATGTCATGGCCGGAACCACGGAAGACAATTCGTTTTACGTCGATATTTCCCCCTGGGAGCGCAAAAAAGCCGCCGTTTTCATGGAGGCCAGGAACCTCACGTCCTTCCTGCCCAAGCTCCGGCTGGACGCCTTCTGGCAAGACACCCATAAAAAAATGCTCAACCATGTGGAGGCGAACTCCGGCACAACATCCGTGCTCATGAACAACTACGCGGACAATACAAACGAGCAATGGGGCGCGAGCATGCAGAGCGACTGGGCTCTGGGCGAAAGCAACTACCTTATTGCCGGTTATGAATTCAACCGCGACGGGCTGGATGCCGACACCAATACCTATTCCAACATGTCCATTCCCATAAACGCCTTCATGACCAGAAAAATCAATTCCCTCACGCACTACAAGTACGAAGGCTACATGGACACGCATGCCGTGTACGGCCTCATGGAAACCAAACTGCCGTGGGATTTCACCCTCAACTACGGTGTGCGCCAAACGTGGGTGCGCTCAACCATGAACACGGCGCGCGGCGACAAAACCACAACATCCCAGATGATGGGCCCGCCCACCACCACGTATTCCAATCCCAGCGCAGGCGGCGAGGGCAGCTCATGGGAATCGCAGCCGGTATTCAACCTGTCGCTCATGTGGCAGGGCATTGACGACATGACCTTGAGGGCCGGTTTTTCCCAAGGGTTCAGGGTGCCCAACCTGCAGGAGAAATATATCATCTCCAGCATGGGCGGCGGCACGGTTGAACCCAACTCCTCACTCAAACCCGAGCACTCCAACAACTGGGAAGTGGGCGCGCGCTACGCGGCACACGGGCTGGCTCTTGATGCGTCACTTTTCTACACCGTGGCTACGGACTACATTGCCACCGAGCAGACCGGCAACAATATCTACCGCTACCGCAACGTCAGCTCGGCCAAAACCCACGGAATGGAACTGAGCGGCAGCTATGACCTGCCCTTTGGCTTCACCCCATACGTTTCCGCTACCTGGATGAAACGCCAGTATGACAACGGCGACTACACCACGTGGAAAACCGGCGTACCGGAATGGACAGGCCGGGCAGGCGTGCGCTCGCTCCACTCCGTCACCGACGACGTGGACATCATCGGCGATGTTTACGCCCGCTTTGCCAGTCAAACCCAGACCGAAAGCGGCTCCAGCCGCATCGAATACAAAAACGATGCGTGGACAACGGCCAACGCCATGCTGGGCGTAAAGTTCGGCAAGGAAAAACAGTACATGGTTGTGGGCGAAGTACTTAACATTTTTAACCAAAAGTACAGCCTTGAACCCAATGCCGCCATTTACGAACCGGGGGTTCACGCCAACATCAAGGTGAGTGTGGAATTTTAAATCAGGTATCCGCCCTTGTATTGATATTGAATTTCGTATTCATTTTCTATATAAGGGCGGATATTGGAGTTGCACCATGAGTGAACTGGTTCGTCGATACTGGAGCGCCCACGAGCTCGTTGTCATTGGGGTTTTTGCCGCTGCGGCCAAGGTTTCCACATTGTTGGTGGCCCTGGCCGGGGGCGGCATGAATCCGGTTTCGCTGCTGCTGAAAAACCTGATCTACACGACCCTGCTGGTGGTAATGCTCTACAGGGTGCGCAAGGCAGGAACCTTGCTGCTGTTCTCTCTGGTCAGCATGCTTGTGAGCGCCCTGCTGCTGGGGGCCAGCATCACCCTGCTGCCCGCCATCTTGCTGGGCGCTCTGATGGCCGAAGCACTTGTCGCCCTTGGCGGCGGCTACAGTCGGGCATGGGGCCCGGTGCTGGCCGTGGGCGTGTTCGACATTGCGAGCCGGGTCTGTTCGCTGGGGATTTCCTGGTTGTTCATGCGCGAAAACCCTTCCCTGCTCATGGCGGCTGTGCCAGTGGTCATACTGGGGTATCTGGGGGCGGCGGCTGGTCTGTTCACCGGGTACAACGCTGTAAAGGAGCTGCGTCATGCGGGCATTGTTCGACAATAACGCGGCAGACGCCGCAGGCTGGCTGCCCAAGGTGGACGCACGCGCCAAACTGGCCCTGAGCGTGGTGGCGGCAATCGGCTCCCTGGTTGTTTCAAACATTCAGGGGCAGTTGCTGCTTTGCGGATTATCCATGTGCTACGCGCTTTCTCTGCGCAAGCCCATGGTGCTGCTCTGGGCATATGCTTTCTTTACCCTCATGTGCGGCATGGCAATGGGCTGCATGTGGATCATGGGGCTGTTCATGCCATCGCTCAACAAAGCCGGATTTACAGGGCTTGTTGTTCCCTTTTTACGTATGCTTACCATGTTGCACGTGGTTTTGCCCATGGCGCTTTCCACACGTGTGCAGGATCTGCTCAACGCCTTGCGCGGCATGCGGCTGCCATTCTGCATCTATCTGCCCGCAGCGGTTGTGGTGCGCTTTATCCCCACCTTTCTGGCCGATGTGCAGCAGGTCACGGAATCGCTGCGGCTTCGGGGCTACAGACTTTCGCCATGGGGTATTACACGGCATCCGGGGCAGAGCATGCGACTGCTGTTCACCCCCCTGCTGTTCCGCTCGCTACGTACATCAGAAGACCTTGGCATCGCGGCAGAACTCAAGGGGCTGGGCTACGGCAAAACCATGACCCCCTATAAAACCTGCCATTGGGCCCTGCGCGACACCCTGCTGCTGCTTGCGGCCTGTGCGGCGCTGGGGGCGGCTCTGGCGCTGCAAATACATCTGGGCGGAACCAGCCTTGGAGGAATGCGCTGATGCTGCGTTGTGAAAACGTCACCTACACTTACCCGCACCAGCAAACCCCTGCCGTGCGCGACCTCAGCCTTACGGTAGAGCCGGGCGAACTCGTGCTCTGCACCGGCGCAAGCGGATGCGGCAAATCCACGCTCATCCGGCTGCTCAACGGCCTGTGCCCACATTACTTCAGTGGTACGCTGCAAGGCCGTGTGTTGGTCAACGGCAGGCCCACCACGGATCAGACCCCGCCCCAGCTTGCCCGTCAGGCCGGAACCCTGTTTCAGGATCCCGAGCAGCAGTTTTTTGCCCTTAATGTTGAAGATGAACTTTCGTTTGCTCTGGAATGGCAAGGCCTTGGCAGTGAAACCATGTGCCATGCCGTTACCGGGGCCATCAGGCAGTTTGGCCTGGAGGAAATTTGCCGATCATCCATACATCAGCTTTCTGAAGGCCAAAAGCAGAAGGTCGGTCTTGCCTCCCTGTGGACCCAGCGCCCGCAGGCTCTTGTGCTGGACGAACCCACGGCCAACCTCGATCCGGAATCCACGGCCGAGCTGGCCCTCAAGCTGGCCCAGCTCAAGGAGCGTGGCATGGCGATTCTGGTGGTTGACCACAGGCTCTACTGGCTGGCCGACGTGGTGGACAGGGTTGTTGTGATGCGCGAGGGGCGCATTGAAGCAGAGGGCGACTTTGCCATGCTGCACGATGCGGAACTGCGGCGGCGCTTCGGCCTGCGCGAAGCCCGCGTTCCCGATGCGCGCCGCACCCTGCCCGGCTGCACCAGCGCCCACGGGCTGATACAGGCCCGCAACCTCACCCATGCGCACAAAGGCCGCAAGCCCCTCTACGAAGGCGTCAATTTTGACCTGCCCGGCGGCGTCACTGCCATCATCGGACACAATGGAGCGGGCAAAACCACTTTGGCCCGGATTCTTGCTGGCCTCGACCAGCAGCAGAACGGTGAAATCCTCATTCGCGACCAACAGTGCGATGCAAAGCAGCGCATGCGCCACAGCGGTCTGGTGTTGCAGAATGCCGACCATCAACTGCACATGCGCACCGTGGAGCAGGAGGTGCAGACCTGTCTGGAGCTGGCCGGGCAAAAGGATCCCGACCATGCGCGCATGCTGCTTGAAGAATTCGGCCTGCTGCATCTCGCGGGGCGGCATCCGCAGTCGCTTTCCGGCGGGGAAAAACAGCGTCTGGTCGTTGCCTGCGCTCTGGCAAAGCGCCCTTCCCTGCTCATTCTGGACGAACCGACCAGCGGCCTTGACGGGGCCAACATGCACAGGCTTGCAGCCGCCATTGAGCGGCAGGCCCATCAGGAGCGCAGTGTGCTGCTTATCACGCACGATCTGGAGCTGCTGGCTGGCATGGGGCGGCAGGCGCTGCGCTTGCCGCTGATCAGCCCCCGACAAATCGAAACCCCGCTGACGGAAACTCCCGCCCGCAGGCAGCACGGCAACACCCCGAGCATCACTGCCCAACACAACAACCCCACCGCTCAGGCGGTGTAAAGGAAGTTGCCATGACAACGGCAAACGGCAATGCACTGGCAGACAAGGTAGCGTCCCTGCTGGCAGAGAAAAAAATGGTCATGCTGGACACGCTGGCGCAGGCCTGCGGCGTCAGCGAACTTCAGGCGGCAGAAGCCCTGCCCCAGCCCATGCGGGTCTTTGCCGCAGCGGCGGACTTTGACGCCATATGGGCCGACCTTACAGCGTGGGAATCCGCCACATTTATCATGCGCCACGGCGGCAGCGTTGTGGAGATCAAGGGGCAAATCCCTG
Organism: Desulfovibrio desulfuricans DSM 642; assembly: GCF_000420465.1. NCBI lineage: Bacteria > Pseudomonadati > Thermodesulfobacteriota > Desulfovibrionia > Desulfovibrionales > Desulfovibrionaceae > Desulfovibrio > Desulfovibrio desulfuricans. The sequence continues at coordinate 359,435 of NZ_ATUZ01000013.1, read as the reverse complement.
CGGGCAAGCACGGGGGCGGCTATTTCAACCTTGATCACGGCTGCCCCCTGGGCGGGCACATTTGCAGCAACAATATTGCCCACATGGCTTTTTTGTCCCTGCCCTTCATGGGGTTGGAAAGTCACAGCATCCAGTTTTTTGATGCAGCGGGCGCGGTTGTGTTTTCCATCTACGTAGGGCGCGAAAACCGCGCGCTCATCCCCTCGGTAAAAGAACGCTTTCTGGCGCTGCGCACGGCGCTGGGCATGGAGAATGTGCAATGAAAACTCTGGTGGTCTACTCCTCCCGCACGGGTAATACGGGAAAGGTGGCCCGTGCCGTGGCTGAGGGCCTGCACGACTGCGATATTTGCCCTGTAAAGGATGCCCCGAACCCCAGCGGCTATGACTTTGTGGCCGTGGGCTACTGGGTGGACAAAGGCATGCCCGATGCCGATGCCAAGCGGTATATTGAGAGCATCGAAAACTGCACCGTGGCCCTGTTCGGAACCCTTGGGGCATGGCCTGACTCGGAACACGCCGCTGACTGCAAAAAAAAAGGAGAAGCTCTGCTCAATGAGCCGCAACGCGGCAACAGGGTTTTGGGGTCATTCCTGTGTCAGGGACGCGTTGACCCGGCAGTGGTGGCCATGATGCAGAAAATGGCCAACAACGCCCACCCCATGACGGACGAACGCCGCGCCCGCCTTGAAGAAGCCGCCAAGCATCCCGACCAGGAAGACTGCCGACAGGCGCGGGAATACATCACGGCCCTTGCTGCCACGGTATAACAGAACAGGCCCGCCTGCGGCAGTGCCGCAAAGCCCTGCCGCAGGCGACCTTGCACGCATGGAGGTCAACATCATGAAAAAACTGTCAGTCTTGCCCGGTCTGTGCTCAGGATCAACCATGGCTTCGCTGACGTTGCACGGCGGCCTTATCGCCCTTGCCCTGCTGTTGGGTGGACAGGCCTCCTTGCCGCAGGAAAAGGTCTATCGGGTGTCGCTTGCGCAGATGGCTGCCAGCGTTCGCCCCTCTGCTGCCCCGGGCCTGCCGGATGGGGGCACGGCAGCTCCGGCGAGGGCGGTCACGCCGCAAGAGGAGATGAAGCCGCAGGAAGCGCCCCAGCCGCAACCTGTGACCAACATGGCGCAGGCGGCTGAAAAAATGGTTTCGCCAGTCAAAAAAAAGACCAGCGCGAGCAAGCCCCCGCAACAAGCAGTACAGCGGGCCGTGCAACGATCCGAATCGGTCAAACCTGTGCAAACCGCCGCTGCCGTGCAGACGCCGCAGCAAACTGCCGCAGAGGCTACCCCCGGCACTGGGGCTGAGCCGCAGGCCAGGGGCCTTGCAGACGGCAAGGGAGCTGCGGGGCATGGAAAAAACGGCGCGGAATCAGGCGGCGCAGCCAGCCCAAGCGTGCTGCACAAACTGCTGGGGGCCATAGAACAGTATAAAAACTACCCCAAGCACGCACGGCGCACCGGAGCCGAGGGCACAGCCATTCTGCTGGTGCAGGTGGGCAACGATGGCAAGGTCACTGGCTCCTCGCTGCACAGGGGCAGCGGTCACGGCGTGCTGGATTCAGCCACGGAGCAGTTGGGTACAAGGCTTGCCGGTCTGGATACCGAAGTTCGCGGCAGCAGCTTTAGCGTGCGGGTGCCTGTGGAATATTCGCTCCACTAGAGCGGATTGGCCGAGAGTACCCCCGCATGCGCTGATAACGCGAAAACCCGCCCTGTTGACGCATGCAAAATGCCTGCACGGCACATCGATTTGGGCCTGTCGGTCAGTCTTTTACAAACTCTTTGCGATGCACGATTGCTGGCGGCGCCTTGGGGCTTGCCGCATGTTGCTTTGTGGCGTGCTCTTCGCGCAGGGCTTCGGTTTTTTGCTGCCAATGCTCCCACTCGCTCTGCGTGTGGTGCATGTACAGCACAAACTGCCGCCAGCGCAGCATTACATCCTCAGGAATGATGTGTTCCAGCTCACAGGCCACACTTGCGGCTCTGTCTTCTGAAAGTTGCAGTACATTCTGAAAAAAATCTTTCAATACCATGTTGCGATGCGCCAGTTCCTGCCCGGCACGAAGCCCTTTTTCGGTCAGATTTACAAGGCTGTACGGGGCGTAGGTCACGTAGCCGCGCTTTGCCAGCTCGCGCAGTGCGTTGGTCACAGAGGGGCGGGCAACTCCGGCGGCATCAGCAATGTCGCTGGGCCTACAGGCCCCGGCGGCAAATTCCTGCCTGAAAATAATGGCGAGATAATTTTCCAGCGCTGGCGAAAGCTGCTTTTCGTCTTCGGGCATTGGGGGCGGCTCCTTGATATACCTCTGTCTAACATTCTTTGAATACTGTTAACTTGTAGGGTATATCAAAGAGATCACAGGCTACCAAGCCATTTTTTTTGCCTGTACAGGTACAGCAGGCACAGGGTTCCGATTGCTTCGGCGCAGGCCATGGACACAAAGATGCCAGTGGCCCCCAGATGCAGCAGATAGGTCAGGGCATAGGCCAGGGGTACGCAGATGCCCCAGCGGGTCAGGGCAGTAATGCGGCTGGTAAGGCGCGTGGCCCCTGCGCCATCCAGCACTGCCTGCAACAGCATGCCCACTACTTCCAGCGGCAGTTTTGCGCAGGCGACCAGCAGAAAAATCCCTGCCACCGTTACGGCGGCCTGGTCGTGGGTGAACCAGCGAGCAACGGCGTGTCGGCTCAAAAACAGTGCCGCTGCCGCCACAATGGCGATCATGGCCACCTGTCGGGCATAGTGCAGACCCATGCCGTAGCATTCAGCCTTGCGCCGTGCGCCCAGCAAATGCCCTGTCATGATGGCAAGGGTCATACCCATCGCCGCCACAGGAAAATACAGCATGCTGACAACCCGCATGCCGAGCGTCATCCCCGCCAGTGTTTCCGCAGCATTGCCGGGCATGTTTGCAACACAGGCCAGCAGGGCCATGCTGCCGCTCTGCCCTGCCAGACTGCCCAAGGCTGCGGGGATGCCAATGCGCCACAACCTCGGCAGGGCGGCCCTGTTCCACCGCCAGCTTGCAAAGGATGACCGGCTGATGATTCCCCGCCGCACCGCCAGAGCGATATTGCAGGCAAAACCCAGCACAGACGAGGCAACGGTTGACCACGCCACCCCTGCATAGCCCAACTGGGGCAGGCCCCAGCGGCCCAGCCCGCAGCCCACGCTGCCCACATAATTGACCAGCGCCACCAGACACAAAGTGGCAAAGGGCAGCCATACCATTTTGTGCGCACGAAATGTGGAATTGAGAATTATCATGCTGTAATAAAAAGGCAATTGCAGGGCATAGGCTTGGGCAAAGAGGGAGGCGGCAGGGGCAAGCTCCGGAGAAGACAAACCATGAAGAGGTACGATCCGCAATGCCAGAAGGGCCAGAGCAGCAACGCAGCTTCCGGCAAGCAGCGATATGCAGAGAACCAGCCCGGCATATCGCCGTGCCCGCAAGAGCAGCCCAGCCCCCACGGCGCGGCTGACAGTGGCCATACAGCCGCTGACAACCGTAGACGTGACAAGCATGAGAAAGGCGAAAACCTGAGAGATACCGCCAAGCACCGCGAGGATTCGACCATCGATCTGACCGCATACCCACAGGTCGGTCATGGAAACCGCCAGATGGCACAGCATGAGGCCCATCTGTGGAACAGTGAGCTTCAGGACTTCCCACGTTGTGACGGGCAATGATTGCGACATGCCCTGACAGTGGCGCAAAAAGTTATTCAAGTCAAATAAAGTTAGTTAAGATTAATCAATGAGTGCCACTCTGCTTGTTGAGTTGTGTGGGATGCGAACAAGTTTCCCTTCAAGGGGGCACAAGGAAGTTTGTAGAATTGGTGCTGACAGCGATGTGATTTCCAGGTTCATCAAGGCTTTTGCCAGCCGCCAACACGGCATTGCCCCGGCGGCGTGCTAGCCGCCCATGCCGCCTTATCTCTGCCCCTGCCTAACCCTGCCAGCCATGCAAACAACGAGGTTGAGGGAAAGCACGCTGACTCAAATTGCACTCCTGTTATTCGTCCATATAGGCAAGTTATGATAATTATTTGATCAATTCGTTATTGAAATCTCATGTATTTACAATTTGTAATTATGCCATCTTTATTAACTATGAAATTCATTACGGTATAGTAATCTACATTGATATGCATTGGTGAAAGATTAAACGCAGGGGCATCAACGCCAATAGACTCATCTTGATTGTAATAGTAGTAATAGGCATATACACGGCCACCGTCTGGAAGTTCTTTATAAACCTCTTTTGATTCAAACTTTTCGCCATTATAATCCCCGTTTACGCAGTAGTTGATATATTTCTGCACAACAAATGCGTACATGCCCTGGCGAGCATTCATATGTTTTGGCATCCAGAGAGTGAAGCCGTCCGTATCAACAAAATTTTCCGGATAACGGCCAAAAAGGCCGCTCTGGCTTCTGTCTGGCAATGGGCCGCAGGCACAGAGCAGAGCAAACAGGCAGAGGAGTGCAATATTTTTGTGTATGGAAGTTCTCATTTATCAGCTATCAGCTTGAAAGGGGCAGATCGTTCAGAGTACTGCTTTGGGGCCTTGATCACCAACATGCCCGCCTGCGCGCCCACATTTTGCACAAATGCAAAGAGGTCAGCCCATGCACGCAAAAGCCTGTTCCGCAGCCGTTGGCATCTGGAGCTTTACGAATCATCGTTACTGCCTGCCAATGTGCATTGCGCCCACCCCATACACGCATCTGCTAAGCCACAGACAGCCCAGCAAAAAAGATTGCGGGAATGCATGCTAGCATAAATTGCACTGCTGCTATTCGTTCATATAGGCAAGTTATGATAATTGTCTGGTCAATTATTTATTGAAATCTCTTGTATTTGCACTGCGTTATTATGCCATTGTTATTTACTATAAAGTTCATTATTGTATAATATTTAACCTTTATTTGTGTTGGTTTTAGATTGAATGCTGGCGCATTGACACCAACATCATGATCTTCTGTGTAGTAGTAGTAAGCATACACGCGGCCACCGTCAGGAAGTTCTTTATACACTTCATCTGACTTAAATTTTCCTCCATTATAGTCGCCATTTACACAATAATTTATATACTTCTGCACAACAAATGTGTACATGCCCTGGCGAGCATGCATGTTCTTTGGCATCCAAAGAGTGAAGCCATTTCCATTGTCATAGTTTTCTGGATACTCCCCAAAAAGGCCGCTCTGGTTTCTATCTGTGGATGGGCCACAGGAGCAGAGCAGTGTGAACAGGCAGAGCAGGGCAATGTTTTTGTGCATAGGTCTTCGGGGTTTTTTGTTTTGTGTATTCGTCTGCCCAGCGCAGCATTGTCTGTAAAATGGGGTGCCTTCTACGTGCAATTGCACATACTACGGGGTTAAACCATCGTCCGTGCCGTGTTTTAAATTGTATCCGCCAGGATATCTGGCCCACGTGCAGCCATAAATTTTGCCATTTTTGTCCGTATACAAATTAAAAACAGTCATACGCTTTATGTTAAACGTGTCCATTGTGACAGAAGATGCTGGCTGGTCGTAATAATAATAGGACCAAATTCTGTCTCCTTCGTCATTGTACTTCTTGTATGTATACTTTTGAGCAGGGTGCTGCTTGTTAATATACTTTCCAATATAATAACCCTCAGAACACATTTCTTCTTCAGCTCTGGCAATATATTTCCATGATTCAATCATTCTCATTTTTCTTGGGATCCACATTTCGACAACTTTCCCCGTATTAGTGTCTATTACGGGCTTTTGGGGTGCCTCAGCAGTCGAATACTTGCTCAAGTCAGGTAAGCATCCCGATAGCATGATTATCAGGGCGAAAAATATCAGTATATTGCGTAGCATTTCAGGCTCCTGTTAGTGCTGCGTGTCTGCCTGTGGCGGGGCGGGCTGCAGGGCTGGCTTTAAAAATGGCAGTGATTTTTCAATGTGAGTTTTTGCAGCACTCCAGGCCCCCTTGGGGTCTGTAAGCCAAAAGGCGACTTTATCCAGCGTAGCAGGATACCCATAGAGGCCCAAGGCATCGGAAATTTTACCAAACAGAGGGCTGATCGTGATGCTAAAATCCTGGCTATTGTTTGTTTGCATGGCATTGTTGGGGTCGCGGTTCAGCCCATCCAGCGACTGACCGGGATTATTGCGCACGATTATTTCACCTTTGCCAATGGTGGCATAGGCGGTTTGGGTGCTCTCTGACCGTGCATAGGTTAATTCGGCAGGAGAAAACATGACATCCTTCGTCCAAGTATCCCAACCTTCTTTCATGCCATCTGTTTTCGCAAAAACATCCTGCGCCCACTGGGGAAGATGCTCATACTTATTTGATTCATTTTCGTTCTGCTTGTCGCCTTGCGGTTTTGCCTTGTCTTGCTCTGCGCTGGCGTTATCCTTTTTGTCAGCACCTGTATTGTTGGTACCTTTGGGGAGAATTTCACCCCCTACAGTGGTAGTGGAGTCCCCATTGTTACCTTTATTGGCCGCATTATCCGTGTTGTTTGCAGCCTCATCCTTCGTCTCATAATCCCATTTTATCCCCCAGCCAGTGCTGGTCTGCGTGGTTTTGCCCACCACATTTTCGTAGCTAAGCGTGCCGGTATCCAATTTAAGATTGTCATTAACAGCGGCGATAACAGCCCCGGCCACATGGGTGTTGTTCTCAGTGTAGATATTCACACTATTGCTGCCCAAAATTGACGTTTGCTCGCCAACCGTTCTGCTGCTGCCGTCTGCTGACTTTACACCCAGCGATGCATCGGCTGTAAAGCCCCGCCAACGGTTGCCCCGGCTTTGATGTCATAGCTGTTGGACGAATAGGAAGATGAATTCTGAAGGCTCGACACGTTCAGGTTGCGTCCCACAGTCATGCTTACGTCCTTGCCCGTAAGGTTGGCCCCGGCAATGGTGGTGTCCTGCCCTGATGTGGTTTTCAGCGTTTCGCCCGCCAGCAGCTTGGCATTATTGTATTCGTGGGTATCGTTATCGGCAGACTTGCCGCCCAGTGCCATATTACCCTGATAGCCAAATCCAACGCCATTTTTTCCAGCCTTTGCCCCAATACCAACACTTGCACTTATTTTGCCACTGGCGCTGCTGGCACCGGAAGAAGACTCTGCCGCGTGAATGGTCAAATCGCGTCCGGCGGCAATGGTGATATTGCGTTCTGCCTGAGCCTGCGTGCCCTGCATACTCACGTCCTGCCCTGCGGCAAGGGCCATATCCCGCCCAGCGCTCAGATCAGAAAGCACAGCGGTGGATTTATGGCTTTCGCTGCTGCTCCATGCCGAGCTGACACCTACGGTCAGGCTGCCTTCTGCCTTGGAGTCTGGCAGTGCTGCGGCACTATTGACAGCTTTTTTGGCATTGGTCACGCCTTCAACAACGCCATCCGCTTGGGCAGCACCCCGAGCATTGTTGTAAATGTTCTTGGCATTGGTGGTGGCATTCTGCTTGACGGTCAGATTCAAACCAACACGCAGGCTGCGTTCGTATTCGCTGATAGATTCCGTATTTGTTGCTTGCGCAATGTGAATGTCCTTGCCTGCGGTCATGCCAAGGTCTGTTCCGGCTTTTAGGCCAGAACCCGACATGTTTACATTTTGCCCAGCATTTACGGTCATGGTGTTACCCGCTGCAAGGGTGGTGGCCGCATTGGTGCTGCTGGCCGTTTCCCGTCCCTTGGCAAGATTCTGATAACCAACAAAAAGATTGCTTTCCTCTAGCCCCAATGTGCCGCCAACGCCAAATCCCGACGAAAACTTCTCCTTGCTGGACGAGCTGGTGTTGGTGCCGCCCAGAATATTGGCGTCGCGGCCTGCGTTGATGGTAACGTTGTTGCCTGCCGAAAGGCTGGAGCCAACAACGGATGTATCGCGCGAGGAGGCAACAGTTATGTTCTGTCCGGCATTCAGCTTTGAGCCCACGCTGGTACCCTGCGCGTTTTGCTCCCGCTTGCCCTCAGTGCCAAAAATGCTGCTGAAAGAGCCGCCCCCGCCCAGGCCGAAGCCAGTCTGTTTTTTGTACGACCATGAAGCCGACTGATTGGCGGCGTCGAGCACGCTTACATCGCCATTGCGCGCGGTGAGGTTGAGGTTTTGCTGGGCGATGAAGTTGGAGGCCGCAATGCCCACACTTTTGCCAGCATCAAGAGTGATATTTTGCCCCATAAGGTTTGACGCCACCTGGGTAACAGAAGAGCTGCCGCTGGCCTTGGAAGAAGAGCTGAGGCCCAATGCGCCCGTGGTGGACTTGGTGGAAGCAAAATAAGAGCTGTTTTGCCCGGAGACCACGTTGATATTGCCAGAGGCCAGCACCGAGAGGTCTTGCGCGCTGACAAGGTTGGAGCCAACAACCGTGGCATGCCCAAGCCCGGTTACGCCCGCCGCAAGCGTAAGATTGCCGCCCGCGCCGACTGTGGAAGCCTTGTTGGTGCGGTAATCCTGCGTGACCGTTTTTTTGGAGCTGGAGGAGAACAATCCGCCGTTGCCGGATTTGGTTTTGACAAATGAACTGAAGGTGTCCTGCACCGAGACGACAGAGAGGCTCTTGCCAGCCGCCAGCACGGCATTGCCCCCGGCAACGACCTGCGAGCCTGCTACGGTCATGTCATTGGCGGCGGTCATGGTCAGGTTGTCGCCTGCGGCCACGGCTGAGCCGGTGTGCGTTACCCGGTCTTCGCGGCTGTGAACGCCGTCGCCCATATGGAACTCTTCCGTAACCGTGCCAACGGTCATATTTCGCCCGGCCCGCAAGGCAATGTCGCCGCCAGCATTCAGGGTGCTGCCCGTGATGGAAACATCGTTGCCAGCCACGGCGGTTACGCTGTTTTTGGCCTCAATGCCCGCCTGCGCCAGCACATGGATGTTAGCTGCATTGCCGGGATCTCTGGTGGTAAGGGTTTGCGAGGTTATGTTGTTGCCGGCCTGCATGGCAATGTTGGTGCCCTGCATAAAGCCGCTGTTGTTGCTGATGTTGTTCAGCGCCGTCAGATTCAGGTCGCCGCCGCGCAGCAGGCCGCCAGTATTGCTGATATCGACAGAGGCAATATTGACGCTGCCGCCGCTTATAAGCCCTTCGTTCAGCACGCCCTTGCCCGCGTTGATGTACACATTTTTGGCCTGAACGCCGCCCCCGGCGGTGATGTCCTCTCTGGTGGCCGATGCCAGATACACATGGGGCACAAGCACCTTTTGCCCCATGTATTCCTCCTCCACCAGCCAGACCATATCTTGCGTAAGGGCTGCTGCCTGCGCCGCTGTGAGGGCCACGCCCGCCGTCAGGTTCAGATCCTTCTGCTGGGCAACCGCCGCATCCATGAGCCCGCGCATCTGATCCGCATCGGTGCTGTAACCGCCAAGAAAACGCCTGCCCGTGCTTTCAAGAATCTGCTGCTGCACAAGGCGTGTTTCATAGAATGCATCGCCCAGCAAAACTACCTGCTGGCGCTTCTGGTCCAGCCCAACGCGGCTGAGAAAGTAATCCGAACCGTAAAAATTGCCCAGATTGGTGAACCGGGGGTCGGTTACTATCAGATAATGGTGGCCAGGCGAGTCTACAGCGTGGAACATGGGGCTGCCGGAAAATGGATATCCCTTGCTGGCAGAATTGCTGTTGGGCTGGGAAATGCCTTGTCGCTGGCTCAGATTGCTGAATGTGCCAGAAACGTTCATGTACAGGCCTGAATTGGCGGAAAACACCGCAGGCGAGCGCCCTATTTCGGTGAACTCTTCCTTGTACGAGCGAAAATACTCGCCGGTAAAGTCATCGTCTGAATCCCAGCCCTTCATGGTTTCACGGGTAGTTTTGGTGTGTTGCAGCACGCCGTCCTTGTTTACGGCATTGCCCGCAGTAGCGGAAAGATTCTTACCCGCCGCAATGGTGCTGTATTCGTTGTTAAGAAAATCAGCGCCAATTATGATGTCTCCACCCGCCAGCATCTGGCTTGAAGGGGAATCCTTGAGAATGTAGTCGTTATATTCGTTGACGTAATACCACAGTTGCCTTCTGTCGCAGCCGTGCCCAAGCAGTGCAGCGTTGCATTCATGCCAGGAATATGAGGAGACGTGATTCCCCCGCGAGGCAATTTCAAATTCTCGTTTCTTGTTTTCAACTGTAGCGGCATTTATGCTTAATGTATCCCCGGCTGATATTGTGCCTGACAGATTGCGCACTACATTGGAACGCGTATTGCCCATGTATGTGATGGCAATATTGCGCCCGGCGTATATTTCGCCGCCATCGTTGAGCAGCAGACCTGCCGTTGCCAGTTGCTGATCCCTTGCGGCATAGATCACGCCGCCAATGCTGCTCAGGGTTGTTGACGAGATTGCAACATCTTGCCCGGCGGAAACAAATCCACCCCGCAAGATCATGTCGTCAGAAGTAACAACAAGGTCATTCCCTGCGGCAATGCTGCCTGTGGCGTCCACCGTGGCGCTGCCTGCCTGAAATTGGGCGTCCGCAGCCGCGCGCAACACGCTGTCCTGCACTTCCATCAACGCGGCTTTCACTGCCAGATTGGTGTACGCTTCTACTGTGAATTTTCCGGCAACGGTCAACTGGCGCACATCCAGGCCAATGTTCTGCCCCTGCACCAGACTGTCTGACAAAAGGTAGGTTCCGCCAGTCAAAAGCAGGGCATCCTGAACGGATATGGTTGAAGACCGCACATTGGCTGTATTGGTAACCGCAATGCCCACACTGCCGCCAGAAAGCACCTTCGCCTGATTGGCCTCCAGCGTGTCGGCAACAATGGTTGTTTTGCCATGCTGCGTAAGCCCGCCGGAAGAATCCACGCCTGAAACGACCCTCGCCCCTGGCTCCAGTGCCAGAGCGTTTGCCTGTATGGATAGATTCTCGCCAGCAGCCAGCACGCCGGGGGTGGAAACCCTTGGCGCGGAGACTCCGAGGCTTTTTGCCGCCGCCGCGCTTTCGTCCACACGGATTTCCGTATTGCTTGCAAGCATGGCATCGCCGCCCGACGAGGCTTCGCGCAGGCGCAGCTTGCCATCGGCGGTAATAACCATCTGGTCTGCGCTCTGCACCGTGCCCTCAAGGTTGACGCCAACGCCTTTTTCTGTGGCGACCAGGGTTATGCGGTTGGCGTACATGCCGCCAAGGGCAGAGGAATCAATGGCAACCTGAGGCTTGGGATTGGCAGGATCATCCGCCAGCGGCGTAACCGTGCCATCTGTGGCAATGTTGTTTCTGCCAGCCACTACCGTGACGTTTTTGCCGCGAACCTGGGCTTCTACGGAGGCTGTACGGGCCAGCAGGGTAAAGGCATCGGTATTGTCCGCATTGATGCCAGCGCCTTCAATGCTGATATCGCCGCGCTGCACCTCGTGCCCGGTCAACGCCCCGGCGGGGTTTACCTGCGGCACGCCGGTGCTCAGCGTAGCGCGCGGCACATTGATGAAGCCGCCGCCGTTAACCGTGATGCCGTTGGGGTTTGCCAGAACAACATCCGCAGGGCGGCCGCCCACCTCGATGTAGCCCTCAATGCGCGAACGGTTGGCGCTTGTCACCTCGTTGAGAATGGTGCTGGCCTCGCGCGAAGAATCACCGTGAAAATTGGGATTGCCCGTAATAATGCCGCCAATCTGCGTAGTAACAGTCCGATAGCTGTTGTTGAGAATCAGCCCCTGCTGGTGCACATTGAAGTCTGAATACTGGTTGTGCGAAAGGCCCGAGCTGTTGGGCGCGGTAATGTTGACGAGCGGAACACCGTTGGCCGAAACATCCATGGATGGGCGCTTGCTGCCGGGCGCGTTGGGGTCGGGGGTTACCCCGCCCGCAGCAAATGCGGATGCGGCAAAAATGGGAGAAAGAATCAGTTGCGCCGAAAGTATGGCGCACAATGCCACGGAGTGTATTGGTGTACGGTGTTCCATGATGATTCCCTAAGTGTAAATATCAGGCAAATTGAGCCTGAGCTGTTCCAAACGTTTGCTCTGCTTTGCGCCGCAGGCATCAGGCGGATGCGGCATCTGCCAGTGCTGGCGTTAAAAGGTGTAACGCACGCTTACTGACCAAACATCGCCCTTATCCTGCACGTAATCCGGCACTGTCAGCGGTTTTGACCACGATGCCTGCACCGAAAGCTTGCCGCTGGTGCGCACGCCGATAGTCATGCCTGTCAGCTCGCCCCATTCGTAGGGGTCTTTGGCATCGCGGCTTATGCCGCCGTAGTCGTAGGCCGCGTAAATTTGCACTGGCCCAAGCGGCGAAGCCGTCACCGGTTCCAGAATCTTTGCCGGAACAGTCCAGGCCAGTTCGTTGCGCATATAGCCCCCGCAATCACCGCCCACGGGTGTTTCGCGAAATCCGCGCACAGTGTAGGGGCTGCCCACATACAGGCGCTCCGCGCCGTACATGGTTTGCTCGCTGGTTTGACCAAAGGCCGTAAGATTCCACGACCATTGCTGCTGGCCGAGCTCAAATGGCCGCTGCCAGCCAACCGTGCCTGTGGTTTTGCTGAACCGCGTGTGGGGAGTTGTGGAGGTTTCCGGGCCGGGAACACTCCATGACATATTGGGAATGCCCCAGATTTGCTCCGCCTGAAGGGTCAGTACGCCGCCAAGCATGCGGCGCACATAACTGGCCGCAAGCCCGGTGGTGGTAAGCCGATAGCTGCTGGCCAAAAGACGCACGTCTTCAAAGTGGTTTTCCACGTCTCTGTATTGAATAAACGTACCCAGAGAGAGCTTGCCGTTGCCGTCCCGCCAGATAACCCTGTCCAGTGCGAGGCGCATGGCAGAGGTGGTGCCGCTGCTGGTGTAGGCCTGATTCAATCCGTATATCTGCGTCGTGTAATTGAAACGGCTGGCACTGCCGCTCAGCAGCCAATAGCCTAACGGGATTGAAAACAGCCCGGTGACGCTCTCGCTCGCGCCTTCCCAGTCATTTTTGAACTGGCCGAAAACCTGGGGCATGGAACCTGTGTAGTAGAACGAAAACTGGTCGTTGCAGCCGATGAAGTTGTCTTTTTCCAAGCCCAGGGTGTATTCCGCGCGGCCTGTCGTATCCTGCCCCAGATTGTCAAAGCCAACACTTGGCCGCCACGTGCGTTCCTGCACGTTATCAATGACCACCTTGCTTTCGCCTACCTGCGAACCCGGCGCTATGGACATGATGGCCCTGTTGGAAGGCAGACGGTTGAGCTGATCCAGCCCCTGCTCAATGTCCCTCAGCTGAAGAACCGAGCCTTTCACAAAAGGGAAGATTGTTTTGAGCTGGCGGGCGTTCATGGTGGAACCGGGCGACATTTCAATAGATTCCACCCTGCCCTCGATAACGCGGATGTGCAGCACCCCAAGTGAAAGATCCTGCGGCTCCAGCACAGCTCTGGAACCAACATAGCCTTTCTGGACGTAGGCGTTGGTGAGTTCTTGCAGCACCGTATTGATGCCGCCCAGCGTAAGGCATTGCCCCTCGTGAGCCTGCGTGATCGCCCGTACCTGATGCGAGGAAAGCAGGGTGGCCCCTTCCACACTGATTGTATTGATAGGTATGCAATGACCTGTTTCTTTATGCGGCTGGGGCTTGGTTGGCTCTGGCTGCTCTGCGGGCGGGGTCAAAAGCATCCTGCGGCGCTGGTTATCTTCCATCTCTCGCAGACGCTGATCGTGTAACTCTGCAGCTCGATCAGGAGAAAAAGACGGCATTGGTGCGGCGGCATAAGCATTCTGCATAAGCAACAGAATCACCGTGAGGCATACAGCTATTTTTTGCATCGCGGGTGTATACTAGTAGCCGATAATAGATGCAACGATATATAAATATTAGTTGATTAGTCGGTTTATTATAGCTAGCTGAAACTAATTGAGAACTAGTACAAATAAAAAAATTTTAATAAAAATTATATATTCAAAACTGCATAGGATGTACTTTCGCACGGATACAACTCAAAAAATAAATATAATATTATCTTAGCGAAATTTATGCTTTTTTACTTCGACTTCTGCTCTGGAATCCTGCCTTGCAACGAAAGCTGGCAATCTTTGTCAGCAAATCGCAATGTCGCGGGGTGGAATGCGGACTAATACTTTAGAATTATACATTGATATAGAAACAATTATTATATATCAAAAACAAAAAATCAGGATGGACAATATGCTTTTAATAAGAGCTGCAACAATACTTTTTGGTGCTATTTTGGGATTTTATGCCGTACAGTTCATCCGAAAGTACAGATTGAACCTGAAAACAATTTCTGAGCTAAGACGAATAAACCTATATCTTGACCTGGAAATTGAAGACTTGAGAGCAGAGCTAAAGAAATATAAAAAAGACGAACCTGAAATCAGCTTTGAAGAAACAAGTGATGCGCACGGCAGCATTGAAAAACCTGCGGATTAGATTTTTACCGATGATTTGTAATTATTTTTTTCTTAATTGATGCGCAATGAACAAGGATTACAATGATAAAATTTATAATGAAGTCGCTTTGCCTTCATGATGTTCACTCACTGCTTCAGGGAAAGATTTTATTAAGCCAGATAAACTGTGCAGAATATCTACTTCCTCATGTTGTTCTTCAAGCGGCTCTTGATCTCCACACGCGTGGAACAGACTGGTTTTGGTGCTCCCCACGGCTCTTTATAGATGATATCACCGGGCAAACCCTGGGCACTGCATCGTTTCTGCCCACTAACGATTCTAGTGTTCATGAAATCGGTTATGGCACAGCAACAGAATTTCAGGGAATGGGGATTGCCTCACGCGGACTTGCATTGATGCTGGCAGGAGCGCAGGCCCATGATTCCGCCATGCGCTATATGGCCAAAACAGCCATCAACAACCTGGCCTCGCAGCGCGTTCTTGAAAAGAACGGCTTTACCCCCTACGGCAAAACCATAGATGCGGAAGACGGCGAGCTTGTTCTCTGGGGCAGATAGCTGCGCTGTCACCTCCAATCAGAAACACAGCGCCGCACTTTCGGCGTGTCGGACGGAACGGCCCTATCAAGGCAAACCACAGGCAGGCAATCTGCAGCCCGTTTAGCCACAAAAACGATATTGTTCTTTTTTACACAAAGGGATACTCTCAAGCATCAGGAGTCGAATCCGCATTAACGGTTTCGTCCCCACCACGGTTGAAATTCTGTTTCCTTAACATCAACTAAGGAGTAGCACCGTGCGCCGTATATTGCCTGTTTTTCTTGTCCTTTTGCTTGTTGCCTTCAACGCTTACGCCTCGGCACCCGCAAAACAGCTTCCCGGTGATCTTACCCTGGCCGAAGCACAGACAGTGCTCAACACTGCACTGGCTTTCTCTGTAAAACAGGGCATCCCCATGAACATTGCCGTTGTGGATGCCGGGGGCAACCTCAAAGCCTTTGTCCGTGAGGATGGGGCCTTTATTGGCAGCATCGATATTTCGCAAAAAAAGGCCATAACGGCCCGCTATTTCAATATGTCCACTGCCCAGCTTGGCGCTGCCTCCCAGCCGGGTAAAGAACTTTATGGCATTGAAGTCACCAACAGGGGTCTTGTCATCTTTGGCGGCGGCGAACTGCTGATCCGCAATGGCGTCATTGTCGGGGCCATCGGCGTGAGCGGCGGCAGCGTGGCTGAAGACACCGCCGTTTCCAAGGCTGGCGCGGCGGCGCTCAAGTAAACCAACACAAAAGGCATCAAGCCCACACAAAGCATATTATGGGGCCTCCCGCATGTTTTCTGCACAGAACCCGCGCGGCAAGCCCCAAAAACAGCCCCCATCAGGCAAAAACAGGTACTCCTTCCGGTATACTCTGCCCGCCTGATGGGGGTTCTTTTATCGAATTTTATGACTTGCCGCTGTTTGCCAGCGCATTTGTGCGAGCTGAAAATACTTGCCAGTCCGACAATATAATTATGCTGAATCAGCCCCTAAACTTCGTGCACCGCTGCGCAGTCCTTCTTGCCCAGCCCCGCAGCCTCGCCACGGCCGAACCGGGCAAAAACCATATCCAGCAGGGGCACATCCACATTCATGCCGTGAGCCATACCGCAGCCAAGGCGCAGATCTTTGAGGGCAAGTTCCAGCGCGAACCTCGGGGGATCATACTCCCCTTGGGCCATGGATTTTCCCCTGGCATCAAGCTGAAAACTTTGCGCGCCAGTTTCGCCAAGCAGTTGCAGCAGCAGGTTTTTTTCCACCCCGGCGGCCTCGCCTATGCGCAGCCCCTCGCTCAAAACAGCAAGATTTGCCATGCCCACAAGATTGCTGACCAGCTTGACCGCGCAGGCTGCTTCCACCGTACCCACATTGTTGAACACGCCAAGAATGGGCCAGACTTCGGCCAGCCCGGCAATGGCCTGCTGGTCGCCGCCCACAAAGAGCGGGGCTTCGCCGCGTTCCGCATGGGCTGGCGTTTTGCCAAGGGTGCATTGAATGTAGGCAATACCCTGCCTGTCTGCGGCTTCGGCAAGGGCAAAGGCAGTATGGGAATCGATGGTCGAAAGTTCCACATGCACGGAACCGGGCTGCATGTGCGCGTACAGGCCATCCGGGCCAAGCGCTTTTTCCGTCAGATGTTCCGGCAGGGCCAGGCAGGTGAATACGACTTTGCAGGGAGCCATGTCCGCCATGCTCATGGCGGGTACGCCGCATTTTCCGGCGGCAATGGTTTTGTCCCTTCCCTCGGCGCTACGGTTGTAAACGTGCACGGTTTTGCCCGCGCGAATAAGATTGCGCGCCAGCGGCCCGCCCATTGCGCCTACGCCGATAAAACCAAATTCCATATCTAGCGCCCCTGCTATTTGCCCTGCGCTGCGGCTTCGCAGGCGTCAATGCCGCCCTTGCCCAGCAGGCGCATCAAAAAGTCGTGCCGCTCCACCACAAGGTTACGGCCTTGCTGGCGCGCGCGGCGCACCTGCGCGGCGTAGAGTTCCAGCGTTCTGTCCGAAAGCGTTTCAAGCTCGCAGCGCAGGTAACGGCGAAACATACCCTGACCGTTGCTTTTTATGACGTGCGGATAGCGCGTCTGAGCCTCATGCAGAAAGGCCTCTTCGGCATCGGCGATTTCATCCAGCAGCGGGCTTGTGCTCAGGGGCGGCAAACGGTCGTCCATGCGGGCGTATTTTTCAACCATGAGGTTGCGGCTGTTCACTTCCGCCTGCCGCAAATCGGCAAGGTACGAATCCAGCACGGCATCTTCGTGCGCGGAATGGGCCATTTTGCGCATAGCGCGAAAGGTGTCTGGCCGGGTCTGGCATTCTGAAACGCCGCCCTCGTTGTTGGTGGCCAAAAACATGGCAAGCTCGCGTTCAATGATCTCGGCAAGCGCTGCTTCCCGATCAAAAATTTCCTGCATAGCCTATACTCCTTCAGCTCAGGCCGTGGGGGCCGCAGCCGCTCTGGCCTGATGGCAGATTTCAAGATTCTTTCTGTAGCCCTGCGCTTCTGCGCCCATGCCTAGACCAAGTCGGTCGTACATGCTCACAGAATCCTGCAAGGTCGCGGCGGCCTCGTCCCACTGCCCGGCAGAGGCCAGCGCCACGCCAAGATTGCCCAGAGAAAAAGCCGTTTCCTCGTGCTCGCCCAGCAGTTCCCGCCGCAAAGCCACGGACTGACGGTGCAGGGCGATGCCTTCGGCAAGCTGCCCGCGTTCTTCGCAGATGCGCCCAAGGTTATTGAGGCAAACACCCAGTTGCGGCACGCAGAAACCCTGCTTTTCCCAGATTTCCTTGGCGCTGAGCATGAGGGATTCCGCCCGGTCAAAATCGCGCTTGCGGTAATAGGCGGAAGAAAGACGCAACTGCGCTTCCGCAACCTGTGGGGAATCCGACCCGCAGGCCTCAATGGTAAGCCGCAGGGCTTCGCGCCCAAGATCAAGGCTTTCTTCTACCTTTTCAAGCCCAAGCAGTGCATGGGCAAGGTTCTGCATGGCCCCGAGGGTCATGGGCGCTGTGGGGCCCATGGTAGCGCGCAGCAGGGCAAGGCTTTCCTGCAGGGCCTGAACGGCTGCATCCGGGCGTTGCAGGGCAAAATTGGCGCGGCCCATGCCGTCCAGAGCCAGAGCGCGGCAGAGGTCATCGCCGGGATACCGCGCAACAAGCGCCTCAAGCGCTTCAATGCACTTTTGCGGTTGGCCCTGTTTCATCAGATCAAGGGCGGGGCGCAGTTCATCAAGCCATTGGCGTTGTGCGGCCATCGGCAACTCCTCATGGAATAGGTGCTCGACAGAGTAAAAAGGCTTTCTAATGCAGCCAGAGGCAAGGGCTGCGGGGCAGGATCAGCCTTGCAGCATATCCATATGCAGCAGGGCTGGCTCTTCTACATGCCGCAGAATCTGCGGCCCATGCTCCCAGAGCCAGTTGCCGGATGCACGGCTCAGGTCCACAGCGCGCAGATGCGCCGCCGCCATGCCGCAAAATTCTTCCACCGCCGCAACAATCTGCGCCCCATGCTCCTGATTGGCCGGGGTCTGCGCCACAAGGCTCAACGCGCGCGCCAGTTGCGGGCCGAGCACGGGCAAGGTTGCGGCCAGCTTGCCCGCCCATTTGTAAAAGGGCATGTAACGGCGGTTGCACAAAAAGACAAAGGAAAGCGCCGCCTCCGCAAAGCGCGCCGTTGCCAGCATGACCGCCACAGAATCATTGCGCTTGAGGCTGCGGGGCAGATTGTATTGCCCGGCCTGTGCCATGATCATGCAGCGGGCAGCCATCTTTTTGAGCAGCACATCGCGCGGATAGCAAGCCAGCAGGGCATCACGCCGCCGCGTAAATTCGCCGCCCCTGTCTTCAAAAACCTGCCCGTTGGTGCAGGCCGCAAGCTGATGCTCGGGGATGGCAAGCCACTGCTGCCAGGTGGCGGGCACGTCATCCAGCCCGGTAAAAAAGGCGTAAAAATCTTCAATGGGCAGCGGCCCTACCCTGCCCTGTCTGCGCTCGGGCGCAAGCCTGCTTTCAAAGCCCTGAAACTCGCGAGGCAAGCGGGCAAAGGCAGCCTCTATGCGCGGCAGCTCTGCCCGCAAAATCTGGCGCGGCAGCCAGAGGCAAAAGGCCGGGCCAAAGTCGTGATCCTGGGATTCCACATCATCGCAGCCAAAGCATTCCGAGCCTTCGCCCACCAGACCAGCGGCGGCCACGTCCATAATGTCGGGAATCTCCGCCCGCAAAGCGGGAAGGCAGGCCGCATAAAATTCACGCGCAAGGTTCAGCCCCTTCATGCATACTCCAGAATATTCAGTCGCGCTGCAATGGCGCAGGTTGCAACAGCCGCCGCTGCGGAAGCCCACGGCAAACAATGCCGCCCATGTGGATTGATCTGGCAGGCGTAGCCGCTAACCATGCTTGATGGCTTCAATTTCCTTAACTTTGCGAAATATGGTGCTGCGGTCCATCTGAAACTGGCGCGAAAGCTCGCTGATGGAGCCGTAGCGCTGCATGCCCTTTTCGATGACCGCAGTTTCCACTTCCTTCATGATGCTTTTGAGCGAGCGGCCTTCAATGGAGGGCAAGGCGTAGCGCCCTTCGCCGGATTCGCTCGGCGGCAAGGGGCGGATGCCCGCCAGATCGCGCACGCCCACAAGCCCATGCTTGCAGGTCACCACCAGCCCCTGCACGAGGTTTTCCAGCTCGCGCACATTGCCCGGCCATGTGTGGTTTTGCATCACCTGCTTGGCTTCGTCAGAAAGATTGACGGCCTTGCGGTACTTCTTGCCGTAAAAGGTAAAAAAGCTCTGCGCCAGCGGCAGAATATCCACGCGGCGCGAGCGCAGGGGCGGGATGTTCAGCACCGCCACCTTGAGGCGATAATAAAGGTCGGAGCGGAACATGCCCTTGGCGACCTCGCGCTCCAGCTCCTTGTTGGTGGCGGCCACAACGCGCACATCCACCTTTTTGGGCACTGTGGCGCCCACGCGCAGCACTTCCCAATCCTGTAGCACCCGCAGCAGGCGCGACTGCATGGTCATGGGCAGTTCGCCAATTTCATCAAGGAACAGGGTGCCGCCCGAGGCCGCCTCCACAAGCCCGGCCTTGCCATGCTTGCTTGCGCCGGAAAAACTGCCGGGAACATAGCCGAACAGTTCCGTTTCAATCAGGTTTTCAGGGATGCTGCCGCAGTCCACCTTGATAAAGGGCGCATCGGCCCTCAGGCTGTTGCGGTGGATGTGCCGGGCCACAACGTCCTTGCCCACGCCGGTCTCACCCAGCAACAACACGGTTGCGTCAGTCTCTGCAATGGCGGAGGCTTCGGCGTACAGGCGCTGCATGACAGGGCTTTGCACCACGCGCGGGTACTGGTTGCCCGTGACCCCTTCACTGCTGAGATTCTGAAAAGTTTCAAGCAGTTCGCGCTGCGCGGTAATTTCTTCACGCAGTTCGGTCAGCGCCGTGATGTCACGGATGACAGTCACAACATAGGCGACCTTGCCCGAGGCGTCCTTTACAGGGTGCCCGTCAAGCAGCAAGGTGCGCCCGTTGTAGAGGTTCTGTACACTTGAGACCTTTTGCCCGGTTTCCACAATGCGCGGATTAAGCACAACGTCAAAAATGCCGTTCTGGACCATGTCCTGAATGCGGTTCCCCATCATCTTTTCACGGGAAATACCGGTCAGTTCCGCATGGCGCTTGTTCACGAGCGTAACGATGCCTTCCCGGTCAGTAACGCAGATAGCGTCCCGGAAGGTATCGCAAAGTTGTTCTACATAGTCTGCTAGCATGTGGGGATTGTACATGCATTATCTCCCAGGGCGCAAGTATGCTCCCACGCCCGGTTTACGGGCATGGGAGCAAATGAAAGGCGCTGCCGTCCGGCAAAAGCCGACAGCGTGTTCCATTGTTAGAACCCTTCGGCGCTGGTGGCTTCTACCATTGCGGTCTTAGGGGTTTGGGTAACAGTATTGCTGGCCTGGGCATTGCGGCGGGCGCGGGCCATGCGGCTGAGCCACAGGGTGGAAAGCGCGCTGAGCACGCCGATGCCAGCCAGATAACCGCAGAGGTACCAGGGCGCGCCGTCGGCCATGCCGGTGAGCATGGCGGCGACCATGGGGGTCATACCGGAGGCGAAGATGGCGGTGAACTGATAAACAAAGGAGATGCCGGAGTAACGCACCGAGGCGTCAAAACTTTCGGAAAACACGCTGGACATGGTGCCGAACACGGCGGCGTGAAGGATGCCGAAGGGCAGCGCCAGGGCAAGCACCACGCACAGGTAGTTGCCGGAGAAGTTATGCAGCACCCAGAAGGCCGGGAAGCTGGAGATACCGAGCAGCACAGCGCATACGCCGTAAATTTTGGCTTTGCCGTGCTTGTCGGCCATATGACCCCAGAAGGGGATAAAGCAGGACATGACGAGAGAAGAAATCATCACGGCGGTCAGGGCTGCTGAGCGGCCAATGCCGTGCTGCTGCGTAAGATAGGTGAGCGAATACACGCCAAAGACGTTGAAGGACACGCCGTCGATAAAGCGTGCGCCCATGCAGGCCAGCATCATCTTGGGATAACGCTTGAAGGCGTCCAGCAGGGGATACTTGGCTTCAGGCATCTTCTCCTTGGCTTCAGAAAAGTCCTTGGTTTCCTGCACGGTGCTGCGCATGTAGCCGCCAACGGCAAGCAGCACGGCAGAAAGCAGGAAGGCAACGCGCCAGCCCCAGTTAAGGAAAGCTTCGTCAGTAAGAACAACAGAGAAGAAGCCCACGATGCCCGAGGCAAGCAGCAGACCAAGCGACATGCCGATCTGCGGCAGGCTGGCGTAAAAGGCGCGCTTGTCTGCCGGTGCGGATTCATAAGACATGAGCACAGCGCCGCCCCACTCGCCGCCAAGGCCAATGCCCTGGGCAAGACGGCAGACGATCAGCAGGATAGGTGCCCAGATGCCAATGGTGTGGTAGGTGGGGATAAGGCCGATGCAGACAGTGGCGATACCCATGATTTCCAGGGTCAGGATGAGCATTTTTTTACGGCCCAGCTTGTCGCCGAAGTGGCCAAAAATCACGCCGCCCAAAGGCCGCGCCACAAAGCCGACCGCAAAAGTGGCAAAAGCAAGCATAGTGCCGATACGCGCGTCAAAATCTGGAAAATACAGCTTGTTGAAGAAAAGCCCGGCCACAACGCCGTACAGGAAGAAGTCGTACCATTCGATGACGGCGCCGATGATGGACGAAGCCACAACGCGGCGCAGATTCTTCTTCTGGTCGTGAGTCATTTGTTCGCTATGCATGGTTTTCCTTTGATCCTTTTGCCTGGATGTTCATACTGGCCTTTGCGCCAAAGCGCTAGCGCCCGGGGGGAACATTCCCTGAAGCCACTTCGTTTATTCACTACCAGGACACGAAACCAATTCCGCTCCCGGTCAAAACTCACTGGGCAGATGCGCAGCCTCGCGGCCTGCGCCTGCAATCATTAAAGATTGAGCAGACGCGCCGCGTTGTTGTACATGACGTTTTCAAGCGTTTCCGGCGTAAAGGGGAGCCGCTTGTACAGCTCGATCTGCTCCTGAAAATCCATAAAGGGCGCGGCGCTGGCAAAGAGCACCTTGTCGCCGATGAGGGTATTGGCGGCCTTGATGTAGCCCTCGGAGAAAGGCTGTTCCTCGTATTCCGCAAGGTCGATGTACACGTTGCGGTTACGGTGCACGGTCATGATGACCTCGCTCACCCAGGGGTAGCAGCCGTGGCTGATAACAATCTTGAGCTTGGGAAAGTCGGCGGCGATGCGGTCGATGTGCCGGGGGTGGGCATCGTCCATCACCGCGCCATCCACCAGAGTGGCTGGGCCGGTTGTGATGACGATGGGCACGTCAAGTTCGCAGCATTTGGCGTAGATGGGATAATACCTGGCATGGCTGGCAGGAATGCGCGCAAGATACGGGTCAATGGCCGCGCCGCGCATGCCCTTGTTCACCATGTTTGTAAGCTCTGCTGTGGCATCCATGCCCTTGTGGGGATCAAGACCGGCAAAGCCGATGAACTTGTCCGGGTACTGTCGCATGAGCTCAAGAATGCCGGGATTGGCGGATCCAAGACCATAGGTGGTTTCAGCGTCACGCCCTGTCACAACCCCTTTGACCACGCCCTGCTTTTCCATGTCGGCAACGATCTTTTCAATAGGCTCTGGCTTGGCCCGGTCAGCGTATTTGAAAAGTTCAAACATGCCGCCGAACACTTTGTTGGAAAGCATTCCCTTAACGGCGTCAGGGGTGCTGGGGCGAAAACGGAAATCAATGATGTTCATGAAACATTCCTTTAGGAATAAAAATTGTGCCTCGCGGCTATGCATCCCTAAAGGCAAGAAGCGTGCCTATTGTGAAATTGAGTGCAAAAACAAACCTCCTAATAGTGATGGCAATTGATATTGTTAAAAAATATCTATAATATCAATGTATTATAAAAAATATGGAGGGAAAATATATTTCTGAAAAAACTGCACCGGTTGGCTGCACTCACACATAGTGCTGCACACTGCCCTCAATCTGATTACAAATGGCAAAAACTAAGAAGAATTATTTTATAACTACATAGAATAATTCTATATTTTAATCAGGAATAAGAATTGTTTATAATTTCCCCCCGCATGCATCCACTTGTTGCAAAAATGCAACAAACCAAAAAACAATATTTTATTATTATAAATAAGCATGTTATATAAAAACTGAGCAACCAACTTGTGCAAAAAAACACACACCAAATAGCTGGCTGTGCATTTTTACACAACCACGAATATTCATCCCCAAAAACAGAACGCCAGGGCCTTGCGGTCCTGGCGCTTGATTCCATAAAAATACAACAAATTCAGCACTAAGAAGCAATTTTTCTCAAGTGCTCCATCTTTGCTTCATCAAGCTTTGCGCCTTCCAGTTCATACTGGCGGCCAAGGTAGCCATACTTGGGCTGCCCCATACGGTGGTAGCCTAACAGCTCGTACTGAATATTGGGCCGGCGGGGGATCGACTCGCGGATAGCCAGGATATCGTCCTCGGTGTCATTGAATCCGGGGATAACCGGGGTGCGCGCAAGTATGGGCAACTGGGGAAAGTCCTCGCAGACTCGTGCAAAATTGCGCAAAATCAGCATATTATCCACGCCCGTATGCTTTTTGTGCTGCACAGGGTCAAGGCTCTTTATGTCAAAAATAAGCTTGTTCAGGTGCTTGCAGGCCTCATGCAGATGCTCGTAGGGATAGCAGCCGCAGGTTTCGATGGTGGTATTGATGTGATGTTTGCGGGCCTCGCGCAGCAGGGCATTGGCAAATTCGTGCTGCATGAGGGCCTCACCGCCGGAGAGTGTCATGCCGCCGCCGGAACGGTGATAGAACACGCCGTCCTCTTCAACTTTATCAAGTACCTGACGCACAGACATGGTTTCGCCGTATACGCTCTGCGCGCCCGAGGGGCAGGCCCGCACACAGGCAAAGCACTCGCTGCACTTGCTGCGGTCATGCGCAATCAGGCCATCCACAAGGCTAAGCGCGCCCGAAGTACAGGCATTGAGGCAGCGCCCGCAGACCTGGGCAGTAAGGCAACGCGAGGGATTGAAGGCATGCTCGGGATGAAGATTCTGCGACTCGGGGTTACTGCACCAGCGGCAACGCAGAGGGCAACCCTTGAGGAAAACCAGGGTGCGGATACCTTCGCCATCGTGCACGCTGAACTTCTGTATATTAAAAACAACACCTTGTACTTGTGCGTCAGTCATGGGGTCATCCTTGGTGTGCGGCCAGCCCTGGCGCGCCGTTTGAGTAAATTCAAAAGGGGAAGGGATTGCTCCCCTCCCCCCGGAGCGTTGGCAAGGTCAACGCGGTCAGAAATCAGGAGCAGATGGCGGGCTTGCGCTCTGTTAAACGGCTGATGTCTGCGCTGAAAATTTGCGGGAGGGGACTTGCCCCCTCCCCTGACGGTCTGTTTGTTTGAGGGTTTTGGAGAGTATCGCTGCGAGGGGCCTTTGGTATCCGGCAAGAAACTTGACGCAGTCCGGCAAAAGCCCCTCGCGGCGATATATTTAGAACTGGGCGTGTTCGGTACGGTCGATGATGTCGTTCTGCAAGTCGCGGGAAAGATCGCAGAAGTATGCACTGTACCCTGCGATACGCACCAGCAGGCTGCGGTAGTTGTCGGGTTCTTTCTGGGCGTTGAGCAGGGTCTGCCTGTTCACGATGTTGAACTGCAGGTGCCACAGCTTGAGGTCGCACCAGGTGCGGATAAGGTTCACGATCTTCTCCGTGCCTTCATCGCCGGAAACGCACTTGGGCGACAGCTTGATGTTCAGCAGGCGGGAAGCGCGGTTGGTCATGCCGTAGTTCTTGGAATGGTAGTTGGAAAGCAGAACCGCAGTGGGGCCGTTCTTGTCCGCGCCGTGCGAAGCGGAAGAACCGTCGGAAAGCGCAGTCCAGGCATGACGGCCATTGGGCGTGGCGGAAACCACCTTGCCAAAGGGTACATGCGAGGTGATGGGCACGTAGCGCACGTCCACATGCACGCCGCGATCGCGGGAGCTCTTTTCGGCTTCCACCTGGGTCACGCGGTCAACGTCCTTGGCAATGCTGTCCACGTAGGGATCATTGTTGCCGTAGCAGGGGGCGTTGCGCAGCATTTCGCGCACGGGTTCGGCGCCCTTGAAGTCGGCCTTGCAGGCTTCCACCACTTCTTTCATGCTCAGGCGTTTTTCTTCAAACACCAGCTTTTTGATGGCGGCAAGGGAGTCCACAACAGTGCCGTAGCCCAGGAATTCAAAGTAGGAGTAATCCACGCCGCCGGGGATCTTTTCGCAGTGCAGATCCATGAGGTTTTCCATGCACAGGTTGTGCAGCACGGAAGAAAGCGGCGCGGCAAAGTGCTGCGGGCGCAGCTTGTCCACCACATGCTGCTGCTGGAAGGCCTTGCGCAGCAGGTTGAGGTGCTGGGCCTTGTAAGCTTCGTAAAAGTCTTCCCAGCACTTGAAGGAGGTCGCTTCGCCCGTTTCAAGGCCCACAACCTCATCGCCGTAGTGCTGCATGCGGCCATTGTACATGGTCATTTCAAGGGCGGTGGCAAAGTTCACGTACACGCAACCGGAGGTGTAGGTATCGCGGTTGGGCATGCGCGTTTCTGTGCAGCCGGAAACGGCGTAGTCCAGAGCTTCGTTGACCGGGCAGCCCTTGATGGTGTTGAGGAACACCACTTCTTCATCGTTAATGAGCTTGGGGAAGCCGGAGCCGTCCTTGATGGTCAGGGCCACTTCGCGCAGGAAGCGTTCGGGCGAACGGGAGTGGATGCGCGCGGCAAGGTCGGGGTAGTTGAGCGGGAATTCGCGCTTGGATTCAAGGAACAGGTAGGTCAGATCGTTGGTGGCGTCTTCGCCATCGGGGGTCTGGCCGCCGATGGTCACGGCTTCCCAGTGAGCATAGCCTTCCTGAAATTCAACGCCCGTGGGGTTGATGTACAGGTCGATGAACTGGGCCATATCCACCCACATGCATTCAAGCAGTTCCTTGGCTTCTTCGCGGCTGATGATGCCTTCTTCAATGTCCTTTTTGTACAGGGGGTACAGGTACTGGTCCATACGGCCATTGGAGATGATGGCGCTGGCCTTCTGCTCGATGCGCGAGAACATCTGCACAAACCACTGGCACTGCATGGCTTCGCGGAAGCTGCGGGCAGGGTGAGCGGGCACGTGATCGCAGGTTTCGGCGATCTGGAGCAGCTCGGCCTTGCGCTTGGGGTCGCCTTCCTTGGCGGCAAGTTCACGGGCCAGATCGGCGTGGCGCTTGGCCCAGATCATGATGGAGTCGCACACGATGATCATGGCTTCGAGGAAGGGCTTCTTGTCCCACAGATCAACGGAGTTGGTCAGATCAAGGGTGGCAAGCTTTTCGCGGGCTTCTTTCTGGATGTCGAGGAAGCCGCGCTTGATGACCTTTTCGTAGTCCGGCACCCACTGAAGGGCCGAGCGGTAGGACGAGGTTTCGCTCACCACGAACTTGGACTTGAGGCCGCGTTCGTCCACATAGGTGACGTTGCGGATTTCGGCAGGCAGGGTCTTGTTGAGGTGTTCATGGTAGGTCTTGCCTTCCCAGTAGGGGGCAATCTCTTCCATAACAACCTTGATGTCTTCCTGCGAAATCTGGAAGGGGCTCTTGTCGCGGTGCTCCAGGTCGGCCAGTACTTCGCGGTAAAAGTCGCCGTCGATTTCAGGGTACAGAATGCCGTAACGGCCAAACTTGCCCACGCGGCCAGCAATAAGCTGGTTGGGGGTAATGTATACGGTGATTTTTTCGGCCACGTTTTTCAGGGCCTTGGCCCAGCGCAGGGTCAGCAGTTCACCTTCGGTTTCGCGCATGGATTCGGTGAAATACTTGGCGCGCTCAACGTCCACGTGGGGAAGGCTGAACTGGTTCTGTTCCAGAATGCCGTAAACGCGCTCGCGCCCTTTACGGTCAACGCTCTTATTGACAACGCGTTCTTCCTGGGGGGACATGCAGCAACCGCACTGACTCATGATGAAACTCCTGAATGGTGATTATGTTCAAGCGAGATGCTTGTGATATTCATCTCAATGACCACCTATGAGCATCATCCGTGCCATTATATTTAACTATATGTAATATTTATATTTTTTAAAAATATCTCCAAAATTTCAGAAACCGCCATCAATTCTCATTGTTGCAAATTTACAACATATTTTTTATAACATACTAAATTTGCAATATAATTTAAAAAGGTGTTTTTTTGCAACAGTGCAAAAAAACACTTTTTCACAATCTCACCTTTTTGCCATCGCTTGTACTGCCAATACCGCCAGTTCACCCACTACAGGCATATCCCTCCCAGACAAAAAACGTAACTGCGTGGTTACTTATGCAAGCTGGCAATAACTTCAACCACACTTTCGATGTTAATATTTGCAGATTAAGTTAACTTATATTTACGCAACCAATTTGACTCATAAAAAATTTTGCTTCAATATCTTGTTTATTATAAGATAATTATTTCGAAAAGTTGAGATGCTTGATCTCAAATATAGTTTATTGTAGCGTATAAATTGAGAAGCCATCATCGCATTTTTTTCAAGGGAATATGATATGCTTAAGAAGTACTATACAGAATCAACAGACAGAAACAAATTTGATAAAACCTTCTCACGCGCAGAGTTAAAATTACTCTCTCTCGTTGTTATTTCCATAATAATAACTGCGGTGTTGATAACTTCAATTTTCTATTATTACAGAAATCTTGATTTAAAACTCATAACAACCATGAGGTCAGACGCCATTTTTTCTCTCCTGCTTGACCGCATACCGCCAGAAAACTTCACTGCAATTTATAATGACAAAGATGCGGACTCGCACCTTTACAATAAGGTGCAGCAAGAGCTTGACGACGTTCGTAAAATAACCGCCGTCAGGTATCTCTACACGGCAAAGCGCAATTCTGAAGGCAATGCCATATATGTTGTTGATGGCCTGCCACGGGATTCAGAAGATTTTCGTGCCAGCGGTTCGCCCATAGAAGCCGAAATTCTCCCCGCTGTGAACAAATGTCTGGATGGTGATGTTTTTCATGGAACAGAGATCCTTAATACATCATGGGGCATGATCATTCCGTCTTGCGAACCGATCAAAAGCAACGGAGTCACGGTTGGCGCTCTTGTTATCGAATTTGACGGGGAATATTTTGCTGAAAATACCGCAAGCTCCCAGCGGTATTACATCATTGCTTCCATTTGCATTGCCATTGGCGTTGGCTTTGTGGCCATTGTGCTGATTCGCAGCTTTTCCATTCCGCTCTATCAATGGCTCGCATATACAGATTTGCTCACAGGCGCAATGAACCGCAACGCCTTTGAACTGGCCACCCACAAGCTACGCGGCGCAGAGCAGCAAAAAAACATTACTGTGGTGTCGTGCGACCTGAACAAACTTAAAGCCATCAACGACCAGTTTGGTCACTCGGCTGGCGATGAACACATCAGGGCCCTTGCCCAGCTTCTTATGAAAAATTTCAGGACTCAGGGCTCAACGTACCGCATTGGCGGTGATGAGTTTGTTACATTGCTGTTCAACGCCAGCCTGGACGCAACAGAAAAAAAGATTGCTGAAATTTGCGTTGAGGCACGACAAGTTACCATTGGAAACTTCTGCCTGTGCTTTTCGTACGGCATTGCGCAATTTGACCCGGCGCAGGATGACAGCATTGACGACACCATTTCGCGGGCAGACGTTAAGATGTACCATTACAAGTGCGCAAAAAGAGAAGCTGAGGCTGCCAAGACCATAATCTGAGGCCCCAAGCGCATCCGCATCCGCAAAAAAAATCAGGCGGCCTGCCCTGCCCCGTAATTACATTCGGGAGCAGCGCGGGCCGCCTGACGCTGGCGGGAGTAACCGCAGCTTTTACAGCATTTCGATAAACGCCTCTACGCGAACCTTGAGCTGCTCCGTATCCGTTTCAGAGTAGTCTGTTTCGATTTGCAGGAAGGGCAACTGCAAGGAATCCTGAACAAATTTCTTGAGAGAGGACGATTCCACCGCATAGGTCTGGCAGCCCTGCCAGGTCTGGTCAACCACAGCATCCACCGCGAAATCTGCCGCCAGTTCCTTGATGGCCTCGTAGCGGCGCGGATTGGGCGACATGACGGCACAGGGCACATCCAGATAACGGCGGGCCATCTCGGTCAGCGGGTCGCCCTGCTCGTCCATCATCACGCGGGTTTTCTTGTAGCCGGAGCAGTTATCAAGGCAGACCACGCTGCCGCCGCATTCTTCAATCAGGCGCACAACCTTGTGCGACCCCATGCCCACAGGAACGCCCGTCAGCAGTATGCGCGGCGCGCTTGCGGCAACGCCTGTCTGCCCCGCATCGGCCATTTTGCCAAGTTCGTCCGCAAGCTCCAGCATCATGGAGATGCCTTTTTCCTTATCAGGGAAGAAGGACGTTTTGAACCCGATTTCCAGCAGCTCCATGCCCGTGATGGGCGAGGGTTTGCGCTTTGCCAGATCCATAACGGCCTTGAGGGCCATGCGCTCACGGTTCATGAGCTTGATGGCGTCGCGCAGTTTCTGCTCTGTGATGGATACGCCAAATTCTTTTTCCAGATAGGCGATGAGCAGCTCAAACTGATGCCGCCAGTATGCAAGGGCGTCATCATTCTGCACCTGGGGCAGTTGCAGCAGAAAAACGGGTTTGTAGGCTGCAAGCAGCTCGTACATTTTCTTTTTGCCGTCACAGGTGGTGTCGGCCACAACCACATCTGCCGCGCTCAGGTAGGGGCAACTGTCTTTAAGCGCAAAGCCGAAGCTGCTCTTGATGAGCGGACAAAGGGCGCGGGGCAGCATTTCTTCTGCCGCGGGGATGGAATCGTTGCGGGTGCCGCACAAGGAAACCGGAATGGCCCCTGCGGCCACCGCTATTTCAGAAGGGCTGTACAGGCAGTACTGGCCCACAACTTTTTTACCTTCCCTCTTGGCCTCCTGCACTGCCAGAGCGTTTTTTTCAAAAGCGGTAATAATGCGGTCAAAGCTGGCACACTTCATGATGCTTTCCTTCCTTGCGAGGTTATTGAGGTTATTGCTGTGTATTGAGAGCGCGGTCTTTTTTCGCGCACAAATCTGCGGCAATCAGGGCCGCCCCGAGCGCACCCACAGTCTGCGGGTCGTGCGGCACCTGAACGGGCAGGCCGAGTTCGTCTGAAAGTATGGCGGCAAAGGCGGGGCTGGTTGCCAGACCGCCGGTAAATACGCATTCCCCCTGCATGGGGATGCGCCGGGCAAGGGCGCACATTCTGCGGGCAATGGCGCGGAACACCCCTGCTGCTATATCTTGCGGCGGCGTACTGCGGGCCAGCAGGCCCACAATTTCCGTTTCTGCAAACACGGCGCACATGCTTGAGATGGCCACAGGCTTGCCAGTAGCGGCTGCCTTGCCCAGTTCGTCCAACGGCATGTTCAAAATACCCGAGAGCACCTGCAAAAAACGTCCGGTGCCTGCCGCGCACTTGTCGTTCATCAAAAAATCGCGCACTGCGCCCGGTTTGCCCGCGGATTTGAGCGCGCCCAAACTGGCCGCGCCGCCAGCTGCATCCAGACTGCCCGCATCCAGATTGGCCGCTTCCGATTCACGCGGGATATCCAGGCTTATTACCTTGCTGTCCTGCCCGCCGATATCGAGCACAAGCCCGGCGCGGGGGAAAAGATGTGCAGCGCCCCGCGCATGACAACTGATCTCCGTAACCGTTTTGTCGGCAAAAGGCAGGGCAATGCGCCCGTAGCCCGTGGCAGTGACATGCCTCAGATCGTTGCGCGCCATTGCGGCAGCCTCGCAGGCATTGTTGAGCGCAAATTCGCCCGCCTCGGCGGTATTCCAGCCTGTGGGCAGCACTGCCCGCCCGGCAATCTGCGAGCCGCCGTTGGGCAGCAGCTCAAGCACAACGGCCTTTGCAGCCACAGAACCCACATCAATTCCAGCTACATACATAGCGCATACTCCTGATCGTACCCATTGCTGCGGTACAAAAACGCAAAACAAAACCCGCCGCACAGCGCAAGGCTGTGGAGCGGGCAATATGACAAAAGCGCCAGCAGCGCAGTGCTGCAAGGCGGTCAATACAATGGAAAGCCTCGGCAACTAAACTGCTACATGGGGAAACGTGGGGAGATATGGAACAAGAGCAGGGGTACGGCAGGCAATAAAAAAGCCCCCGCTTCCTGCCTAGGCTATGGGAAGGGGAAACAGGCGGGCGCTGACACGCCGCCTCGAATGAGGGCCTCCAACCTGAAGGCGCTGATGCTGTCATGACCCGCCGCCCTTAAAGGCAGGCAAGACACGACAATCCCTATAAGAAAACACAGGATACCTCGCTGTTGCAGATGCCGCCGACATGATTCGGCCTAAAACTGTGTAACAAGTTAGCGTAAGGACATCAGCTTGTCGATAGGGATACACACGCCATTGAGTAATAGTGCCACAACCTGTTCTATGGCGCTGGCAATCAAGATATTAAGAGCAATCACGAGACGTAAGTACAGCAGCTGGCCCCTACATAAGCAGCAGACGGGTCATCTGCGATATTATCTTTATATGTTAGTACATTAAATGCCATTCGTCTTGCAACATCGACATCAGAATATCATCCTCATACCTGCCATTATACATAATAGAATCGCGCCGGATGCCTTCTACCCTGAGCCCTGATTTTCATACACGCGTTGCGCTTGGGTGTTGTATGAAAACGCATTCAGCTCAAGACGATGCATCTTTAATTCATCAAAAACAAAGCTGCAAACGGACTGAACTGCCCATGTTTCAAGTCCTCTTCTCTATATGCATTTTGAAGGATAGCAATGCGAAAATGAGCACTGCGAAGAACAGGATCAATTTCACTCACCACGCATTCACCAATAATATTTTTGTCCGGTGCCATGAGTAAAAATAGATATCTGTCGGCAGCAGCAATAGATTTACTAAAAAAAGAAGTGACTTCTTCTCTTGTAAAGCTAGCTTTGCACCCTGTCATTTTCACAAGTTCTCTGTCCAATGGATTGTAAATCTGTCCATAGTAAGGTTCTGAATCTTCAAGACTGGCAGACCGTAATAAAAATCCGTCTCTTTCCAATACAATGTTGGTGATCATTCTCGAACTCTCAGCCAGCCAATGCTGTACTGCGGCGCCGGGCTGCTTTTGGCCCAATCAGAGAGCCAACCGCGCTGAGGGCTTGACGAATCGGCGCTCCTTGGGCTACAAAGCCACTCACGTCATGCATATGCGGCATTGCCCATGTGTCTTGGTCAGTCTGCCGGGATGGTGGAATTGGTAGACGCAGCGGACTCAAAATCCGCCGAGGGCAACCTCTTGCGAGTTCAAGTCTCGCTCCCGGTACCAGCAAAAAATAAGGGCTTGCAAAAATGCAGGTCCTTTTTTTTGTTTGCTGCGTGACCCCATAGAGAAAAAAGCCTGCGCTGGTATCCGGCTTGCCCCGGTTTTGGTGTAGAGCCATTTTAACA
Source organism: Desulfovibrio desulfuricans DSM 642 (assembly GCF_000420465.1). NCBI lineage: Bacteria > Pseudomonadati > Thermodesulfobacteriota > Desulfovibrionia > Desulfovibrionales > Desulfovibrionaceae > Desulfovibrio > Desulfovibrio desulfuricans. The sequence continues at coordinate 326,517 of NZ_ATUZ01000013.1, read as the reverse complement.
GACTGCGCTTCGCTGAATCAAAATCACGGTCTTTTAATGCCCGCTCCTGTCAGGCACACCAATCAGGCTGTGTAATTTTACTAAGTGGATTCACGAGGGAGTCAGCCGCGGCTGGATTGCCATGCCTCACCGGCAAAAAGCTTTTTTGCCTTCACAACTTGAAAATCTCCCCGTCCAGAGCGGAAATTTAACGGTTCTGCCGCGTCGATATTTGCAGGTAATGGCCTGACGCGCAAAATAATTTTACAAAAAAAATCGTATCCGCTTGACACTTCCCCCCCATTTGCGTAAACACCTCTTCACGCAATGCGGGTCATTAGCTCAATTGGTAGAGCAGCTGACTCTTAATCAGTTGGTTCGGGGTTCGAGTCCCTGATGGCCCACCAGAAAATCCAGGTTCGCGGTTATACCGCGAACCTTTTTTCTTTTGTTCTCCATGTAGTTACAATAAAACCGGCCAGTGGCCGGTTTTATTGATCTTTGGTACTTCAATTCCTTGTGCTCTGCTTCCGCTGTCACGTTGCCGAAGCCGCGCACAGACCCAGAGCCTACAGAATATACTGGCTCAAATCCTGATCGTCGCGCACATCCTGCAAGTGCTCTTCCACATAGGCCTTGTTGACCACCACCTGCGCGCCGGGCATTTCAGGCGCGTCAAAGGATATGTCAGCCAGGATCTTTTCCATGATGGTATAGAGCCGCCTCGCGCCGATATTTTCCGTGCGGGAATTGGTGTCTTCCGCAAAGGCCGCGATTTCTTCCAGCCCGTCATCCGTAAAGCTCAGGCGAATCTGCTCCGTGCCCAGCAATGCTTCATACTGCTTGGTCAGGGCGTTGTCCGGCTCCTTGAGGATGCGCAAAAACTCTTCCTTGCCAAGAGGCTGCAATTCAACCCGCAAGGGAAAACGCCCCTGCAATTCGGGGATCATGTCCGATGGCTTGCTGAAATGGAAAGCCCCCGCCGCGATAAACAGGATATGATCCGTGCGGATCATGCCATACTTGGTGTTGACCGAGCTGCCTTCCACAATGGGCAGCAGGTCGCGCTGCACGCCCTCGCGCGAAATGTCTGACGTGCGGTTTTGCGAGGAACTGGCGATCTTGTCGATTTCGTCAATAAAGATGATGCCCGTCTGCTCTACCCTTTCGCGGGCCTTGTCCACCAGAGCCTCCTGATCCACAAGCCTGCCTGATTCTTCCTGCACCAGCACGGAAAAAGCGTTGCGCACCTTCATTTTGCGGCGGCTGTGCTTGGGCGGAAAGGCCTTGCTGAACATGTCCTTAACCTGCCCGCCCATCTGCTCCATGCCGGGGATGGCAAACAGGTCAACGCTGCCGCCTCCCTGCTCGGTCACATCCACTTCCACTTCACGGTCGTCCAGAAAGCCAAGGCGGAACTGCTGCAAGAGCTTTTCGCGCGTGGAGGCGCGCTCTTCCGACCCAAAGGAGCTGGGCAACAGCAAATCCATAAGGCGCGATTCCGCAGCTGCCTCGGCAGCCTTGCGCACACGGGCATTTTCCTCATCGCGCACAAGGTTTATGCCGATTTCCATGAGGTCGCGCACCATGGATTCCACATCTCGCCCCACATAGCCCACTTCGGTAAACTTGGTGGCTTCAACCTTTACAAAGGGCGCGCCTGAGAGCTTGGCCAGCCGCCGGGCAATTTCCGTTTTGCCCACGCCCGTGGGGCCCATCATGATGATATTCTTGGGCGAAACTTCATCGCGCAACTCCGCCGAAAGATGCTGCCTCCGCCAGCGGTTGCGCACCGCCACGGCAACCATGCGCTTGGCCTGTTCCTGTCCCACCACAAATTTATCAAGCTCGGCAACAATGCCGCGAGGTGTCAAAGTACTCATCAAATTCTCCTGCTGTAGGCACATTCTTATGTAAATATAGGCATTGCCGCGCGCATGGCAATGGAGAAGCAAAAGGTTTTCTCCACCGCCGCAGCGTACCGCCGCGCACTGCCCTTGCGAACACTTTCCTGCAACGATACACTGAAAAGGTGAGAGCGAGAAATCTGGAAATCCTACCTCGCTAATAATAATCATTGACAATAAAGCCTTGATAGCACAGAATCCAAGAACCCTGAAACAATAAGGAGTTTCCTATGGATACAGTTACGTTCAAAGGCAATGCCATGCATCTTGAAGGCACCCAGCCCGCCGTTGGCGGCAAGGCTCCCGACTTCACGCTGACCGCCAACGATATGAGCCCCCGCAGCCTGAAAGACTACGCTGGCAAGGTGCTTGTGCTTGTATGCGTTCCCTCGCTGGATACTCCCGTATGCGATATGGAAGTTCGCCGCTTCAATACCGAAGCCGCCGCCCTGTCCGACAAGGTGCGTATTGTGGCCGTGAGCCGAGATCTGCCCTTTGCGCAGGCCCGTTGGTGCGGAGCTGCTGGCGTAACCGCTGTTGAAGCCCTCTCCGACTACCGCGCTGGCGCCTTTGGCAAGGCCTATGGCATCCTGATCAAGGAGCTGGATCTGCTGGCCCGCACGGTCTTTGTGGTCGCCCCCGACGGCACCCTGGCTTACAGCCAGCTTGTGGGCGAAGTTACCCACGAGCCTGACTACGCCGCCGCTCTGGAAGCGGTCAAAAAGCTGGCCTAGCTCGAACAGCTACCCCAAAAGCCAAAACGCCTTCCCCAACTGAAAGGGGAAGGCGTTTTTTTTGTGGTATCGGCCAGAGCGGGCCAGAGCAGGCGCAAAGATGCGCTGCGGCACTGCCGTCAGGAGCGTCTGCGGCCCGTGGCCTGAGCGGCAAAGAGGCTCACCGCAAACCAGCAGCAGGCCACAAGAATAATGGTGGCCCCGCTGGCCGTAGCCAGCCATTCCTGAGCGGAAAGGGTCAGCCCTGCGAAGGCGGATGATGTGCCCACCAAAAGCGCCCACCAGAACATGCCCCCGGCAGAACGGGCAAAATTGCGGGCCGTGGCGGCGGGCACAATGAGCATGGCCGTCACCAGCAGCACGCCCACCGCCCATACAGAAAACATCACCACCAGTGCCAGCAGCCCGGCAAAAGCATACTGCCACATTGCCACGCGTACACCGTGAACCCGCGCCATAACCGGATTCAGGGCAATATACATCAGCCTGTTGTAGCCCACGGTCTGAAACAGAAGCAGGGCAATAAAGAGCAGGGCCAGAAAGCCAATTTCACCATCGGTGATGGTAAGGATATCGCCGTACAAAAAGCGCTGCATGTCCCTACCTACGCCCTCGGCACGGCTCACCACGGCAAGGCCAAAGGCCACCACGGCAGAAAAAACAATGCCGATGACTGTGTCGGACGAAAGGTCGCTCTTGCGCCGCACAGCCATGATGCCAAGCCCCACCAGTATGCCAAACAGGGGCATGGCAAGACGCGGCGGCACAGCCAGTATCAACCCCAGCGCAACCCCGGCAAAGGCCGAGTGCCCGATGGCGTCTGAAAAAAAGGCCATGCGAAAATTGATAACTTCCACCCCGAGTACAGAGGCCATAGGGGCCAGCAGCAGCACTCCGAGCAAGGCCTGCTGCATGAAACGCATTTGCAGGCAATCGAGCGGAATCATGGAAATAAGCGCATATATTGGGCTGAGATCAGGCACGGGAACCTCCCTGATCCGACGATTTTTCGCCGCAGGGTTCACTTTGTGAGGCGCTCATGCGGGCAGACAGACGGGAATTCAGGCGCGCATTCAGGCGGGCGGCCTCCCGCCGCTCTATGGACGCATAGTTGGGCAGCAGGCCCTCGGCTTCGCTCACCACGCCGCACTGCGGGCAGCCGGGGTCTTCAGGGTCGCACTGGTCCGGGTACAGGTGGATAGGCACGCCAAAAAGTTCCATAAGGGTGGAAGATGTCAGCGTGGCGCGCGGCGCGCCTGTGGCGCATACTGTCTTGTTGAGGCAGATCACGTGGGTTGCGTAGTGCGCCACCAGAGGCAGATTGTGGCTGACCATGATCTGCGTAAAGCCGCGCTCGTGCCGGGCGGCATCCAGCAATTCCCAAAAGAGCCTCTCGCCGCGCACGTCTACGCCTGCCGCAGGCTCGTCCAGCACCAGCAGTTCCGGATTGCGACCAAGAGCCGCAGCCAGCAGCACACGGCGCAGTTCGCCGCCAGAAAGGTCACCCATGCGGCTCTGCTCCAGATGCTCGGCCTTGACCATCTGCAAAAGCTGCCGCCCCTCGCTGCGCGCCCAAGGGCGCAGGCCCAGCCACAAGGGCTGGCGCTGGCGGCTCAGGGCCAGAAATTCGCATACGCGCAAGGGCAGGCTGCGATCCATAATCAAATGCTGCGGCACATAGGCCATGCGGGGCTGATGCTCTAACCCAGCGAACTGGATACGCCCTGTATAGGCCATTTCGCCAATAAGGCAGAGCAGCAGCGTGGTCTTGCCCGCCCCGTTGGGGCCCACAAGAACCGTGCTGCCGCCAGCGGGCGCGGTGGCGCAGATATTGTTCAGAATAAGATTGCCCCCCCGGCTGAGGCATACATTCTCAAAGCAGACCGAGGGGGCAAGCAAGCTGTTATTTGCCAAAGTACTTCTCTAACGTGGCAATATTTTTTGACATAACGGTTTCGTAATAATCAAGGGGCGCGCCAGACGGCCCCGAGGCCAGAGGGTCAAGCTGCACTGCCGGAACACCCGTTTCCGCCGCAAGGGCGAGCACGGGCTTGTCCGAATACTGGGGCTCGCCAATAAGCACAACCGGCTTGAATTCTTTTATCTTTTTTACGAGATCAAGCAGACGCGCCGCAGAGGGTTGAGCCTCTTCATCTTCCTGAATCACATCCACAAGGTTCAGCCCGGCATCGCGCACAAGGTAGGCCATGCCATCGTGCAGGGCCACCACATTCTTGTTGGCGGCATTGGCCCCTACGGCGGCAAGGCGCTGGCCCAGAGCCTCAAGCCTTGCGGCATAGGCATCCGCAACCTGCGGGCAGTTTTTTGAGGCAACCGGCGCAGCAGCAGCAAGGCCACGGCCAATATTGCGCGCCATCACCGCAGCTTGCAGCGGGCTGGAAAAAGCATGCGGATTCAGGCCGCCGTGGTCGTGCCCATGGTCATGGCCGTGTTCGTGAGCATGATCATGCCCTTTTGCCGCTGCCGCAGGGTTGTGGTCATCCTTATGGGCTGCGTCCGCCTTGCCGTGGTCGGCATCGTGATCTTCGTCATGTTCTTCAACAATGGCGTTTATGCCCTTGCTGCTGTCGATGACGGCGATCTTCTTGCCTGCGGCGGCAAGGGGTTTTTCCAGAAAGGACTCCATGCCCAGGCCGTTGATGATCACAACATTGGCCTTGGAGAGTTTTTGCATGTCCTTGGGGGTCAGCGCGTAGTCGTGCGGGCAGCCGGTCTGGGGGGGAATGAGCAGATCAACCTGCACATCCGGGCTTGTCTGGGCAACAGCGCGGGTCAACAGATATACGGGATAGGTGGTGGCAAGAACGCGCACCTTGGGCTCAGCGGCAAACGCGCCAGTAACCGCAAAAGCGGTTACGAGCAGCGTGCATAAAAGTGCCAGGCCGTGATGTTTGCCCTTGCGAAACAAGACAGAAATACAATTGCTCATGGTACTTGCTCCTGTTTGCAAAGCAAAATGGTCAGATAAGACCCCGCAGCAGCCGTGTCAAGCCGGGTATTTTCAACCCGACAGCGGTTAATCCTGAGCGGACGGAAGCCAGTGTTTGATGAATCTGCCTTCTTCAATTTCAAAATACGCCTGCATCAGCTCCTCATCCGTATTCATGACAATGGGGCCGCCCCAGGCAACCGGTTCCCGCAAGGGTGCGCCGGAAACCAGCACAAAGCGGCATTCCTCTTCGCCGCCTTCAAAGGCCACGGTGTCCCCATCGCCCAGCAGGTAGGCGTGCCGGGCCAGCATCGGCTCCCTGCCCTCCATCAAGAAGCAGTCGCCAGCATACAGATAGGCAAAAACAGTGTGGGCGGGGTTGGTCTCCACCTGCCAGCGCGCCCCGGGTTTGAGCCGCACGTCAAGAAAACGCACGTCCACATAGTCGCCCCTGGCAGCGCCTTCAACGCCCTTGTATTCACCCGCGACCACGGCCACGGAAGCGGCCTCTTCCTCAACACGCGGCACCATGTCAATGGTGATGTCGCGGTACTTGGGATCGGTCATCTTGTGCGTGGCTGGCAGATTGATCCAGAGTTGCAGACCGAGCATGCGCGGCGAGGCAAGGGGCATCTCCTGATGCAGAATACCGCTCCCGGCGGTCATCCACTGGCAGCCGCCATCGCGGATAACGCCAGCATTGCCCAGGCTGTCCTTGTGTTCAATGACGCCATTCACAAGATAGGTGAAGGTTTCAATGCCCCGGTGAGGATGCATGGGAAAACCCTTTACGTAATCCTCCGGATTTACGGAATCAAAGGCATCAAGCATAAGAAAGGGATCAAATGTTTTGACTGTGGGCGAACCAAGCACGCGCACAAGGCGCACACCTGCGCCATCAATAGTGGGACGCCCCGTGACGTCTCCGGTGATGGATCGTAACTGCATGTGCTGCCTCCTTGTGCCGGGCTTTTCGCCGTATGTGCAGTAAGCCTGGCTTGCATTTTTTACAGTGCACCGTATGCTGCCGACCTGTTCGCGCTCAAAACGCAGCCACAGACGGGGAGAATACGTGTCGAAATTTCTGAGCAGACTCGCGCTTGGTGCCCTCTGCATAGCCCTTGGCTGCCCTCCCACGGAACTTGTTGCCGAGGGCGCATCGGTCGCGCCCGCTGCCGACAGCGCAAAACCTGCCACGGAACTTGCTGCGGAACCCAGCGCGGGCCAGCCAGACAGCCCAGAATCCAAGGCCGGACAAACAGACGCGCAAAAAACATCTGCCAGCAGCCAGCATGCAGCGCCTGAATCTTCCCCAGCAATACCGGAATCAGCCCATCCCGGATCAGCCGCCAATGCCGAGGTTTGCCGTTCCTTGCCGCCCCTGCGAGAGCTGATTACATCCCCCTTTGGCAACCGCCGCATGCCCGGCTGGCTCAGCAGGCGCGGCGTGGTCATGCGCGATCATGGGGGTGTAGACATCCGCGCGCACATGGGCTGGCCTGTCACGGCCTTCAAGCCCGGCACAGTCATCCGCGCTGGAGAAAACGGCCCACTGGGCATCTCCGTTGACATCCGACAGGAAGACGGCATGACGGCGCGCTACGGGCACATGTCAAAAACTCTGGTAAAAACCGGGCAGCGCGTTACCGCAGGCGAACCCGTGGGGCTTGTGGGGTGCACCGGCAGAACCACCGGGGCCCACCTGCACTTTGGCCTGCTGGACGCCTCCGGCAAAGCCGTTGATCCTCTGCCCTATCTGCATTCTGCTGATGAAGTGCTGCGCCCCGACCCGGCGGACATACCGCCTGTCATTGAAGCGCAGTCTTGCGGGCCTGTGATGCGCGGCCCCAACGGACGCCCTACCCGCATGGGCAATACGCGCATGGGCAATACGCGCATGGGCACTACGCTGAAAGAGCTCGACAACTACACTCCGCCGCCCATCCCCACCTGGGATCAGCGCCGATAGCAAGAACAGCCTGCATCTCGCGTTGAGTTCCGGGCAGATTCCCGCCCCCGATCAGGGTGGAACGCCGCGCAAAGCAACGGCCAGATCAATGACCTGAGCAATGCCCTGATTCCAGGCCTAATTACGGGTTCGCCGATCTGCCGCCGTGCGGGACTTCTTGCGCGCCTTGGGCCACAGGGCCGCCACAAGCACAAGCTGCCCAACCACCAGCACCGGGTCGCGGTCAAACAGGCCCGCGCCGAGCACAAGGCCCGCTCCAAGCAGGGCTGCGCCACGGCTAGCGTAAAACCTGCCCGCAAACTGCAAGACCACACCAAGCCCGACCAATATGGCAAAGAGCATTGCCGGGGCGGTTTCCGGCGCAAGAACAATGGGCAAACCGGGCAACGCAGACGAAATATCCGCCTGCGCCGCCGCAGTTGCCAGAGCAAATACCGTCAATGCTAATCCCAGACCAGCGCGCACCACTCGCCGTCAATAACGCGGCGGGGCTTGGGCAGGCATTGGGCCATGTAGGCTTCTTCCACGCTGTCGGCCTGAATTTCAAGCAGGCCGGAGAGCACCAGGCATGCGCCGGGCTTGCAGGCCCACACAATGCGCTGGGCAAGATCAATCAGCGGGCGGGCCAGAATATTTGCCAGCACCAGATCATAGGTACGGCCTTCGAGCGCGTCTATGCTGCCAAGGCCCACTTCAAAGCCCTCGATTCCGTTGATCTGCCTGTTTTCAATGGCATTTTCCACGGCGAGCATGTCGATGTCGTAACCTTCACCGGTCAGGCCGCTCTTGCAGCAGGCAATGCCAAGCACGCCCGAGCCAGTGCCGAGGTCCAGAAAATGCTGGCCCGGCTTGACGCGCCCGGCTTCCACAAGCTCGCTCAGCACGGTGAGGCACAGGGCCGTGGTGGCATGATGGCCCGTACCAAACGCGCTCTTGGGCTCGATAACAATCTTTTCCCGGCCAGGAAAATCATTGCTGTCGGCAAGCCAGGGGGGCAGCACCACAAAACGGTTGCCGCAGGGCACAGGCGTAAAAAACTGCCGCCATGCTGCCAGCCAGTCCTGATCCTCAAGCGTGGTCAGGGTGTATTCCGCAGCGGGAATGCGGGCCTGAAGGTCGCTTTGCAGGTTGTTGATGAATTCGGGGTTTTCGCAATGCACGCGAAAGCGGGTTTCACCAGTGGGCAGGGTTTCTTCTTCCCAGCCAAAGGGCACACCCAAGGTCAGCAAGCCGGTGGCGCGGTCTGCATCTTCTTCGGCCACAACCATTTCCAAACGAAAAATCTGCTTCATAATCCTCTCGCTCAGTGTTTGCGGCGGGGCCACTGGCACACCAGCCGACCAGACAACAATGCCAGACTTCCCCTGCCGGGTCGAGTCCCTCTGGCGGGCTGAACCTCTTTTGCGGGGCGCTGGCCCTCCGCAATACCTACTTAATCAATAAGGATTGCCATGCACCTCAAATGCGGGTATAGTAACTAACTTATCGAAGCCTTTGTATTCCCCTTTGCAAGGAACATCCATGTCTGACCCCCAGTGCACGCCTCTGTCACCCGAGGAAACATCTACCAGTCTTTCCCCAGCCCATGCCACCGAACTTGAGACCCTGCTGGAACGCATCCGCACCGATTTTGATGTGGAATTCGAGCCGCTGCATGTGGACGAAAATCCCCTTCAGGTGCTCTCCATACAGAACATGAGCGCCCATCTGGACAAACTGCTGCAACGCAAGGCCATCCATGATCCGCTCAAGGATCTGCCCCTGTGGGCAAAGCTTTGGCCCGGTTCTTTTGTGCTGGGCCGCCTGCTGCGCAAGTACGAACCGCAGGGCAAAAGCCTGCTGGAGCTTGGCGCAGGCTGCGGCGCGCTGAGCCTTGTGGCAGCCCGCTACGGCTTTGCGCGCGTGGTGCTGAGCGATGTGGTGGAGCAGGCCCTGCGCTTTGCCAGGGCCAACGTGTTGCGCAACGGCCTGGGCGACCAGATTGAAGTCACCCATGTGGACGTGACCGCGCCGGGGCGCGACCCGCGCTTTGCCAGCGGTTTTGACATTATCGCCGCCTCGGAAATTCTCTATCTGGACGACCTGCACAGGCCGCTGGTCAAGTTTGTGGATCGCCACCTCGCGCCCGGCGGCAAGGCATTTTTCTGCACTGATGTAGCCCGCGCCAAACCCCATTTTGGCAAAATCGCGGCCAAGACCTTCAAGATAACCGAAGGCCGCATCGGCGTTAAATCCCACGATGAAAACGGCGAAGAACAGCGCCGTCTGTACAGCATTCTGATTCTGGAGCGGCCATGAACGAGCAGTTGCCCATTATAACTCTGACCCCCTGCCCCAAGGGCTACACGCGCGATCTGGACAAAACCATGAGCCCCGCGCAGACCATTGCCCGCGTTCGCGAGCGGCTGGATTCCTCCCGCCTCGACATTTTGTCAAAAACGCGCCGCGTGGACGTAGGCAGGCTTGGCATACCCGTGTTCCTGAGCGTGTGCGGGGCCGATGCCCGGCGCATCATGCCCACCCGCAAACAGATGGGCAAAGGCTCCTCCGCCGAACAGGCCGAAGCTTCGGCCCTTATGGAACTGATGGAGCGTTTTGCCTTTTTCAGCTTTTGGGAAGAACGCCCCCACATGGTCAGCGCCACATGGAGCGAGGCCGAGGCCCGCTTTGGCAACGACCTGCTATCCATTGAGGCCATGCTGCGCTCGGTGGACGACACCCTTTCGCCGCAGGATGCCCGCCGTGTGCTTGACCTCACGCACTGGCAGTTCTACCCCGCCACCCGCCTGCTGGACGGCAAAACCGTATGGCTGCCGCTGGACTGGTTCAAGCTGCTTGGCGAATTTAACGGCACTTCGGCTGGCAACAGCCGTGAAGAATCGCTGCTGCAAGGCCTGAGCGAACTGATTGAGCGCCACGTGTGCTGCCGGGTTGACCGCAACCTGCCCACCACGCCCACCATCGACCCGGCATCCTGCGCCTTTGACCCGGTGCTGGCCGAACTGCTGGCGGCCTTTGAGCGCGAGGGCATACGCATTGTGCTGAAAGATTTTTCGCAGGGCATGCCCCTGCCCACGGTTGCCGCCGTGGCCTGGGATCCCAAAACCTTTCCCGACAGTTCTGAAATCATCTATACCGCCGGCACTGCGGCTTCTCCTGCCAAGGCGGCCATCCGCGCGGTTACGGAAGTTGCCCAGCTTGCAGGCGATTTTTGCACCCGCGCCTGCTACGAGGCCTCGGGCCTTTCCAAGTACACGGCCCTTGAGCAGATCAACTGGCTTATCGAAGGCCCAACCGTCTCCCTTGCCAGCCTGCCCACCGTGGAAAACGCCGATATCCGCGAAGAACTGCTCACTGCCCTGCGCGGCCTTGCCCCGCTGGAGCTTTACGCGGTAGAAACCACGCATCCGCGCCTTGGCATCCCCACCCACTACAGCATTGTGCCGGGCCTGCATTTTCGCGAGCGCGACCGCAACCAGAGCCTTGGCCTCTTTGTGGGCCGCAAGCTCGTAGAGGAAGCCGATGCGGAGACAGTGCTGCACGGGTTGAAAGTGCTGGAATCATGCTATCCCGGCGCGCATTTTCTGCCTTTTTTTGAAGGCATGCTGGCCCTGCGCGCGGAAGACTTCAACACTGCCCGCAGCGCCTTTGCCGCAGCCGTGCCCCTGCAACCGGACGCCGATTCCCAGGCTCTGGCCTCCTTTTACCTTGGCTATACAGACACCCTTGAATGCCGCTGGCAGGAGGCCCTGCCCGCGCTGGCAGCCGCAGCCAGGCTCTGCCCGGACATGAAGGAATACGGCAACCTGCTTGGCGTGGCCCACTTCAAGACTGGCGACTATGCCAAGGCGGCTGAGGCCTTTAAGGCTGTGCTGCGGGTGGACAAAGGCTCTGCAATGGATCTGGCCAACCTCGGCCTGTGCGAAAAATTCATGGGCAATGCCGGGCAGGCCCGCGAATATCTGAGCGCCGCACTGGAGCTTGACGCCAGCCTGGATTTTGCCCGCAATCATCTCGCAGAGCTGGAAGGACAGGCGAACTGATCAGACTCCATAACTGGCTCCATAACTGGCTCCATCCCCCAATCGGGAATTGGCGTGCATGTCTGGCGTAATGCCGCAAACACGGTTTTGCCGCACTGAATGCGTTAGCGCCGGGGTTTTGATGCTTCCGTGCAGGAGTACGGGCGCGCAAAAATCCCGGCGCTTGCTTTTCAAAAACTGCAAGTCCTTTACCTGGATGCTGCCAGCACTCCACCGATATTCTTGATAAAATACACATTTTGCCTCAGCATGTCTCTGAGGGTATAAGAATACGCGCTTCACGCAAAAAAATTGCGGCTGCCTGCCTGTGAGGTAAAAGGCAGCGCATGGCAACTGTGCGGTGGAACTGGAGAAATATAGTGAGCTTTGCAGTCAAGGAAATTTTTTATACGTTGCAGGGGGAAGGGTTCCACGCGGGCCGCCCCGCGGTTTTCTGCCGTTTTTCCGGCTGCAACCTTTGGTCAGGGCGGGAAGAAGATCGCAAATTTGCCAAATGCCCATTTTGCGATACAGACTTTCTCGGGGCCGAGAAATCGGGCGGAGAATTCAAAAACGCCCCTACGCTGGCCCAGGCGATCTGCTCTTTTTTCCCCAGCTATACGCATCCGGGCTATCGGCCTTACGTGGTCTTCACAGGTGGGGAGCCTGCCCTGCAACTTACGGAAGAATTGTTGCAGGAGTTGGGCCGCTACGGTGTGGAAACAGGAATAGAAACCAACGGGACGCTCGCCCTGCCCAAAGGCCTGGACTGGATTACGGTCAGCCCCAAGGCGGGAACGAAACTGGTTGTTACATCCGGGAGCGAGCTAAAGCTCGTCTGGCCTCAAGAGGGCATCTCCGTACAGGATTTTGAGCAACTGGATTTCAAACATTTTTTTCTGCAACCGCGCGATTATGCAGGTCAGTCACAGGCAACAGAAGATGCTGTCAGAATCTGCCAGGATCGCCCGCTGTGGAGGCTCAGCCTCCAGACGCACAAGTTTATCGACATTGCTTAGGAGAACATATGGATATTTACGTTACTATGACGTTTGACGCGGCGCATCGGCTGCCCGCTGTACCGGCAGGCCACAAATGCGGCAATCTGCATGGGCATACTTTTGTTGTTGAAGTTTATGTGCAGGGCGAAGTGTCTGAAACCAATGGCTGGGTTGTTGATTTTGGCGACATTAAAGCGACTGCGAAGTCGTATGTTGACCAGCTGGATCACACGTATCTGAATGATATTGAAGGGCTTGAAAATCCCACCAGCGAAAATATCGCCATCTGGCTCTGGGGCAAGCTGGATCCCCAGATCAGGGGGCTTTCAAAAATCGTGGTTAAGGAAAGCCCCACGTCTGGCGCCGTGTACACCGGGAAGTAGGGGGAAGATAGCAACGACAGATAGGAGGGGCGGGCGGATTTTTCTGACTCTCAATTTATCCATTTGATCATGGCTGAACGAAATATTCAGAGAGCTGTTTTCAGCACATCAGAAGAATCTTCAATCATGGCTGAAGCAGCTTTTGATTCAAAGCAGAAGCGTTCTCTGGCATTAACGCGGCGCGGAGGGAGATCACCTGAGCGAGCGGAGCGAGGGAAGGAAGCTCCCGCAGCTATAGCCGCGTTGCCCTCGCCCTTTTGGGGGATTTGAAAACCTCAAGGGGGTGCTCCGGGGGGGATGCAAGGGGGGCCGCGAAGGGGGCGAAGCCCCATAACCGGCCCCGCCTTGCCGCGCGCCGCGCAGGCTTCCAAAATTTCGCCGGAGGGCGAAATATCGTGCCCAAAGAGCAAAAAATTTAATCAACCTCAGTGGGTAAGCTGAAATCGCGTGCCACACAGGCGTCCCAAACTCCGCCAGAAGACGGAATCCTGTGCCCACAGGGCAGAAAATTTCAGGAATTTCAGTTAGCCGCCCGCCGCGCAAGCCCCCAAACGTCCCCTAATTCCAGAAAACCCTCGTCATAACCTCGCACTTCCCCAACATGCCAGGTTCAAACTGCTTGCCCTCGCCATCACTGATGGTTATGCGCACGGGCACGTAAACTTCCGGGCGGGTCGCAGTTTCACTGGCATCCTTGCTATCCGCAAGGGCATTGGGCGGCAGGGGCTGCGGGTCGAGCCTGTCATAGACGCGCCCTTCAAGCTTGGTATCGTTTTTCAGGGTGATAGAACACTTCTGGCCCGGTTTGAGGGCATTGGCGGCATCCTGCGTAAAAAAGGCCAACAGCCAAAAGGATTTTTGCGCTTCTTTGCCCTCGGGCAACAGCAAGACCACGGATTCGCCGCGCTGCACAGACTGCCCCGGCATGGCGATGCCGCGCAGAATGCGCCCATCTTGCGGGGCGTAGAGATTGCCGTCCACAGCATTTTGCGGCACTGCATTCATGGCAGCGCCCAAGGCCCCTGCCACATATTTTGGCGCATAGCGGTTGCTTGAGGCCAACTGTTTGTACCGCAGTGCTTCCGCGCGCACTCGGGCAAGCTCCTGATCTATAGCTGCGCGCACAAGGCTGACCTGTTCAAATTCCACAATGGCCCGTTCCTTGGCAAGGCGGGTCTGAGCTTCCACCTGTTTGGCGGCTGCGTAGCGCGCTCTGCCCACAGCGTGTTCACCGCCCTGGCTATCGAGGGTGCGCAGGGCAAGCTGGGCGCGCACATGCTCTGCCACGCGTTCTTCGCGCGCCTTCTGTTTGAGATCTTCATCATGCCTCGCCAGTGCAATGCGGCGCACCATCTCCTGTTCCGAATCCTGCGCCTGTCTGAGGCGGGCTGCGGTTTCTTCAATGCTCGGCGGGCCAGCCATAGCGCGCAGACCGGCTGCCTCGCGCCCGGCTTCGCCCACACGGCCAGCATAAGTTCTGGCGTCCAGCCGGGCCAAGACCTGCCCTTTTTTGACGCGGTCGCCCTCTCGAACAGCCACGGATTCGACCTTGGCGGGGAATTCGGACGAAACGGCATACACCATGCCGTCGAGCATGGCCCAGGTGCTGGTTACACGGCCAGATTCAATCCACCACCACCCGGCGGCAACCAGACAGCCTATCACCCACAGGGGCAGCAGGCGCAAAAACATGCGGCCATGCTTTTTCAGTCTGGGTTCGGGCATTTGCAAATATATTGGTTCGGGCATGTCGTGTCCTGTGGGGTTGGAGCATTTTCATGACATTATCATAAAAACATGCAGATACCGTACCATACTGCCCGCAATGCTCTTTACAAGCCGCGCGCAGACGCTTACAAAAGCTGCATTCACGGAGAAGCGGCTTTTTGCCGTCAAATCTCCGCCAGGGGAGTCGACACATATCATGGTCTTATCGCGAATCTGCGCCCTGCTTTGCCTGGGCTGTCTGCTTGCCGGCTGCGGTACCACCCGCCCTGTAGTTGTGGTGGAAAAAGACGAATTCATGAAAATGGCGCATAACATGCCCAAGGAACTCCAGGCCCGAGACCTGCTGGACAAGGACGGCTCCTACACGGCCCCCATGTCGTTCAAGGGCTTGAAAGACTACGGCGACATACTCTTCACCCGCCTTTCGCCCTCATTTATGCTGCAAAACGATACGGCGCACGATGTGTATCTTGGCGAGACATTTTCCGCCACCATCCTGCCCGACAGCCGCGTGCAGCGTTTCCCTAACGGTTTCAGCATCAATCATGCCACGCAGAAGCTTAAAGTCAATATGGTCGGCATTGCGGACTGGAACGGGGACGGGCAGGATGAATGGATAGTTTCCTGCTTTGTAGAACCCAAGAGGGGCGGGCGCACCCGCATTTATTATGTGCTTGTTCCGCCGCCGCTCAATGATCAGGAAAAACTCAAGGGCACCGTTGCTGCCGTATATGAATGCTTTGGACTTTCCTGCACGCTGTACGTGCGCGACAGCAAGGTCATTCAGCGCGATGCCGCCGATCCGCTCTTGCCGCCTACGGAAGTGCATGACGTGGTGCCCGGCTTGCAGCCTGTCACTACCCCGCCCGACAAGGCCAAACAAAAGAGCGGCGAAGGTCTGGAAGAGCGCAGCCTCTAGGCCGCACACTCGTCCAACCCTGCAGTATAAGAATCAGAGGCTGTCGGTTCGCACAGAACTGACAGCCTTTTTGCATCCGAGCACCAAGTAGCGTCGTCCAGCTCCCAACTGGGTTGCGTGTCAGCAATACATGTACTGGCCCCGAATAGACCAGCACAGAGCTGCTATCCCCCCGATTTTGCCGCAAGTTGCGCGCCCCTGCATGGCAAATGCCGCCAAGGGGTAACGGAACAGTGCGGCATTGTTCAGCAGTATCACCACAAGCCGCAATGGCACAAATCGCTCCCTGTGCGGACTATTATGCCCCCCGCCCACCCACAAAGCAAAAGGCAGCCCCTGCCGCTCAGAGCGCCAAAGGCTGCCGCAATAAAAAAACCCGCCAAGGCAGGGGTTCGGTTCGCAAAAACCTGCTTCCCTGCCCCGGCGGGGCAAAATCATTTCAAGCTTAGCTAAAGCTTACTTGAAAGCCTTTTCAAAGTTGGGCACGACCTGCTTTTTGCGGCTCATCACGCCGGGCAGCCACACGGATTTGCCTTCGGCCTTCACGCCAAAAGCTTTTTCCACCACGGAAGGATCGTCAGAAACGATCAGCATTTCAGAGCCTTCCTTCATGATGTCGGTGAGCAGCAGGAACACGCTGTGACGGCCTTCGCCCTTCACGCGGGCGATTTCGGCCTGAAGGCCGGCCTTGACGGGTTCCAGAATGGAAAGGTCGACCACTTCGAGCTGGCCGATGCCAACTTTCTTGCCGCCCATGTCGAAGTCCTTGTAGTCACGGAAGACCAGGTCCTTCATGGAGGTGCCTTCAACGGCGCTCTTGACCTTGAACATTTCCATGCCCAGAGTCATCACGTCGCTCACGCCCGCGATCTTGGCCAGTTCTTCAACGGCCTTCTTGTCGGCGGGGGTGCAGGTGGGGGACTTGAAGATAACGGTATCGGAGAGGATGGCGCACAGCATGCCGCCAGCGATGCCCTTGGAAATTTCCACGCCGTAGAAGTCAAACATGTTCTTCAGCACGGTGCAGGTGCAGCCCACGGGCCAGATCCAGGCTTCCAGGGGCGCGGAGGTGGTCACATCACCAAGCTTGTGGTGATCAGCGATACCGAGCACACAGGCGGAATCCATTCCCTTGGGGGCCTGAGCCAGATCGGAATAGTCCACCAGATACAGATTTTTGCCAGCCACATCGGCAACAACCTGGGGAGCGGTGAGACCGAACTTCTTGAGCACGAATTCGGTTTCAGGAGTGGGCGCGCCCTGGGCGGCAGGGGTAACGTCCAGACCGCGCTTGCTGTACAGGTCGGCGGCGGCAATGGCAGAAATGATGCTGTCGGTATCAGGATTCATGTGACCAATAACTAATGCGGACATGACAGTCTCTCCTTCCGGTATTGTTCGGGTATGCGGTTCAGTACGACCGCTTTGTTCTCTTTAGCACAAAGTCCTGTCCATGCCAAGGTCTTCGCACAAAAAAACCCGAAACAGATTAGTGAACACTCTACCCCACAAAACACATCTATATGAAAATAAACAATATTTTGACTTAGTGATTTTTTTATTTTTTCGTCGCCTTGGGATGGGCCTTGTCGTAGGCTTCCATCAAATGCTCAAGGCTTACCTGCGTGTAGCGCTGGGTGGTGGTCAATCTGCGGTGCCCCAACAGCTCCTGCACACTGCGCAGATCGGCCCCTGCCGAAAGCAGGTGCGTGGCAAACGAATGGCGCAGGCTGTGCGGCGACACTGTAAAATCCAGCCCGGCCCGGCGGCACAGGCGCTCCACAATGCGCGCGGCCTCCCTGCGGTTCAGGCGCGAACCGCGCGAGCCCACAAACAGGGCCTGCTCTTCCGGCAGGGCCAGAAGCGGGCGTTCGTCAAGCCATGCCTTGAGGCTCTCGCACGATGTGTCGGAAAGCGGCGCAAGCCGCTCGCGCGAGCCTTTGCCCATAACGCGCAACACGCGCGATGAAAGCTGCACATCATCAATATCGAGGCCAAGCGCCTCCGAAATGCGCAGGCCAGAACCGTAGAGAAGTTCCGCCAGGGCAAGATCGCGGCACAGCAGGCGCGCGGATTCGGCGCTCTCTGTCCCGGCCTGCCCATGCTCCGCATCCAGCAAGGCAAAGGTTTCGTCCACATTCAGAGCGCGGGGGTGGCGTTTTTCCTGCCGGGGATTGCGCACCTGTGCGGCCACATTTTCTGTTACCACACCATTGCGCTGTTGAAAACGGAAGAATGAACGCACAGCCGCCAGTTTTCTGGCCATGGAGCTTTTGGCCTCGCCCTGACGGAACAGCCAGGCCAGATAGGCCTGCACGTGCCGCCGGGTGACGGATTCAGGCCTTCCGAGGTCAGCATCCTGCCCGCGCAAAAATTCGATGAGTTGCGCAAGATCGCTGCCGTAGGCTTTGAGCGTGGCGGGCGAAGCGCCCTTCTGCACTTCCATCCAGGCCAGAAAGGTATCAACAAAGAGCTTTGCCCGGTCGGGGCCGGGTTTGCGTTGCCCGCCAGCGGCCTGTTCCTGCGTGTTTGGCGTGGCTGCCTCGGTCAACGAGCCTTGCGTTTGCTTGCCCGCAGTTTTTTTGCGCGCTGTTGTTTTGGCCGCAGCAGCACCGCCCCCGGCCTTTTGGCTGGCGGTCGCGCCGACCGGGCCTTTTTGCCCGCCCTGCGCCCTGCTCATGCCGTTACCTCATAGCGCGCGCCGGGCAGACGCCGCACCTTGCCCAGCATCTCAAGCCCCACAAGCGCGGCATTGGCTGCCGCAGCGCTCAACCCTGTGGCATCAGCCAGGACATCGGCATGGGTGGGGCCATGCTGACGCAGATACGCAAGCAGACCAGCGTTGCCATCAGCGGCAGCGGCGTTTTCCGCAGCGGCGCGCTCGCCCTCATTGAGGGGCTGCACTGTGCTGCATGCATTGCTGCTGGCATCATCTATAATAGGTGCATTTTCGCTGGCATGCTCCCCGGTTGGGGCATCCTGCCCATTGGCCTTGCCGGGTTTGCCAGCCGCCGCGCCCTTGTCTGCGGTGCCCCGGCCCGCTGCGCTGGGTGCTGACGCTCTGGGCGTGCCTGCCGCCTTGGATGATTCCGGCGCAGGCACATCCTCCAGCAGTTCTTCCTCTTCACCGGGAACACTGCCCTCGCTGATGCCAAAGGGCCGCAACTGCTCCGCCAGATCGCGCAACACGTCCTCCGCGCTGAATACGGCATGCGCGCCCTGACGCACCAAATCCTGACAGCCAAGGCAATGGGCATCCAGCGCTGGCCCCGGCACGGCGTACACTTCGCGGTTTTGCTCCAGCGCCAGCCGCGCCGTGATAAGACTGCCCGACCGCTGGGCGGCCTCCACCACCAGCACTCCCAGCGAAAGCCCGCTAATAATGCGGTTGCGGATGGGGAAATTGCCCGCATGCGGCAGCATGCCGGGTGCAAATTCAGAGATCAGCAGGCCCCGGCGCTCCATTTCATCAAAAACAGTCATGTTGCCAATGGGATAGAGCATATCAATGCCCGTTCCCAACACGCCGATACTGCGACCAACGCGCTCAAGCGCGGCCTCATGAGCAACCCTGTCTATGCCCAGCGCCATGCCGGAAACAATGGCAATACCGCAGGCCGAAAGGCAGCGCGCCATGTATTCGGCCACAGACCTGCCATGTTTGGTGGCCTTACGCGAGCCAACCACCGCAAAACCCGGCGATTGCAGCAGGGAAAGATCACCCCGGCAATAGAGCAGCAGGGGCGCGTCAATAACCGGGCGCAGCAGCACGGGGTATTCAGGGTCTGTCCACAGGACTATGGATGCGGCAAGATCGCGGGCGCGATCCCATTCTTCTCTGGCAGTGACACGCCACGACCCCGTAGCCAGTTCGGCGGCCTGCCCCTTGTTGACGCCCGCCTCAGGCCAGAGTTCGCGCGCCTGCACGGCGGCGTAGGCCGAGCCAAAGTGCCGTGCAAGGCGTGCGGCAGAACGCGCGCCCAGCCCACGGCAGTGCCGCAAGGCAAGGCTGGCCCAGTATTCCTTGCGGGCGGCCTCGTCCATTGCAGCCAGAGTTTTACACGGCTGGCTCATGCCGCCACCGCTGTATGGCCCAGCGCCGCTGTGCAGCCCATTTTACCGGGCCAGACCACGCGACCGGGCAAGCCCCGCCGCTTCTGAGTTGGGAAACTGCGACAGCAGCTTTTTGTACGCCTGCGCGGCGCCTTCCTTGTCGCCCATACGGCTCAGGGTCATGCCGGTTTTCAGCAGGGCATCAGCATTCTTATGATGGCGCGGCCACTGACTGTTGACCTTTTCAAACTGCGCCAGCGCATCCTTGTACTTTCCCTGGGCGTAGTATCCCTCGCCAATCCAGTATTCCGCATTGGCGGCAAAACGGCCCTGCGGATATTCCTGCAAAAATGTCTGAAAACGTCCAATGCTGTCTGCGGCCCGGCCAGACATGGCAGGCTGCAGGGCTGCCTTGTATGCGGCCTCCTCGCCCTTGCCGCTCTTGGGCAAGGCTGCGGGCTGGGTTTGCGCCGAAACAGCAGGCGTGGCGGCAGCGCTTGCCGCAGAAGCAGGGGCCGAAGCAGGAGCAGGTGAGGCAGCGGCTTTGGCAGCTTTGCCCTTTGCGCCGTTTTTGGCGGCGGCATCCCCAGGCAGGGGCGGCAGGCCCAGCCCCGGGTGCTCGGGCGGCAGAGCAAGATCAGAGACCGGCACAGAAGGCACGGGAACATCAGGATTGCCCCCGGCTGCGGCAACGGGAGGCAGCATGGGCTGAACCGCCCCCTTTCCGCTTGCGGCAGAAGCCGCAGGGGGCAAAGCCGACTCGGGCGGCAGAGCAAAAGATGCAGCGGATCCGCCAGCCGCAGACCCCGCCGCGCCCTTGGCGGCAGCTTGCGGCTTTTCTGCGGGGCTTTGCTGTGCAGCGGTCTTTGCCGCAGGAGTTTTGGGCATGGCCTCGGCTTCGGCCCTGGCGGTCTCACGCGGGGCGGCAGCGGGAATGGGCCTGATTGTGGCGGCGGGATCAATAGCACGGGCGTTGGGCGTTGCGGAATTTGCCGATGCGGCGTTGGTTGCGGGCTGGCTTTGGGGGCGCTCAGAGCTTGCCGCAACCGGGCCATGTGCGGAAAGCTGGGCGCTTTCCGGCTGGGCAGGCGCAACCACAGCGCTTTTGTGGGGCTGCGGCGGAATAATGGGCACCACGGTCATGCCGGTTTTTTGTCCGCCACGGGTGCGCACTTCGTAAACCCTGTTATTGAGCTGGGCAACCTGGCTATCAAGCGTGTTTACGCTTTGCTCCAGCGTACGCAATCGCTGGTCGGTCTCGCGCAGCAGCTTCTGGTTGGTTTCGCTGGTCGATTCCACCTGACGCATTTTGTCAGAAGAAGCGCAGCCAGCAACCAGCGCAACGCAGGCCAACGGCACAACAATCAGTGTTTTCATCCCGGTCTCCAGCACAAGAGCATTCTTGCGTTGAAATATCGCTCAATGCATCAAAAGCCCGCAACAGACGCCCATCAAAAAAATTTCGGCCCGGTCTTGTCGCTTGCCCGGCTGCTAAAGCCGCCAGAACTGCAAACGCACAAGCCCATCAACCTGCCAACCTTTCTTGTGCCTCAACCCCGGCCATATTTCAAGAACTCTTGCAGCGGCAGCGTTTTTCAGGCAAGAACAGGCTTGCTCACGCTCGTACTACATAACAGATACGGACAACCGGAGCATCGCAGCATCAAAAAGTCTGTTCCGCAGCTTTTGGTGTGCCCTGCGCCCGGCTGCAAACGGGATTTTGCCTTCATTCGCACGTGCACAGGTGGCTCACCCGAAACACGGCAGGCAAAAGGCGGCAATAATCCGCATGAACAGTTCCTATCCGGCATCAAGCCAGACCGGAGGCGAAGCCAGATGAATTTTTTCCAGGAAATGGCAGCGGCCCTGACAACTTGGATGGACGCGTTGCGGCATCTTGGACAGTCCTTTCCCATGGCGCGCATGGGCCTTGACGCCCTGAGCATAGCCCTACCGCTCGCGGCCCTGCTGGCCTTTGCGGGCCTGGGTTTCATGTCTGCCACCGCACGGGCGCTGGCGGTTACGCGCAAGCGCGCCTCCTATGAAAAATGCGCGCGCCAGCTGGCCTTGCTCTCATTGCTGCTTGGCTGGGCGCTGCTCATCTGCGGCAGGGTCTGGCTCTTCTTTACGCAAAGCTCCTATACGCCCGACTCCATCTCCGACTTCATGGTTGAAATGAGCTGGATCATGCTCGGTCTGGCCGTGCTTATCAACAGCATGTATTTTGCCTTGTGGAAATTCTTGCTCAAGCTGCCCATGCTGCATGTGGGCATGGGCGTGGTCAGCGGCATTCAGGGCATCATCGCCACCGTGGCGTCCCTGGCTGCGGCTCGCCTGCTCACGGCACTGGCCCGCCCCGATGCGGACTTGCTGACCCTTGGGCACATTTATGTTCCCGGTTTTGGAACCCCCTTCTGGTGCGCCCTTTTCTGGTCGCTGCCCCTGATGCTGGCCGTGGCTGGCGGCATGGGCGCTTTCTGGCTTGTGCTGCGCCGCAAATATGACGACTTTGGCCGCGACCACTACAATACCATGCTCCCCTGGTGCGCCACATGGGCGCGCAACGCCTGGGCTGTTTTCTGGGTTATTTTGCTGGCATCCTCGGTGTTTGACGTGCAGAACGCCTGGCAAAACGACACGTTTACCGCCACTGACGCCATTATGGAAAGCGCAGAGCTGCTGCTCTGGCTTGTTCCGGCCCTGCTCTGGACATTCGTGGCCCGCAGCGCCACCCCCATGCGCCACAAGATCACCCTGCTGGCCGCGCTGGTGCTGGCAGTTGCCATCATGCTGCCCTTCTACCTCAACATGACGGAAATCACCCTGCCCCCATCCATGACCGATATTGTGCAATAGCGGCTAATTGCCGCATGGATATGACGTAAAAACCCCGCCTCCACGGCGGGGTTTTTCGTATCTGCGCGCTGCTGGCAAAACCGGGCATGGCGCACAAGGAATTATGCAACGATATTGAAAAGTTATTTTTTGCCGTACTGCCTGCGCCATTCATCGAGAAACAGCAGGGCAGCCTCGGTTTCTGTCAACACGCCGCTACGGGCGCGCAAGGCATTGATGACATCGTCAAATCCGGCATTGGGGCCAAGGCCAAGCCCCTGCAACATCGCCGCCATGTCCCTGCGAATCTCGGGCGAAAGCACGGCCTCAACATCGGACGGCATGCCGCCGGAAGAACCCAGCTCCACCGGCCAGGGGCCGAGGCGCTGCTCCACAAAGTCGAGCAGCGCGGCCATGCGTTGCTCATACGTATGATCGCGCAACACCCGCTCCCGTGCGCAGGCGGCAAAGGCATGACGTTCGTCCGGATGGGCCAGAAAATACTCAATGCCCGCGTAAAATTCTTCCAGCGTGCCAAAGGTTGCCAGTTCATCCTGCGCAAACAGCTCGGG
Source organism: Desulfovibrio desulfuricans DSM 642 (assembly GCF_000420465.1). NCBI lineage: Bacteria > Pseudomonadati > Thermodesulfobacteriota > Desulfovibrionia > Desulfovibrionales > Desulfovibrionaceae > Desulfovibrio > Desulfovibrio desulfuricans. The sequence goes on along the minus strand of NZ_ATUZ01000013.1, from coordinate 303,465 downwards.
CATGAGCGCCCGCCTGTCCACAAGCTGAAAGGCCCCCATGCACGCCAGTTCAAAAGTGCGCGGATTGACAAAATCACCCTTGCTCACAAGCTCCGCAGTGCCAAGGCTCGAGTGCAGATTCAGGTTGACGCGCGTGGCATTGTAGATTTTGACGCTCTCATCCGCATCAATGCGCGCGCCGCCGCGCTGCACGTGGGGCGCAAGCAGGCTCTCGCCGTCCCAGTCCGACCCCCAGATTTTAAAATCACGCCCCACAAGCTGACGAAAAGCCAGCCGACGGTTGGGGTAACCCGCGCCAAGAAAGCCGATATCGGCCCCATATTCGCGCTTTTCCTGCTCGGTCAGCTCCAGTGGCTTGTGGAAATCCGGCTGGGCCGCCAGCGGCAGATACAGGGCATTGCCCTGCCCGATGCCCGAGAGCATGGATAAAAAAGGCTCTTTCTGGATAACGGCAAAAACATCGTACAGTGGTGCGTAGGCCTTCCAGTAATCAAAAACCTCGTGATCTTCCACAAACCACATGGCTGTACGCACGCCCGACCTGCGCAAACGCTGCAACAGGCTGCGCCCTATGGGAGCCTGCGCCAGGGCCAGCACCAGATGCGGCTCCTGCGCCTGAACCTGCGCCCACACGGCCTGAGAAACCACCTGCAAAAAAGAATTTTCCAGTTGGGCAGTCTGCGTCGGGGCCAACCCAAGGCCGCGCAGCCCGGTAAAGGCCGGATGCAGCAAGGGAGCCTCAAACACGCGCACGCTGTGCCCCAGCCCGCTGAGGGCGCTGGCGCAGTAGCGGCCGATGGGCAGCGAGCCGCCGTACATGGGCAGCACCACAAGAATTCGCAGAGGAGCGGCGGGCATCAGCAGTATCTCCCTGGCGGCAACATCCAGTCCGCATCGTTATAAAGCCATTCGTCAAGATTCGGAGCTTGCGGGGCAAGAGCGGCGCTTTCGTCCGGCATGGGCAGATGCAGGCGCGCAGCCAGAAAATCGCGCACGCGCCTGCGCTCCTGCGCATGCGGGTCACTTCCCGCGAGCAGGTGCGGCAGCGTGCCCAAGGAGTCCATGCCCGTGCGCCACAACTGCAAATCCGCTGGCAGGGGCGGCCATGATTCCGCCTGTGCGGCGGCAAAGGGCGCGCCCGATTTTAGACGGGCAAGTACTGCGGCAATGGAGCGCAAAAGCTCCACCTGCGCCAGGGGCTGACCACAGGCTACATCGTAGGGACAAGGGGCGGTTTCAAGACACGGCCCGCAGGAGCGCGCCGTCTGCCACACATGATGGCCCTCGCCGTATGGCCCGGTTTCGTGCAGCCAGGCTGAAGAGAGAAAAAAACCAAGCACAGGCACGCCAAGGTGCGCGCCAAGGTGCATGATGCCCGTATCGGGCGTGATCAGCGCATCCAGCTCGTCTACGGCGTCCACAAGGGCGGGCCAGTCTGTTTTGCCGCTGCAATCTTCAACCCTGTCGAGCATCTTGCCGGGCAAATGCCGCATGAGCTGACGGGCAGCGGGCTGCTCCGTCCTTGAACCCAGCAACAGAATGCGCGGGCCGCCCAATGCCCCAAAGGCTGTGCGCACCACCTCGGCCAGCACGGGCACGGGCAACGAGCGGCGCGATTCGCGCCCTGCCAGCACCACGCCGAGCCCTCGCCCGCCGGGGGTCGCCGCAGGGTTGACCCTGCGGGGCTCAACCGGCTCTGGTGCAAAATGCGCCCAAAAATCCACAAGATTCATCGTTGCCAGCGCGCGCCGCTCACTGAGGCGGAAGCCAAGACGCGCCCAGGGCGAGCGCGAAATGCCCCCGGCCTCTGGCCGGTACCCCTGAACCTGTTCCACCTCAAAAACTCGGCACAGGGCCGCAGTAGTGCCGGAAAAATTGCAGTTGTACACGGCTTCAAAGGGCAAGCCCTGCCAACGGACCAGCAAAGCGGTGTTGCGCGCCAGCGCTTCTGCCTCGGGCCTGCCGTGCACCGACAGGGCGTGCAGCTCGGCAAAGGGATAGAGCACCCTGGCCAGCGGAACCAGGCTGACATCCACGGCAAGATGAACCTCGCCGCGCAAGGCCAGGCTCAACAACAGGCGCTTGGTCTGCACCAGATCGCCAAAGCGTGCCGCCTGTATGACCAAAAATTTGGGCATGTCGTTCCGTATGGTTGTTGATGGCAGTAGTCAGTCAATAGCCGCAAGCATGCGTAAAACTGCCAATTGCCCACAATCTAAGGCAATCGGGCCACCTAGGCAAGCAATGTGCGGCGCAGCTGCGCTGCACAACAATCGGAGCTGCGCAAATACGGTGGAGCGCTGGCCCTTTGCAAAATATTTCGCGCTGCTGTATGCTCACCTTCAAGCTTCTTTCACCATCTGGATCACACATGCGCGCACAACAGCCCCCCGCCCCGCTCTACCCCATATTTATCTCGCTTTCAGGCATCCGTTGTCTGGTGGTGGGCCTTGGTCAGGTGGGACAACGCAAACTTTCCGGCCTGCTGGCCTGCAATCCGGCATCCGTGCTGGTGCTCGACCTTGCCGGGCCTGCGCCGGAATCAGCGCCGGAAGCGGCGGAACTGCTGCGCGACCCAAGGGTACGCTTTGAACGCCGCGCCTGCGAGGCTGCCGACCTCAATGGCTGCGGGCTGGTATTTGTCGCCACGGGCAGCGCTGCAGAAAACAGCCGCATTGCCGCCCTGTGCGCTGCTGCGGGTATTTTGTGCAACAGCGTAAGCAATCCGGATGAAGGCTGTTTTCAGGTACCAGCGGTGGCCCGCAGCGCCCCGCTCGCGGCGGCGCTTTCCACTGGCGGGGCAAGCCCCGCGCTGGCCCGCCGCTGGAAGGGCGAACTTGAGCGCTGGCTTGAACCGCGTTCGCGCATGGCAACCCTGATGGGTCGGCTGCGGCCACTGGTTCTTGCCTTGGGGCACGATACAGGGCAGAATACCAGATTGTTCCGCAAGCTGGCAGAATCACCTCTGCAACAGTGGCTGGAAGAACACGACCATGAAAACTGTACGCGTTATTTGCAGGCGGCGCTTCCGCCCGCACTGCACGCCAATATAGCGGAGTTGCTCCATGATCTCCCCTGAATTTTCCACCGCCGTAACCCTGCTGCTCTATGGCTCTGCCAGTGTTGCAGGGCTTGCGGGCATTGCCGCGCGCAGCGCCCTGTGGCGCAAGATAGGCTGTAGCGTGGCGCTGGCGGGCTTTGCCTGTCAGACGCTCATGCTCTTTCTGGGCTTTCACAAGGTCCTGCCCGGCGGCCTGAGCGCTGGCGCGTACTTTCAGCTCATGGCCTGGTTTGTGGTGCTCTGCGGCATTGCCGCCTGGGCCAAGCTGCGGCAGGAGATTCCGCTGGTATTCGCCACGCCGCTTGGGCTTATGCTCTTTGCCATGTCGGCCCCGTATCTGGCGTCAGTGGTGCAGGTTCCGCCCTCGCTCAACACCTCATTTTACGCCCTGCATATCGGCACGC